>CAJQKW010000019.1 GCA_905478975.1 uncultured Pseudomonadales bacterium | reverse complement strand
TCGCCGGCTAAAGTAAATCTTTTTCTGCATATCACAGGCCGCCGCCCAGACGGCTACCACAGTTTGCAGACAATCTTTCAGTTGCTGGACTACGGCGACTATCTAACTTTCGACACTAACAACAGCTAGCCAGTTTAAAATAATCTCGTCGATAACAGCATCACTCGCGGCTGAGTGCAGCAACGCAACTGTTGAGATACCTGGTTGGCATATATAGGCTCCCTGTTATTTTTATACAGTGGTCAAGCAATCCCTCAAAAGCTAAGCCCTAGCTACTGAGTGTACTACTTACTAAAGACCTAGTCGTCTACCATAACAATTGATGGCGGTGCATGCATAACTTTATTGTTCAACCATAGCTGTGCTGCCACCTGTTGCCCCACTGCGATGTAAGCGGCTGACAAAGCACCTAGAGGGTCGGTCGCAACCGTCGGCAACCCCTGGTCGACATCCTTCCTTATGCGGGCATCCAGAGGCAGAGAGCCAAGCATTGCCGTATTATATTCTTGTGCCATCGTTTGAGCACCTTGCTGGCCAAATATGGATTCTTCATAGCCACAGTTAGAGCAGATATGCGTGGCCATATTTTCCACTATGCCCAGCACAGGGATACCCACTTTATTGAACATTTCAATGCCCTTTCTGGCATCGATAAGAGCTACCTCCTGAGGGGTAGTAACAACCACTGCGCCAGACACACTGAGCTTCTGGGCCAGGGATATTTGAATATCTCCTGTTCCCGGAGGCATATCGACCACAAGATAATCCAGTTCGCCCCAAATGGTCTGTTCCAGAAGCTGACTTAGCATGCGTGTGGCCATAGGCCCACGCCAAATCATCGGAGCCTTTTCTTCAGACAAATAACCCACAGACATAGACTTTATGCCCATGCGAATAACCGGCTTTAGAAATTTTTCATCCACTAGCTCCGGCTTTACATCATCTGCAACACCCAGCATGGTGCGCTGGCTAGGACCATAAATATCAGCGTCTAAAAGCCCCACTTTAGCGCCCTCAGCATGCAGTGCTAAGGCAAGGTTAACCGCCGTAGTGGACTTGCCGACACCGCCTTTGCCGGAAGCCACCATAATAATATTTTTGATTTCCCGTAGATGCCCAGTGCCGGTCTGACCGGGACAGGCGGTCACATCGCCACTAATCTCTACCTGCGGATCCGAAAACCCAGCGGCCTGTAACTTAGCCTTGATACTGAGCGCAATCCTGGCCTCAGAGGTAATACCTCGATAACCCAGTTTTAATTTTAAAAAAACTTGGTTATCGCGCACCGACAACTGGTCTATAGCACCCAAGCTTGCATAGTCCTGTTGCAAAAATGGGTCCAGAGTAGTCTCTAGGATTTGGTGAACTAATTCTTCTGAGGACAATGTCACTGGTTATTCAACAAAGGCGCGTTCGATAACATAGGTGCCAAGCTCACCGTGGCGAGTTTCAACAAACCCTCGCTCGTCCAAAATTTTTACAGTGTCTTTGAGCATAGCTGGACTGCCACATAACATGGCTCTATCTACTTCAGGGTCCAGTGGCGGCAGGCCTATATCATCAAATAATTTACCTGAGACAATCAGATCAGTGATACGCCCCTGAAATTTATAATCCTCGCGAGTTACCGTCGGGTAATAGATTAATTTGTCACGTACTTCTTCGCCAAAATATTCATTATTGGGCAACAGGTTAGTCACTAGATCCTGGTATGCCAGCTCATTTACATTGCGAACACCATGGGTAAGTATGATTTTGTCATAGGCTTCGTAACACTCTGGATCTCGGATAATACTTAAAAAAGGCGCTAAGCCAGTACCTGTGCTAAATAGATAAAGATGCTTTCCAGGCAGCATATTGCCAACGGTCAATGTTCCAGTAGATTTGCTGTTAACCAATATCTCGTCACCCACTTTAAGGTGCTGAAGTTTGGAGGTGAGTGGGCCATCAGGCACTTTAATGCTAAAAAACTCTAGCTCTTCTTCGTAATTGGCACTAACGATACTGTAGGCCCGAAGTAGAGGACGATCCTCCTGCTGGAGCCCTATCATTGTGAAATGACCATTTTCAAACTTAAAACCCATATCTCGAGTTGTTTTAAAACTAAACAGCGTATCGTTCCAATGATTTACCTCGGTGACTGTCTCAGTCATCAGTGTAGCCATAACTTAAGCATTCCTATAAAGAGTGAATAAAAGGGCCCAAGGCCCATCAAATAAAAACTTAGTAACTAACCGCAAGCGTGGTTTTCTATGCGCCTGCCAGGGCTATATTCAATTAATCAGTTCCATTGCCCGATTTGCTGCTATGGCCTGTAGGTAAGGCCAGGGATAAATACCCTTATCATGACCATCAGCGAAGATAACTTGAATTCCGGAAGTGCCCATTGGCAGGATATTCGATACCTGGGCTTTATCCGTTATGACATCAATACCAACTTGTTTTTTAGCTCGACAAACAGAGCAGGCGCAGTACCTTCTTAGGGCCTGTCCAGAAATCGAGCTTTTACTACCATCGGCCCATATAAGCTCCAGAGCCTCAGACTGCTTTTTGTATTTAACCGAATGAGGTGCATCTAAATTCATCTATGGGTGTACCCGAATTGATAAAACCTAAGATCGAGGTTAGTCACAGGTTCATAATTAGCGCATCGCGCTTACCCGGTTGGTCAGCCCACTCTTGCGCATCCGGAAGCGGATCTGTGGTTTCTGTTATCTCAGGCCATGTCTCGGATAAATCGGCATTGATCTGGATATACTCCTGAAACTCATCGGGTAGATCCGCTTCGTCAAAAATCGCATCCACAGGACACTCTGGTACGCAGAGAGCGCAGTCAATGCAGCCCTCTGGGTTAATAACCACGAAATTGGGACCTTCGTGAAAGCAATCTACCGGGCACACGTCAACGCAATCAGTAAACTTACATTTAATACATTGCTCAGTAACCACAAAAGTCATTATCTATGCCTCCGCTTCTGCAGCATCTGCGATACGCTCACTGGCCCAACGGGCCAATTTCCGCACATCTGGATCATTGTCATTCTTAGCAATTTCCAGGAGGGGGACACCATCAACATGTTTAATTTCACCCAGGGCAGCAACCGCTGATTTACGCAGATTACTGATCGGGTCTTCGATGCACTTAGCGAGTGCAGAAATCCCTTCTGGGTTACCAAGAATACCGATGGCCTCGGCCGCTTTTTCCTGCACCTGCCAGCGCTCATCATCTATCGCCGAGATTAGCAGACCCAGTGATTCAGCCACCTTGAGCTTGCCCAATCCCTTAATTGACTCAACTCGCACTAGCCAGTTTTCATCGGTGATGGCTGACATAAGCGTGTCAGAAACCATAGGTGCGGGAGCAAAAATCAAGGTCCCCACCGCAGCCCGCCGAACTTCAGCGTCGGCGTCATTACTGACTACTGACATCAACTGAGGTAGGTTCTCAACGTCCTGGAGATAACCCAATACACCTACTGCTTCTCTGCGCACGCTCGGGTGAGCATGCTGCAAAAGCTCAATCGCATACGAGCGAGCATCTTTGATCCGCAGTTGCTTGAGAGCCCGCAACACAGCAGACAGAACAAAAACATCATCTTTCTTTAAGGCCTCCAACAGTGCTGGCGCTACCGACTTATCTTTTAAGTCTGCCAGGGCGCTTGCAGCTGCGTTGCGTACGTTTTCGTCCGGCGCAGTCAGAGCTTCAACCAGCGCATCCATCATGTCGATGGGTTCAAATTCATCGATAACCTTGGCGGCTTCCATACGTACGTCAGCTTCAGAGTCGCTGAGGGCAGTAATTAATAGTTCGACTGCTTCGGGTTCTGGGCTATCGACCAATTCCATAACCGCTACTCTGCGGATACCTGGGTCTGCATCCTGTAGTCGTGTCTCAATCGAAATTAATAGTGGATCTGTAAAATTTGACATAGATAGCCTCAGCGCAATAAGTAAGGAATATTTACTGTTACTGCATCTGTCGGGCAGTCTGTCTCACAGGGCATGCAATACCAGCATTCGTCATACTTCATATGAGCCTTTCCTGACTCTTCATTTATCCATAAAACATCTAGCGGGCAGACATCGATACAGGTCCGACAACCTTTTTCTGCGATACATTTGTCGTCATCTACTACGACGGGAACCATTGAAATTTGTGATGCTATTGGCATTGATAATGCTCCATAAATTTAGTTATTTAGCCGGCCTGCTGAACGCGCATTTGTGCGTAGGCATTCTTTTCGCTGTCATCTAGCTCGACAACATAGGGGTCGATTGGGCGAGTCTTGCAAACCATTTCGCCACTGTCATTTTTGTATAACTGAACATGGCAGAACCAGTCTTCATTATTTTTCTCGGGATAATCCACATAATGGTGGTAAAGACCCCACCGGCTCTCTGTGCGATACATGGATGCCACGGCCGCCATTTTGGCGCAGTCATAAATATGCTGAGCTTCGTTGGCTCTGAGGAGTTCATGAGCGTCACGCGCATAGAGGTATTGGATATCTTCCTCCATAGCCTCCAACCGTTGCAGACCAATATCCATTTTCTTTGTGACCTTGGGTGGCTGTAGGTAGTCATTGACCAGGCGACGGACTTTATATTCGAACTGGCTGGGCGGAATACCATCAGATCTTTTCATTGGCGCAAGGATTCGGTCTCGCTCTGCGGTGATAAAATCGACATCTAGCTCAGCAAACTCTCGTCCAGCAGCAAATTCAGCGGCATTAGTGCCACAGATTTCACCGAAGACAAATGCGCCGAGCATATAACTATGAGGGATCGAAGCCATATCACCAGCACCATATAAACCAGGTACGGTGGTCTCACCTTTTTCATTGGTCCATACGCCAGAGGCTGAATGACCAGCACAAAAGCCGATTTCGGAAATATGCATTTCAACCATTTTGGTTCGGTAGTCAACACCGCGACCATCGTGGAAACGACCGCGACTGGGGCGTTCATTGGTGTGAAGAACATGTTCGATTTCTTGAATAGTCTCTTCAGCCAAATGATCAAGTTTCAGAAACACCGGGCCATTGCCGCCCTGCAGCTCATTAAAAAACTCCATCATCATTTGACCACTCCAGTAATCGCACTCAATAAAGCGATCACCTTTAGAGTTGGCGGTATAACCGCCAAGGGGGCCAGTTACATAGGCACATGCGGGGCCATTGTAGTCTTTCAACAGAGGGTTAATTTGATAGCACTCAAGACCAGTTAGCTCGGCACCCACCTGGTAGGCCATAGAATGACCATCGCCACAGTTGGATGGATTCTCATAAGTACCGTACAGATAGCCAGATGCCGGCAAACCAATGCGGCCCGCAGCACCAGTACACATAACGACTGATTTGGCGCGAATTACTAACACTTCGGCAGTACGTGTATTAAGTGAGATACAACCGCAGGCATTGCCTTCACTATCTTTAATCACACGAATCGCTTGGAAGCGATTTTCGACGACCACACGATGACGGCGTAAACGGCGATAGAGGATTTTTTTGATGTTATGCCCCTCAGGCATGGGTAACACGTAGGTGCCCAAATGATGCACCTTTTTCATATCGTATTCGCCGGTTTCGTCCTTTTGAAAATAAACGCCCCAGTTATCAAGTTTTTGAATCATTGCAAAAGAATTCTCAGCATAGGTCATCACACCTTTTTGCAAGAGCACTCCATCATTGGCAATGGTGATCTCTTTTACATAGTCCTCGGGCGTAGAGTGCCCAGGCACAACAGCATTATTGAGACCATCCATACCCATACTAATGGCACCAGACCGCTTTACATTGGCCTTCTCTAGCAGCATCACCGATGCTTCCGGATTCTTTTCTTTGGCGGCTACTGCTGCCATGGGACCGGCAGTACCACCACCGATGATCAATACATCAATGTCTTTTACCGATATGTCGTCAGGGAGATTCATATGTTTCCTCGTCCTATTTACGATATTTAAGTGGAATTTCTCCCACCGATTAATTTTTTACAGCATACAAAAAACACGTGTTTTGCAATTACGATCTTTCTATCTGGAACTGGTACTTATAGGTGTCACCACGAAATGCCAGATATTCAAAATCAACGGGGTTTCCTGAACGGTCATGGGTCAACCGCTGTACCCACATAATCGGACTACCAGACTCACAGTCGAGTAATTTAGCAATACTGGCATCCGCTGGCCGCGCTTCTAAACTAACCTCCGCATGCCCCAATTCAATTCTTAACTCGTTTTCCAGCAGCGGAAAAATATCGCCAACCATGTCCTTTGAAAATAATTTTCGCCCTATGTCTGTAGGGAAATAAGAGGTATCAACAGAAACCGGCTCGCGGTTTAGATATCTCACTCTTACCACCTCAACAACACAGTCTTTCGCTAATACACCCAATTTACTGCGCACTTCTCGGCTCGGCGTCATTTCACGAATACTGATTAACCTAGCTGAGGCTTCATAACCTTTGGGGCCCATGGCTTCAGCAAATCCCTGTAGATATTTCACATCCTGGGTGGCCTTAGGTTTGCTGGCGAAAGTGCCCTTGCCCTGGGACGTAAAAATCAAGCCTTCGACATGTAAATACCTCAACGCCTGTCGAACTGTTATGCGACTGACACCAAACGATGACATCAGCTCACTCTCAGAAGGCATCTTCTGGTAAGGGGCGTAGCGCCCGCCCAAGATATCCTTTTTTAATGCCTCTTTTATCTGCATATAAAGAGGTAAATGAGACATATTTTCGTTGACTAAAGCACCCATATCCGACCCCCGATTCTGAGCCTCAAATTGTACTTGTCATAACAAGTAATAACAAGATTTATTGCAAATGAAATATGCCTGAAACCCTCAATATCACTGGCCTGCAGCCAAATGGTGCAAAATATAAAAGAGCACCAAAATGGCACCATCTCATGCACCTAACAGGTGCAAATATATCCCTATTTTGACTCTTTTCCTGGCTGTTTATGGGCAAGAAAAACTGTCACCGCCTCTATAGCTTGCGGAGACAAATTTGTGGCTATCTTGTGCATACTAGCAGTCACATCATTGGTTCGATTTGCAGACTTAAAGTCTTCTAACTGCTTAACCAGATAAGCCTTATGCTGACCAAATAACCAAGGAGCATCGGCAGCGATTTGCTGTTTTTCTCGCCCGCCTGATCGGTCATGACAGTTCGCGCAGGCCTGGGTTGTGCCGATACCCTGATAAAATATTTTTTCGCCTTCATTAAACAGCTGTACAGTTTGGGGATCTGACCCTAATTGGGCAGCCGATGGCAGCGGTAGCTGGGCAAAATAATGAGCTATGGCCTCTATGGCATCCATATCCACTTCTGTGGTGATAGCTTCCATCTGCCCACCATCGTTAGTTCTTCGTCCGGCGTTAAAATCTCTGAACTGCTTACTGATATAAGCTGGCTTTTGACCCGCCAACTTGGGGAACTTCGCCATCCGGCTAATACCGTTGAGACTGTGGCACATGGCGCAGATCTCCCACTCTGCCATTCCCTCTTTATCAATCATTCCTGCCGCAATATAAGGTGATGTATAACCACAGACCATTGCTAAGATGCTCACCTTAAAAAGACTTGCCCGTATTCCCATCATCTGTGCTGACATTTAGTGATGGTGATGATGGGTGTCGGTGCTACTAGTCTCTGTATCTACCAGACCAGTCTTTGAAACCTGCATCAAAAACTCAATGACAGCACCATCTGCAAACTTGAAGCTGACCGGGAAGCTGCCCCCTAGTGGTCTTGGCGCCAATGGTTTGCGCATCATAAGATGCAGGCCACCGGACTTAAATTGAACTTTGGCACGAGGCTCAACAGATAGGCTGGGCAGCATGCGCATGCTTAGAACACCATCAATCGATAGGGACTGGTGAATCTCAATACTCTCATAAGCAAGACTCGACACCTCTACCAGTTCAATACTGTCGCTGGAATGGTTTTGCAAACTCAAATAACCCGCATGCATTGCCATTGTGGGTGGTGCTGCCGGCGACCAGGCATCTACCACCTGAATTTTATTATCAGGGCGACTTACACTCAGATACATATATGCCAGCAAGGCAGTAACCAATACGCCTAACGCAACTATCCTAATCATCAAACTGGACTCCTCGAATTAATTGAATCAGATAATCTCCTGTCCTATGAGGATGGAACGGCGGGTTCAGTTTGGCGACCATTTCTCCTCTGGGGTTAATCACTGATACAAAGGCGGTGTGCAACACATCGTATTCACTGTCGTCTGGTGTCTTTTTGTCCAGACGATAAAAGGCATTCAGACTTTTAATAAGATTATCAATCTGACTAACCTCACCAGTTAAGCCTATGTATTCGGGGTGAAAATAGGCAAGATAGTCCTTTAAAACGGGGATATCACGGTCCGGATCTACAGCCAGAAAGAGTATGCGAGGAATAAGCCCTGGACTCAGTCGCAGGCCCATCTCGGCTCGCACTGCTTCTAGATTTGCCAGAGTGACCGGACAGACATCCGGACAGGTAGTAAAGCCAATAAACACTAGTGACCAATGATTTTTTAATCTCTCCAGCCCAAAGGGCTGATTGTATTGATCACTGAGCAAGAACGGCTTGACCTCATTGGGAGCCCTAAGTGTCACATAGTCTTCGGTAGCTGAATGAGCCTGACTGATAAGCAGACACTGAGCCACCAAGAATAGACCGATAAGGAAACTAGTGCGTTTCGGCCGCATAGTCTAGGCTCCAACCTGCTCAAAAGCTTTGAGACTCTCTGCACGAATATGACCCAGGCACTGTTTCTTTAACTCAACAAAACCATCAGATGTGGCCATTTCCGGTTTCCGCGGTCGCTCCAGATCGACTTTAAGGTCAGCAATCACCGAACCTGGGCTGGCGCTCATTACCAAAACACGGTCTGCGAGAAAGATTGCCTCGTCAACATCATGAGTGACAAATAACACAGTTATACCAAACTCAGACCAGATATTGAGCAGGCTTTCCTGCATCATAATTCTGGTCTGCGCATCCAGAGCCCCAAACGGCTCATCCATCAACAACACACGGGGATAATTGGCCAGAGCGCGAGCGATACCAACTCGCTGCTGCATACCACCGGAAAGTTCACCGGGGAAACTATCAGCTATCTTGCTGAGCCCAATCATAGCTAAAAAGGTGTTGGCGATAGAACTACATTCATCCTTGCTACAACCCGCTAACTTCGGGCCAAAACCGATATTTTCTACCACGGTCTTCCATGGGAAAAGCGAGTACTGCTGAAATACCATGCCCCGATCCGGACCCGGAATGGTAATTAGCTCATCGTCAACCAACACCTGGCCAGAAGAAGGCGTTACATAGCCCGCGACCGAATTAAGGAGCGTGGATTTACCGCAGCCTGAGGGGCCAAGAATACAGACAAATTCACCGGGATTAATGGTCAAGCTTGTCTCTTTGACAGCTACGTTCTCGTCAGCCCCAGAGCCAAAAACAATACTGACACCCTGAATATCGATGCGCCCAGGTTTACCATTGCCGGCAGCTTTTTTGGCTTTATTTTTATACATTGAAATTACATCTGCGTTCATTGCTATTTCCTAAACTGGTTTTAAATATGGGCGTCGACTTGATACCGAGAGTTAGCTGTCGCGCGAGAAGCGGCTATGTATAAAGAGGCCAGCAGAAAAAAATAACCGGCAATATTGACCCAGACACCTACGGGCTCAAGCCACAGAGAGGTTGATACACCAAGACCCATCATAGCTAGCCCTACCACCCAAGTAGGCGTGGAACAACAGACTACCCAAGACATGGTGATCGAGGCGAGTGAAACCAGGGTAGCACCAAGGCCTGTAGCTACACCGGCACCGCGAGTCGCTCTAGGGGAGCACACTCGATTGCCATTGCGCAGTAATAGGTAGTTTGCTGATAACAGAATGCCTAGTAACAGCACCCCCAAGACTTTGACCGGCGCGATAAACAAACTCCACTCTGAAATACCAGTACCGTAGTCATAATTCATAAACCCAATTTCCAGCAACCATTCGTCTTTCATAATAAGTAGCATGTCGAGCCATGAGGGTGTGGAAAGCCATATGCGCTCGATATTAAATGCCCAGGCATGAAAGTTAAGATAATTAGGTAGGCCCTCGAAGCGGATGATTAAGGCCATCATTAACGCCAAGTAATAAAGCACCGAGAAAACAACCGCCAGGCCCAGCCAAGCTAAAAGGTTCTGCCACAGGGTATTCTTTATGAAATCAATTCGGGACATAGCTATTGATCACCGCTGCTTGTCTTTCCAGCGCAGCGCTGGCTTCATCATTAGCTTGACCAGATAGGTAGAGAGGGTTCCCAAACCACCGATAATAAGCATCCCCACAACAATATCCGGGTAGTTAATGAGCGAGTAGGCGTTCCAGGTGAAGTAACCTATGCCGTACTGGCCTGAGATAATTTCGCCTGCAAGTAGCGAGAACCAACTGATACCCATACCAATTGCCAGACCAGCAGCAATACTGGGAAGCGCCGCAGGCAATACCACATGATAGAACACGGCAAATTTACTAGCTCCCAATGAACGAGCGGCACGAATCAACACATCCGGAGTCTGGTCAACACCGTGCAAAGTATTAAGAATAATTGGGAAAAGTGCGCCCAAAAAAGTAATGTAAACAATCGAAGATTCCTCTGTTGGCCACATCAAGATAGCCAGTGGAATCCAGGCAACTGCCGGTATCGGACGAACAATTTCAATATAGGGCAGTACCGCGGCGCGAGCCATTTTAGAGCGGCCCACTATGACACCGGTAATCACTCCAAGTACTACAGCTATACTGTAGGCTATTAAAATTCGGCGAATACTCACAGCAATATGGATATAGAATTCTGGATCGCCCAGATGGACAATAAACGCTCCACCCACCTTTACTGGCGATGGTACGTTTTCAAAATTGATAAAATAGTTAAAGTTATATTTGGTTGCTAGGTGCCAAATAACAATACCTATAACCAGAGACAGAGCACCTATCAGAACAGACTGTAATTGTGTAGCAGATAGTGCCGCTATGAGCGATGGGACTGGCTTAAGGGTAGCTTGCTTAGTCTCAGGCTTTGCCCCCTTAGCCAATGCCGGGTCGGCTGCTGCATCTTGCTGAACACCAGAGGCTTGACCATCAATACTATTACCCACCACAGTTAAACTCATATCAACCACTCAGACTTGTTTTTTAAAGTTGGAAGATCTGCCGCCTCACAAAATAATCTTGTTTGGCGACAAATCATAGTTAGATACTTAACAGATAGAACTTAGCTGCCCAGTGTTGCCAGGGCTGCCTCGTAATCCATAACCTTGCCTTTGGCTGCGGCGGCAAACGCATCAGCATCGGGCTTGCGCAAGAAGGTTTCGAACCCACTGTCAGTCAGCACATAGAATGCAGTCTTACCAAACAGCTTGAGACCAGTCTCTTTGTCATAGACATAAGTTGCATTCAGCTTAGCGCCAGTTTTTCGGAAGCCATCTATGGCAGCCAAAAGATCTTCGATGGTCTTGTAAGCAGATATACCTTCGCGAGAATGCCAGATTTCCATGGGTAAGCTGGCATTTGCAAGAGCCGGATCAACCATTGCATTTTTCTCGTCCTTATAGCTTTTACCTAGGTCTTTGTAGGCAGCCTGCACATATTCCTCAGTAACCCACTCATCAAAATCCAGTGGCGGTATCGCCTTCTCTTTAACCAAAACACCATGATTGAACGCCAGTGCATCAATCCACTTAGGCTTAATAGTAGGATCAAGAGTGAGGTGACCACCTTCAGAGAAATAGATGTAAAGAACTTCTTTCTCAACACCAGTCCACTTCTCCATTAGATCAACAGCTTTGATAGGATCTGCTCTGATCCAGTCTCCTGCCTCATAGACAGCTTTTACAAAGGCAGTTGCAACTTCCGGATACTTGTCAGCGAAGTCTTCTCGAACTACCACACCATGCAGATAAGGGACACCGGTTTCACTGCCGTCATAGATTTTACGACCAGTACCACGGAATTCCATCAACTCAGACCAGGGGCAGAAATCGGCATGGGCATCAATTTTCTTAGCGGCGATATTAGCAGCGCCGACAGCCGGGCTTTGATTCTTCAACATGTAGTCTTTCTTAGAGAAGCCAGTATCCTGCATGCCCTTTAGTAGCATCCCCCATGCGGCACTACCCACTGGTACAGAAACGTCTTTACCTTTGAGATCTTCAATACTGTAGATATCGGAATCAACAGGAACAACAATCGCGTTGCCGCTGCCTTTTAGGTTATAACCGGTACCAGCGATATATTTGGTACGCAGTGAGTCAGTGGCCTGAAACTTGGCGCCATTAACAATCAGAGGATAGTCGCCCATCACACCAAAGTTGAGCTTGTTAGCCATCATTTGGTTGGTGATTGGTCCTCCCGAAGAGTAATCACTCCAACTAACATCATATTCGACATCAGCATATTTGCCGGTTGTTGGAAGATGCTTTTCAAGTAGTTTTAACTCTTTGACTACAATGCCTGCTGTGTATGTATCGGTACACATGCTTTGATGGCCGATGGCGATACGAATTGTTTCAGCCTGTGCCTGGAGAGCAAAAGCTGATAACAAACCGATAACTGGAACTAGTTTGGTTCTGATATTCATTCTAAAAGCCTTTTTAAAAGTTTTCCGAGGTTAACTTGTCATGGCGTGTTATAACCATTCACCTTAATAATGCATAGCGCGTGCCAAGATTCAGAAAATCCGAGGTACTTTTTTGTAAGCTTATGTTTTAACTTTAATTTTTTTAATTTTCTTAATAACTGTTTAAGAGTTAGTTGCCCGCAATTGCAACCATTAATGCACAACTTCAGGGCAGTAATTTCTCGACAAGTTTATTGAGGGGCATTAATTATCAGAGCTTTGGGCGTCTGGTAATACAACATATCAAGCTTAGAGCGCTCAATAACTCACCGATTACTGACCATTTTGATCGGACAAAAAATATAGCTATCCTGGGATAGCTATTTTCATTAAGACATTCCTTAAGCTGCTGTAAGGAATTAGTTGGCAGTAGCTCGCTTGGGATCGAACAACTGCCAACTCTGTTGCTTAGGGCTTTAGGCTAAGGCTTATAGCTTTAACTGCAGGCCTAATTTAACAACAGATACATCACCTGCACCCGCAGTGTCCTGGCTGCCATAAAACAGGCCAATACGAGCACCGTGGCCACGGATAACGGAGGTTACACCCACATCCCAACGGGTGGTATCTTCAACTGTACTATCAGCTGGTGAGAACGACTGAAAACGGATGCTAGGCTGTATGCGGCCTGGTCCAAACTGACCCGGAGGCATATAGGAAACAGACACCAAGTAAGCGTCACCCTCTTTGGCGGTATTGCCTCCATACTGATCATAATCATAAACTGCCGCTTCAACGGTAGTCACAGCACCACTTGAAAGATTTTTCTCCATCATAAAGTCAAGGTTATAAGCTGAGAAATCGGAGGTCGCAGTACCATCACCAAACGCATCTTGCTGCTGCATAGCAGTCAGGCCAACAGTTAAGATATCCTTTTTACCAAAGTAGGTGCTTTTACCCATGTAACCTTCTTTGTCCCAGAAGCTGTAAGCTAGACGGCCTGAGAACGCTTCGCTATCAGTGGGTACAGCTGAGTCTTGCTTGCCATTAAACATACCGAAAGAATATGCCAGACGGCCATCTGCTTTGGATCCGATAATTGCGACACCATCATCTCGACCACCTTTTTGCGGTATTGGGTACTTGGAAGCCACACCAGGATATTGCCAGGTCGGAAGATTGTAGGAACCACTCAGATTAGCGCGATCACTTGGCGGGATAAAACGGCCTGCCCAAACATTGACTGTGTTGCTAAGTTTAAATTTAGCCAGGGTGTCGAGCATTACCATGGTACCGCCTTTATGCTCGGTTTGAAGCTGGAACGCTATGCTGTCAGTAACCTTACCTTTGAGATAAAAACGCATGCTATGAAGATTGGTTGAAAACGAATCTCCCTCAGCAGCACCGTCCTCTTGAGAAATTACCTCAGCGCGAATACTGCCACCAAATTCAATCGCCGAATCATCTGACAATTGCATTTTTGCGCCTGCATAGGTTTGACTGTTGGCTAACATTGCACCTGCCAATACACATAGTGAAGTTGAAGTCTTTAAGTTCATGTTAATTCCTTACATTTTAGGTTGATGGATTGTTTGTGCGAAAATTGTTTTATGCCTACTACCTGAATCCTGCGTTATCTCCCAATAACAGGTTGGTAGACTGTTGCCATGTGCTTCCTAGCGCAGCGAGCGAAGCGTCGCATTGTGGGCCAGCCAAAAAACATACTCCAAATGGCAGACCGTCCTCTCTTATAGCTGCGGGCACGGCAATCGCCGACAGCTGTAATATGTTGGCGTAATAGGTGTAGTAACCCATATTTGTATTTAAATTGACCGGATCAGCGGCAACCTCGTCGATCCTGTAAATAGTCCCAGCCGTGGGTACCATCAAAATATCGATATTAGAAAACACACCTCTGGTAAGCGCCTTTAACTCTGTTATCCGGTAGTACTCGTTACATAAATCGACGGCTGAGTACTGCTTGGCCTTCTCAACAATAGATTTCACATTGCTGTTAACCTGATTTGGGTTGCTGTCTAAAAATGACTCCAGAGACGAGTAGCGCTCAGCCAGCAATGGGCCATCAAAAAGCATCTTTCCTGCTTCCAAAAAATGCGTGAAATCTATCTCTGTCACTTCAGCACCCAAGGATTTTGCTTTTCCAATAGCATCGTCAAAGCACTGCTCGGCTAAGGTGTCGCCAAAAAATTGGCGATTTTTTTCGTCTGGAATTGCAACGACCAAATTCTCGAAGGAATCAGGCACCCTACTGCAAGCTTGCTGACTTGCTCGCAAAAATGGATCATTGATATCCACTCCAGATGCCTGATCAAATACCCGTTTGGCATCTGAGCACGTCAGGGCAAAAATAGGCACACAATCGAAAGACCGATTGGCATATATCATCCCTTTTGTGCTGATGATTCCGGGGGTAGGCTTGAGGCCAACTATATTGTTGAGTGCAGCCGGGATTCGACCCGAACCACCGGTGTCGCTCCCCAGAGAAAAACTGACCAGACCAACAGCTACGGCAACACCTGATCCGGAGCTAGAGCCGCCGGGAATATAATCTGGATTAAATGAATTAACCGGATGACCAGGACTGCGCACACCAACCAGACCAGTTGCAAACTGATCCATGGTGTTTTTACCAACCAAGATAGCACCGGCAGCGATTAATTTTTCCACTACCACTGCGCTCTGTTGTGGAAAATGTGAGAATCCAGGGCAACTCGCAGTAGTCGGCAAGCCCTGTACATGAATATTGTCTTTTACCGAAAATGGGATGCCATAGAGTGGCAGTGATCTTGAATCTACAGAGAGTAAATCCTGCGCACTTTCCAATGCGTCCTGCTTGTCAGACAGCACAGTCCATACATGATCTTCACCTCTGGCATCAATGCGACGATAAACTTCTACAATGACATCGACAGGAGTGATGCTTCCATCAGCATAACCAGCCTGTAAGCTGGGTATAGACAGGCTCATTGATTCCAAGATCGAATTGGTTTTCATATTGATAGTCAATTTAATAAGGTTCTGATCAGGCAGGTATGCATGGTGCATACCTGCCATGCAGACAATTACTTGATGATAGATTCAAGATATTCAGGGTGAATAAAATCAGACATTTTCTTTTCTGAAGCTGCAGCTGGCAGACGCTTTTGCTCGTACAGGAAGTTGCCTGTAGAAACCAGCGTATCAACAAAACCACCGTTGTCTTCAGTTGTACCCATGTACTGCTGGGTAAGCTGTTTATCGCAGGGGACCATCTCTGTTCCCTTCATCATGCGTGTTGCATCATCAAGCGAAAGCTCCAGTTCTTTGGCAATAATTTTTGCAGTTTCAGCTGGGTTATTAAGCCAAAAATCGATACCAGCACACTCAGCCTTGAGGAACTTGGTGACATAGTCGGGGTATTTTTCGGCAAATTCATTCATAACAACGCCGACATCCCAAGTTGGGTAACCGCGGGCAGCCATCAGTCCAGAAGTATTGAATAGGTGACCATCATCTTTCAGTACACGACCCAGAGCTGGCTCCCAGAACCATGCCGCATCAATATCACCGCGACTCCAGGCCAGTGCGATATCGTTTGGACGCAGGTCAACAATCTTCATTGACGCTGGATCTATACCCTCGTCAGCGAGGGCATTAAGCAATAGGTAATGAGTTGTTGAACCAAATGGCGCAGCAATGGTTTTGCCTTTTAAATCTCTGAGATTTTTGATGCCTGCCGAAGTTCGTACTGCCAGAGCTTCTACGTAGTCAAGCATATTCAGAACCATGATGCCCTGAATGGGAAGCCCTCGGGTTACCCCAATAGCCGCAGGTGGATTGCCCAGACCACCAAAGTCAACTTGTTTACCAGCAATAGCACGCAACATATCGCCACCACCGCCTACTTTGATATATTTGATTTCTACACCGGGCATTTCTTTCTGTACCAGGCCCAATGACTTGGTGACTAACTGGGCATTTACCAGGTTAAGAAATCCTACGGTGACTGTCTCGGGCTTATCTGCTATTGCCACTGATGACATCAGCGACAAACATAAGCCTGTGATTACTGCTTTTAATTGCTTGTTCATAAAGGTACCTTTTTTGAGTGTGTTAAGTAGTGAAATAAAAACATCAGTCTTTTGAAAACTGCCGTGTTGCCCGAGTCCAGGGCATAAGTGCGTAACCGATAAAGCGCATAACAGCATCTAGCGCTATACCTGTTAGCCCTAAAATAATAAGACCCATAATGACAATATCGCTGAGTAGAAATTTAGCGGCATCCCAGATCATCCAACCTATGCCAGCAGTAGCAGCAACAATTTCAGCAGCGACTAGAACCGTGTAGACAAAGCCAAGAGATATTCGCATACCGGTCAGAATCGTCGGCCCGGCGCCCGGCAGATACACCTCCCGAATTAGCTCCATGCGCGATGCACCCAGAGACTTGGTTGCCAACACAAACGTTGGATTAATATCCTTAACTGCCTGCACAGTGGCGATAATGATTCCTGGAAGCCCTGCCAAAAACAGCAGTGCTAATTTCGATGATTCACCAATACCCAGCCACATCACTAATAGGGTGTAGAGCCCTAGAGGCGGCAATGGACGATAAAATTCGATAAATGGATTAAAAATAGCATGGGCGGTTTTCGACATGCCCATGGAGATACCTAGAGGAATACCCACTAAACAGGCAAGCAGAAATGCCAGAAGTATCCGATACAGGCTGGTGCCCACATGCTCTATCAGCGTTGACCCCTGATAGCCATCAAAAAGAACATCGATAAACGCCAGGTAGATCGCCTTGGGCCCGGGCAAAAATAGCGGGTTAGCCAGCCCTGTCTCGGTAACAAAAACCCAGGCACCCAACATGGCGAGCACAGATCCACAGGATATGGCAAAGCGTTGATTATTGCCGCGTTTAAGCCAATGAGTGACCATTATTCGCTCACACCAAGAATATTCATCAGAGTCAGCGCATAGATTTTGGTGGCGGCAACAGACTTGGGTATAGAAATACTCTCATTGATCGGCGACCAGCCATCTTCACCAGGGCCAAATGTCACTGCATTCATGCCTGCTTCACGGAAACGTATGGTGTCGTTAAAAGCGTTCTTGCGATTGATATGAGGCGTACTTCCCAGCAACTGTTGGTAGGCCTTGGTAATAGAAAGATTGGGCTCTTCAAGCTCTGGAACCGGATCGGTTCCGCCGACAAATAATGAGTCTGGCACCTGGCGCACACTAAACCCTGCCTGATCTACTCCATCTAAACAATTACCCACCACCTGAGAAATATCGGCAATCACAGTATCAATGGTCATGCCCGGCATAATGCCAACAATCGCCAGTATCATGGTGCAGCTGTCTGGTGAGAACTGCATCTCCCCTGGTAGACCACCATCGATTCTCACCACACAAACACAGGGCGGTGTGTGACCCATTAACTCAGCGGGCTCGTGGGCAAAGCTCATGCGGTTCAGCGGCTCGACCAGTGTTGAGGCCATAGTAATAGCATTGACGCCAGTGTCGGGCCGCCAGATATGGGATTTAAGACCTGTGACTGTCAACTCGACTAAACAGTTGCCGGCATTGGCTACCGATATATTCATACCCCAGTCATCAGTATCGCCGCCCCATGCCGTAGGCTCGGCAGTGATAGAGTAATCTGTATGCAAGCCCATGGTTTTGGTCATATAGATCGAGCCATGAAAGCCATTTTTCTCTTCGTCGACTGTGTAGCAACAAATCAGATCACCTTGCAGCCTGACACCTTCATCAAGGACAGCTTTGACTGCCAATAACGAGGCAGCGAGATTACCTCTGGTATCTGAGGTGCCTCTGCCATAGAGCCAGTCACCATGGCGAGTGGCATTAAATGGATTCTGACCACATTTATCCCAGCGCTCAGGCTCAACCGCGGGGTAGGTATCAAGGTGATCATTCAGCATTAGCGATGGGCCACCACCAGTGCCTTTGAGGCGCCCCACCACGTTGGGCCTGTGAGGCTGTGATTCGAATTTTTCAACCTCGAAACCCATAGCTTCGAGCTTGCCAGCCACAAACAGCGCAATAGATTCTTCTTCTCCTGCGGCAATATCCGGGTCCAGAGGGTTCACTGAATGTGGCTGTCCGGTGCGAACCATTTCACTGGTTAGGGAAACCCAATCGTTCTCCTGAATACGTGCAATCACACGCTGTTCTAAATCTGTTAACGGTGCTGTTTCGGTGGTCATAATATTTTCGCTTCTTGGGCTCACAAATTTTTAAGGGTGGGGTATCTATGCATTCTGCAATTCGAAGGCTTTAAGACTCTCTGCGCGGATAACATCCAGGCACTTCTGTTTAATAGCGATGTAATCTTTGCGTGTCGCCATATCCTGAGAGCGTGGCCTAGGTAATGGATTATCAAATTCAGCAACCACCTGGCCCGGGCTTGCACTCATTACGATGATCTTGTCAGCCAAAAAAACCGATTCATCAACATCATGGGTAACAAACAGAACCGTGGTTCCAAATTCACTCCAGACCTCGAGCAAGCTCTCTTGCATTACTAGTCGAGTCTGTGCGTCTAGAGCCCCAAAAGGCTCATCCATTAACAGCACACTGGGATTAGTCGCTAAAGCTCGGGCAATACCAACACGCTGCTGCATGCCGCCAGAGAGCTCTGCGGGATAGTGATTTCGATATTTGGAAAGACCCACCATATCGAGGAAATATTCTGCGGTTTGAGTGGCTTCTAAATCGCCACAAAGACTGGGGCCCAAGGCAATGTTTTCAAAGGTCGTCTTCCAGGGGAGTAAAGAGTATTGTTGAAATACCATTCCTCTATCCGGACCAGGGTCGACCACGGGTTCGCCATCAACCAATACCATTCCTGTAGTCGGCGTCACATAGCCTGCAACAGAATTTAATAACGTTGATTTGCCGCAACCGGAGGGACCGAGAATACAGACAAACTCTCCAGGCTCTATGCTTAAAGAGGTTTCCTGAACGGCGATATTAGCTTGCTTACCTTGCCCAAAA
>CAJQKW010000018.1 GCA_905478975.1 uncultured Pseudomonadales bacterium | reverse complement strand
CCGGAGTTATTTTTAACCATTTTATTCATGGCATTGATCACCGTGCCATCGGCCAAAACAGCCTCTAAACCCAGCACCAGTGAACGGGTCATACCGTAGCGAATAACTTCCGTGCCCCCAGCATTAGTCGCCACATTGCCGCCGATATTACAGCTGCCCCGCGCGCCTAAATCCAAAGGTAGAATCAACTGACTATCGTCGGCGGCATCTTGAAGTACCTGGAGCGGAGTGCCTGCCAGTGCGGTAACCGTCATGGCGGTGGCATCGAGCTCTTCAATGCCATTCATACGCTCGAGGGAAATCGCCATCTCACCCGACATGGGCGTTGCACCACCCGCAAGACCGGTCAAACCACCCTGAATAACTACAGGCTGATCATGCTTATGACAGAGTGCCATAATGTCGGAAAGTTGCTGCGTGGTTTTTGGTTTAAGCAGAGCCAGTGGCTCACAGGGGGCTGCGCCACTCCAGTCAGAGTGGTATTTTTCGCTGATATCGGTGCCTGTCAGTACTGAGGACGAATCGAGACACTCGACTAGTGAAGCAATTAGGTTATTCATTATGGCTATGCTGTTAGGTTATAAATTAGACCCATGGTAACTGACAACTCTCACCAACTACCATTTATCCTCAAGAACCTGGACACGATCAAATGACTCGCCGATCAACACACCCAACTCACGCTGTTCACCCTCTTCGAGATGAACCGAAGGACGGCCATGGGCAAAACGGTAATTGCAGATCAAGGCAATGTCACCGACCTTCCAATTAATCGGAATGCCGTAGTCATCATAGATATCGAGGAAAAGCTGTTTTTCTTCAGGCGACATCTCACTGCCATCACCAAAAGTCAGCTTTAAGGGACGCTCTTCTGGCGGTAAGTGCTGCACAAGAGGCCAGCTATCAAACCAGGCATCATCATCAGCCAAGCTGCTATACAAGAGGTTACGGTCAAGATGCGGAAAATACTCAAACGCTGAAATATAGTAACGGGTCTTTAATTTACGGTCTTCTCCCCACTCAGCTTCAAGACCACGACGGCGCGCTTCGGCAATCGCTTCATCCTGATCTTCAGTTAACATGGACTGCTGCCAGTGGTTGTAGACACCTATATCCAGACGCCCCTCAAAAGCATCGCGATCGGTGAGATCACGGTGGTAGCAAAGGCCTAAGGCTTTAAGCTTCTGACCAAAGGCCGTGGCCAACAATGCATCAGTCGCCTGACAGTTATCGGAGACAAAGGTAGCGCCGCCAACCTTAGGCATCTTATGAGCCATAAAGCTGACCATTGTGGTACTGGAGCCGATATAGGCCATTTCATGATGATAGTGCAGTGATGCAGCCAGTGGCGCACCCACTTCATAGACATTCTTTTCAATGATCTTACGTGGGTTGGCACCACCCTCGTATTTGCGCTCATTTTTGAGCACCTGAGTTGCAACCAGACGCATAGCCTGCAAGTCATCTAAACCGCTATTGATAACATGGACCAACCCAACCTTGTCAAAGGTGCTTTGCATACGCTCAGCAAGCTCCGGGCTAGCAATCAGAGGCTTACCATCGACGCGAAATTCATTGCCGTCGATAACAAATAGGTCTGGAGAAATTGCCGGCGTGCCGGTCCACCATTTAGGCTCAAGACGGCCCGTTAGCGGTGCAAATTCTTCGGCGAGGTTCGCATTCAACATGTATATCATTTATCTCAAAAATTTAAAAAAGCACGGCAGTTTAGCCCTGAACTTGCCTATCGACAATCAAAAAATAGTCACTGATTGAAAGTTATTTAGAGCGGTTTGCTATTAGCTTAAAACTTAACCGCCTACACAGGCGCTTAAATCAACCTTTATACGTAGCTTATTTAGAGTTGGTTTGGTCTGAGACCCATTGGTGAAAGGTTATTCAGAGGATTGAAGGACGCTAGCTGGAGGTTAAAAATAGCTGTCAAAAAAGGCTTTAATTTCGGCCTTCATTTTGGCGCCACTATTGGGCAACGTAAGAAAGCATAGCGAACCCAAGGAGCACCCTGCCGACTCCTGGATATCCCTCGACTGCGCTCGGAATAACAGGGTGAGGCGGATCGGGATGACAGCATATGGCCGGGCGGAATCACCAACAAAGGAGTCACCCAGAGCGAAGCCGAAGGACCTTGCTCCAGCACACACAGACTCCCAGCGAAGCCATGTAGACCCTTTGCGATCAATCAGGGCACGCTTATGGATTTGTGATTTTCAGATTGAGAGAGCGCCCTGTCTGAGTGAAACGAGTTGCGCGAACGCTGAAAATCACAAATCCATGGGACCGATCGCAAAGGGTCTGCATGGCTTTGCCCGGCACCCAAGCAGAAAGCCTGCCGACTGCTGGAGATCCCTCCACTGCGGTCGGGATGACGCGTTTAGCGTGCTCTGTCGGGACCACAAATTTAGCCTCTACCCCCGCCCATCAATCGACGCCTGCACCAAATCAAGCAGCTCGCGCAGCGCCACAGAAATCATCGCAAAATCTGGTGTCGGCCCATGACGCAGATCCTTAATCATAAACTTCCAGCGCTCAATCAACGGAGCCTGCTGCTCCTGCCAACCCTCAATTAATGCATCCAGATCATCACCCAAGCTATCATTACCCAGACAATCACGCACAAGACTAGCGGTAAGGCGACGACGCTGCCCCTCCAAATCATCAACGTAGGATTCACGGGCCAAATCCTGCCAGCGATTCTCAGGATGCAACGCAACGATCTGCGCCATAAACCAATCAAGGGAGAGAAACTCGCCAAGCTTAAAGTAGAGCTTAGCCACCTGCTGAACAGGCTTATCCAACTGTAGCGCCGTATCCACCACACCCAGACTAATAAACATACTGTCAGATGCCGCAAGTCGCGCCGCCAGCTGGTCAGCCACGCCCAGTTCAGTGATATTGTTTTTCTCAGCACTCCACAGATTGATCCATTCAATCTCATGCAACTCCGGAAGCTGCTCCAACACCGACGCGATAGGCCCAGTGAACTGTTCAATAATCTCTGAACAATTCAAACTATGACGCCGATTGCGCAGCAACCATCGCGTTGTACGACGGGTCAGACGAATCAAAATGTGCAACAGATCCAACTGCACCGCTGCCGGTAAATCGCTCTCTTCAATATCCTGCCACAACTCATGCAAATCAAGAATACTCATAGCAATGCTATAAGCCCGAATTACATCCCCTGCCGAAGCACCGGTGGATTCCATCTGCCGAAAGAAGAAACTAAAGCCCACCCGATCGACCATATCATTGGCCAACTGAGTGGCAACTATTTCCTGCCGCAGCTGATGGTTAGCCACCTCATCCGGGTAGCGTTCAACCAGCGCCGGCGGGAAAGCCCGATCCACTGAAGCAGCCAAAAAAGGCTCAGATAATAGATCCGCAGCCACCAGCGCTTCTTTAAGCATCACCTTCGAATAACAGACCAATACCGCCAGTTCCGGACGAGTCCAACTCGGCTTGTGACGGTTAATACGCTCACTGAGCTGATCATCCGTGGGCAAAAACTCCAACTCTCGATCGAGCTTACCGCTGCTCTCAAGCCATGTCATAAAACGCTGATACTCAGCATGCTGCTGATCACTACGATGCTGGGCCAAACTAATCGCCTGGGTCTGACAAACATTATTGTGCAGCACCAATTCAGAGACACTGTCGGTCATGGACTCAAGAAACTGATTGCGCTCATCAATCTGCAACTGCCCCGTCAGCACCAACTGATTGAGCAATATTTTGATATTAACTTCGTGATCTGAACAGTCGACACCGGCCGCATTATCAATAAAGTCGGTATTACAAAGCCCGCCTTTCAGACAGAATTCAATGCGACCACGCTGGGTCATACCCAGGTTACCGCCCTCACCAAAGACCTTACAGCGCAGCTCACGACCATCCACCCGCAGCACATCATTGGCGCGATCACCAACTTCCGCATTGTTCTCAGAAGAGGCCTTCACATAGGTGCCAATACCGCCATTCCAGATCAAATCCACTGGCGACTTTAGGATCGCATTGATCAATTCGGTTGGCGTCAACTCATCAGAGTCAATGGCAAAACGCTGTTTGATCTGCGGGGTAAGCGTCAATGACTTTGAGGAGCGAGAATAAATGGCACTGCCCTCAGACATCAACGAGCGATCAAAGTCATCCCAGGTACTGCGCGGCGTATCAAAAAGCCGCTGGCGCTCGACAAACGTGCTGGCAGCATCGGGGTTCGGATCGACAAAAATATGCAGATGATTAAACGCTGACACCAGCTGAATATGCTCAGATAAAAGCATGCCATTGCCAAACACATCGCCGCCCATATCGCCGACACCCACCACCGTAAAGTCCTGCTGCTGTATGTCGACGCCAATCTCGCGGAAGTGCCGCTGCACTGCCACCCAGGCACCGCGAGCGGTAATACCCATGGCCTTGTGGTCATAACCATTGCCGCCACCGGAAGCAAAGGCATCACCGAGCCAGAAGTTATTCCCGTAAGAAATTTCATTGGCAATATCCGAGAAGGTCGCCGTACCCTTGTCCGCAGCCACTACCAAATAGGGATCGTCACCGTCCCGGCGCACCACATCCACTGGCGGCACAATTTCGCCATCAATTATATTGTCGGTAATATCCAGCAGAGCCTGTATATACAACATATAGCTGGCGATACCCTCTTGCAGCCAGGCATCGCGACCGGCAGCCATGGACGCCTGTTTTGCGACAAATCCGCCCTTGGCACCGGTGGGCACAATCACCGCGTTCTTAACCTGCTGAGCTTTTACCAGGCCCAAGACTTCAGTGCGGTAATCCTCCAGACGATCAGACCAGCGCAGACCACCCCGAGCAACTTTGCCTCCGCGCAGATGCACACCTTCAACTCGCGGCGAGTAGACAAAAATCTCAAACTCAGGCCGCGGCTTGGGTGCCAAGGATATTTTCCCCGACTCCAGTTTTACCGAGATATAGGATTTAAAGCTGCCATCTTCAATGGTTTGGAAGAAGTTGGTGCGCAGGGTTGCCTGAATCACTTCCAGGTAACTGCGAATAACATTGTCCTCACTGATATTGTCGACCTGATCCAGTGCCGCAAGAATTTTTGCCACCAGTCCCTGAACCCGCTCGCCGCGGGTTTCACCCGCATAGCGGGGGTCAAAATAGCTTTTAAACAGCGCCACCAGATTGCGCGTGATATCCAGGTAACGGGACAGGGTATCGGCAATAAATAGCTGGCTATAAGAAATGCCAAGCTGCTTTAAATAGCGGGCATAGAGCCGCAACATGGCCACTGCACGCCAATCGAGGCGCGCGCCAATCACTAGGCGATTAAAGCTATCATTCTCAGCGTCGCCTTTCCAAACCCTGCTCAGAGCCTCTTTAAAACTGCCCTGCACCGCTTCGACATCGACATCCACATCCAGAGAAAAGGACAGTTGAAATTCTTGCAGCCAGATCTCCCCATCGGCATCAGGGCGAATCAGATAGGGGTGCTCCATCACCACGCGAAAGCCCAGATTCTCCAGCATCGGAATCATATCCGAGAGTTCTAGGGGCTGATCCCGGTGAAACAGCTTGAGCTGTAAATGATTGTTCTCCGCAGCCTGCTGATGTTGCAGGGCAATGGCCAGATCAGCGCTGCCCTCAAGAGCATCGAACAGCTCGATATGCCCCAGAGCCTGAAGCGGCGTATAGAGTTCCCGATAAGCACCGGGAAAGGCCCGTTGAAAACGTCGCGCCAGAGTAGCACCCTGATTGTCACCAGCCTGTTCAATGGCCAGGGCAGCAAATTCATCACACCAGTCTCGGGTCACCTGACGGACTATATCTTCCAGATCAGTACTCTGGACAGTTAGGTACTGTTTATTGCGCACCTGATAGACCAGATAGATTCGCACCAGCACCGACTCGGGCAAAAACTGCGTGGTAAATTCACTCTCCAGCGCATCCAAGCGATCGCCAATGCTATGTTGAATTTTCATTCGCGCTTGGGTGCTAAAGGACTCACGAGGCAAATAGACAATGCAGCTAACAAATTTATCAAAAGGATCCGGGTGGATAAACGCCTTGATCACCCGGCGCTCATAGATCTGCCAGATACTAATGGCGGTCTCTGCCAACCTCTCGCGGCTGACATAGAACAACTCATCCCGAGGGTGAAAGTCGAGAATCGTCATCAGCGCCTTGCCGTCATGACTGCTGGCTTTAAAGCCCGAGTTCTCCATCACCCAGTTGACCTTATTGCGCAGCAAGGGGATCCGCCGCGGGCTGTAAGAGTAAAACTGCGAGGTGTAGAGACCCATAAAGCGCACTTCACCACAGGGCTCACCGGCACTATTAAAACGCTTAATCACCACATAGTCGGAGTAGACATCGCGGTGTACCCTTGAGCGCTGTGAGGATTTGGTAATGGCCAGCAGCTCATCGCTTTCATAGAGTGCGCGGACACCGGGACTCAGCTCTTCAACCCAGCCTTGGCGGCGGTCACCGCTGTATTTTTTCAATAGGCCACAGCGACTATCGGCGGCCTCACTGAGATAAAATTTATCATTATCGACTTTTAGGTCGAACTCCACGCAGCCAGTGAAGGTGAAGTAGCCACTGTGGATCCAGCGTAAAAACTCCAGAGACTCCTTAAGCTTCTCAACCTCTGGCGCATTGCTCTTTAACTCCTCTATAAGCGTTTCAACGCGCTGGCGCATGGGGTCAAACTCACCCACCACCACTTCAACATCGTCCAGCACATCTAAAAGTTCACGACGCAAATCCGCCAGCTCTGACGCCACATGCAGATCCACCTCAATGGTGATCAGGGCCTCGCGCTCAGCGCCTTCGACAAAATCAGTATAAATACAGTCGATTACGCCGCCAGCATTGCGCAGCACCCATACTGGGTTACTCTGTAGGGTAAAAATATTTAGGCCACGTCGATTGAGCACGATACGCAGCGAGTCAACCAGAAATGGCATATCCCGCTGGTTGATATAGATCGTTGTATGGACGCTAGACCAGCCATCCAGCTCTGGCTCTGGGTTAAACACCCGCACTCGAGCGCGACTTTCGCCTGCCGTCATAGGGATTGCCTCGCCACTAAAGCGGCGCAGACCCCAGAGGTTCCAAAAAATTTCCTCAGGGGGCCGGGCTAAATAGTCGGCATCCGGATAGAAATGCATGGCATTGGCAATAAAATTATCAAACTGCTCAGCTTGGGATTGAGTCAGTTGGTTGACAGCGATTTTGCTTAGAGAGGCAATTAGCTCAGCGCGGTGGCGATTATTTTTGGCATCCATGGTCGGGTTTCTAAACCTTTTTTAGTTTTGTCAGTCTACAATCTTTTCTATCCGCTTTATTAAATCCAAAAACAGAGAGAATGCTATTCATTATTGGATAGATATAACACACTTAGCAGATATAAAAAAGGTCGTTTTTGTGTTGCAATAATAGCCACTAAAATCAATCATCGCGCGTTTATTCACAACTATCATTAGGGGTTAGTTTTGCATCAGAAAATTCATCTACTCAAAGATTGGCTCAACACACAGATCGTCGGCCAAGAACAGCTTGTTGAACGATTGATTATTGCCCTATTGGCAGATGGACACTTACTGGTTGAAGGCGCGCCAGGCCTGGCTAAGACCAAGGCGATCAAGACACTCTCCGAGGGTATTGAGGGAGATTTCCAGCGCGTGCAGTTCACCCCAGATCTACTGCCAGCGGACATTACCGGCAGTGATATCTATCGCCCGGAACAGGGCAACTTTGAATTTCAAGCAGGCCCGCTGTTTCACAACTTGGTCTTGGCCGATGAAATTAATCGCGCCCCAGCCAAGGTGCAGTCGGCATTGCTCGAGGCCATGGCCGAGCGTCAGGTCTCAGTGGGTGGCACCACCTACCCTTTACCTGAAATGTTTATGGTGATGGCGACCCAGAACCCCATCGAACAAGAAGGCACCTATCCGTTGCCAGAAGCACAGATGGACCGCTTTTTAATGCATATTATGGTCGACTACCCGGCGCCCAAAACCGAGCGCCTGATTCTCGAACTGTCCCGTCGAGAAGCCCTTAAAGAAGCGCCCCAGCCAGTGGCGTTGCTGACTCAGGAAACATTGTTTGCCGCACGCAAAGAAGCCCTTGCCGTGCATATGGCGGAACCGGTTGAGGAGTATCTGGTGCAACTTATTCTCGCCACCCGTGACGTCAAACTCTACGGCGGCGACCTCGCCAAATGGCTAGATTACGGCGCCAGCCCCCGCGCCACCATCGCACTGGATCGCTGTAGTCGCGCACTGGCTTGGCTTCAGGGCCGTGACTTTGTCACCCCAGATGATATTCGCGCCGTGGCCCACGATGTTTTACGCCACCGTTTAATTCTCAGCTTTGAAGCCGAGGCCAGTGGCATAACCGCCAACCAGGTGATCGATACATTACTGGAATCTGTTGCCTCAGCCTAATGAATCAACCCCCAGAACAGGACAGTCATCCCGCCATCGCCAGCCTCAGTGAGATGGTGCGCCTGCGCTATGCCGCCCGAGAATTGACCGGCTTTCCCCAGGTTCAGGCACGGCAGATGATGGCTGGCGGACACCGCTCAAGCTTTCGCGGCCGCGGTATGGACTTCGATGAAGTGCGTATCTATCAACCCGGCGACGATGTGCGCACCATCGACTGGCGAGTGACCGCCAAAACCCAGGTGCCCCACACTAAAATTTTTCGCGAAGAGCGTGAGCGACCAGTGCTGGTGGTTTGCGATCTGCGCGGGCCGATGTTCTTTGGCAGCCAGCGTTTAAAATCCGTGGTCGCCTGTGAAATTTCCGCCGCCCTGGCCTGGGCCGGACTCAGTGCCAACGATAGGGTCGGCGGTCTGGTATTTGGTGCCCAGCAGCAGGCCGAGGTGAAATCTCGCCGCAGCCACCATGCCGTGCTGCAATATATCCATCAGCTGCAAGACTTTAGTCAGCAGCTGCTTGAGCCAGCTGCGGACCAATTTAGTCTGGCCGATATACTTGAAGAGGCCCGGCGTTTTGCCCTCCCCGGCACCACGGTATTTATTGTCAGCGACTTCCATGATTTTGATGAGGCCTGCGAGCACCAGCTATTTGAATTGGCCCGCCACAGCAACCTCAACTTCTGCCATGTGTTTGATGCCATTGAAACAGAACTGCCCCCAGCGGCCCTCTATGCGGTGAGCGATGGAGAACAGCAAACACTACTGAATACCGGCGACAACAAACTGCGCAGTGCATTTGAACAGGCCTTTATCGACCGCAGCCAGAAGCTTAAGCGGGTTAGTCAACAGCTCTCCGCCGGTCTATTACCTTTTAACAGTGCCGAGTCGGTGATGTCGGTGTTGGCTCAGGCCTATGGCAAACGCCGCAAAGGGCGACGCAGCTAATGGCCAATACTCCTACCAACATACCTAATCCACAAGCACAGGCGCCCAATCCCTTGGATCAGCTGCGAGATATCCATCTCCCCGAGCCGATATCATGGTGGCCACCGGCACCGGGCTGGTGGCTTCTGGCGCTGGCTGGCTGTGCCCTATTAGCCTGGTTACTAAGGTTTCTTTATCGTCGTTATAAAGCCAAACATTATCGCCGTCAGGCGCTAGTGCAACTGCAAGCGTTGCACGCTGAGACTGACCCACAGGCACAGCTTCGGGGGCTATTTGTGCTGTTAAAACAGACCGCCAACTGCGCCTATCCCGGCCGCCAGCCAAGTAGCTTGGCGATCGAACCCTTTGTCGATTTTTTACGTCTTAGCTGTGACAAATCAGTCTTTAGCCAGTCCACTGACGAACTGCAAAGCCTGCTTTACGCCAAGCAAACCAGCGAGCAGAACCAAGACCTTAAAGCCCTATTTGAAGATGCCCAGACCTGGATTAAAGGCCATATAATGGAAGATCAGCTGGAGTTGGGTGACCCATGTTAGAACTGATCTGGCCCTGGGCTCTGGCACTGGCACCGCTGCCACTTATTTACCGCTGGTTGCGCAAGCCCGCTGAGGTACGTATGCGTGCCCTGCGCGCACCGCTGCTGGCAAATGCCGCAGGCGCCAGCGATTCTCGAGCCACATCAACTTGGCGCAAGTCACTACTACTATTAATACTGGCAATTATCTGGCTCTGCACCCTGCTGGCCATTGCCCGTCCGGTGTGGATTGGTGAGCCAGTATCCCTGCCCACCAGTGGTCGGGATATTTTATTGGCGGTAGATATCTCTGGCAGTATGGATCGAGAAGATATGAAACTGTCCGGCCAAACGGTTAATCGACTGATGGCCGTCAAAGCCGTAGTTGGCAAATTTGTCGCCGAGCGTGAAGGAGATCGTCTGGGTCTAATCCTATTTGGCGAGAAGGCCTATCTCCAAACGCCCTTGACCTTTGATCGCAAAACCATGCAGACATTACTCTATGAAGCGCAGCTAGGTTTTGCCGGTAATGGCACCGCCATCGGCGACGCTATTGGGCTTTCAGTTAAACGCCTGCAACAGCGGCCCGAGAATCATCGCGTGGTGATACTGCTCACCGATGGCGCCAATAATGCTGGCGAACTGGAACCCTTAAAAGCCGCCGAACTGGCCAGTCGCGCCAAGGTTAAGATCTATACCATTGGTGTCGGCGCCGAAACCCAAGAGGCCTGGGGACTGTTTGGCAAACGTGTCACCAACCCTTCAGCGGATCTCGATGAGAAGACCTTAAGTGCCATTGCCGACGCCACCGGCGGGCAGTATTTTCGCGCACGAAATCCTGAAGAGTTAGTGGCGATCTACGAAGAACTCAATCGCTTGGAACCCATTGAACAGAGTGCCGAAATGATTCGTCCTATTGCCGCGCTCTATCACTGGCCCCTGGCCTTAGCCTTTGTTCTCAGTCTGCTGATCGGCCTCACCAGCGGGCCTAGGCAGTACGATGGAAAGTACAATGGGAAGTCCCATGCTTGAGTTTTTAAATAGCGACTTCAGCCAACTACACCTGCTGCGGCCACTGGCATTGCTGGGTCTAATACCGGCGCTAATAGCCGTGGTTCTGGCCCAGTGGCGCAAACGCAGCGCGGGCAACTGGGAAAAGATTATCAATCCGGCGCTACTACCCTATTTAATGCAGGGAGAGACCAGCAAAAAACAGCGCGGCATGATCTGGGTGCTGCTGGCCTGGATGATCGCCTGCCTGGCACTGGCCGGCCCCAGCTGGCAGAAACTACCGCAGCCGGTACATAAAAAAGACGCGGCGCTAATTTTGATTATGGATCTATCGCCTTCCATGCTCGCCGAAGATGTTAAGCCCAGCCGCTTGGAACGGGCACGCTTTAAGTTAATTGATATTCTCAAAAATCGCAGTGAAGGCTTTAGCGCCCTAGTGGTCTACGGCGGCGCAGCCTATACCCTGACACCGCTCACTGAGGACAGCAACACCATTGTCAGCCTGGTGCCAGTACTGCACCCGGCCCTGCTGCCCGAGTATGGCAGCAATACCGAAGACGCCATAGAGACGGCACTGGAACTGGCAGTTAATGGCGGCTATCAACAGGGCGATCTGCTGCTGATCACCGATGAGGTATCGCGCTCGGCCTTTAATACCATCCAATCGATGATGTCGAAAGCGGGTAAATTCAGACTCTCTGTATTGGGTGTGGGTACTGAACAGGGCGCGCCAATTCCCACCGGTGCCAGCGGCTTTGCCAAAGACCGTAATGGCGCAATTATCATTCCCAAGTTATCCCCCGCCTCCCTGCAAATGTTGGCGCAAAACAATGGCGGTATCTATGCTGGTATGAGTGCCGACGATTCAGATATCGAAGCCCTGCTGGCCACTACGGAAGAGCTATTTCCCGATGCCACCAAAGAACTGGAGCGTTCCTTTGACCTCTGGGACGACCAGGGTTTTTGGCTGGCGTTTTTATTGCTGCCGATCATTCTCCTGAGTTTTCGCAAAGGTAATATTGCGATAATGCTGTTGGCCCCGGTATTATTTTCCGACCCCGCCTCAGCCCTTGGCTGGCAGGATCTGTGGAAGACCGCAGACCAGCAAGCCAGCGAAGCACTGGATAGCGGCGATGCGGCAACGGCACAGAGCCTGTTTAACGATTCCCAGTGGCGTGGCAGCGCCGCCTACAAAGCAGGCGACTACGAGGCTGCAATCAGTGACTATCTCGATTTCGACAGTGCCGACAGCCACTACAATCGCGGCAATGCTCTGGCCCATTCCGGGGATCTTGATGGGGCTATCGAAGCCTATGATCAGGCACTGGCAATGAACCCCGATATGGAGGATGCCCAGGCCAATAGAGAGCTGCTTGAGCAACTTAAACAGCAGCAGGAACAACAGCAAGAGCAACAGGACTCTGAGAATTCAGAAGATTCTGATTCAGAGCAGTCCCAGGATCAGCAATCTCAGGACTCTCAA
>CAJQKW010000017.1 GCA_905478975.1 uncultured Pseudomonadales bacterium | reverse complement strand
TATGGATTTGCGCAATCCAGGCATCAGCAACTATTTTGCTGTTGAGCCCAAGTTGGGATTGAGCGACTACCTTCAAGGGGATGCAGAAATTGGTGATCTGCTAGTGAATCCAGGTGTCGACCGCCTGCTGCTGTTGCCAGGTCGTGGCAGCCTAGACAACTCATCCGAGCTGATCTCCAGCCCACGAATGGTGACGCTATTTAGCGAACTCACCCAGCGCTATAAATCACGCATTGTTATCTATGATATGCCAGCGATTTTGCCCCGGGATGATGTGTTGACTGCACTGAACCATGTGGATTGCTTTTTATTGGTAATCGAAGAGGGATGCAACTCAGAGATTGATATTCGCAAGGCCATGCAGTCCATGCAGAACGCCAACATTATTGGCACCGTGGTGAACAAATCACAGACTGTCGAATCGGGATATATGCCATCTCAGGCTTAGAACACCGGACCTATTCAGGGATTGAATAAAGTATGTATAAAGAGTTTTTTAAGTTAAAAGAAAAACCATTTAGTCTGAATCCAGACCCGGAATTTTTGTTTCTGAGTAAAAATCATATACGCGCTCAGACCATGCTTGAATATGGCTTCCACAGCCAGGCCGGTTTTACCGTTATTACCGGTGATATAGGTGCAGGCAAGACCACGCTAGTCCATTATCTGCTCGGCCAAGAGGGCGACGAGGTCGTTATAGGGGTGATCAATAACACCCATGCCTCATTTGGTAATCTTATGTCATGGATACTCGATGCCTTTGATCTAGAAGAACCGAGCCCTGAGAGTGCCAAAAAATTGCGCAAGTTCACCGAGTTCGTGATGGATCAGTATGCCGACGGCAAGCGTGTACTGTTGGTCATTGATGAAGCCCAAAACCTCTCCGAAGAAACTCTCGAAGAGCTGCGCTTAATCTCCAATATGAATATCGCAAGCGACGTATTTTTGCAGTTAATCCTTATTGGTCAGCCCGAATTAATTGAAAAGCTCAATGACCCACGCCTAACCCAGTTTGCTCAACGGATAGGCGTCGACTTTAATCTGCGCCCGATGGACTATGTAGATACCGGTAAATATATCTTCCACCGTCTAAAGGTCGCCGGCAGCACTAAATCCATATTTACCAGTGATGCGATTGCCGCCATCTTCTGCTTCTCCGAGGGCGTCCCGAGGCGGATTAACACTCTTTGCGATATGGCTTTGGTTTATGCCTTTGCCGATGAGCGCAGGAGTATCAATGCCCAGCTAATTATTGATGTGATTAAAGACCGTAACCTTTCCGCGGTGATCAGGCCTACGGCGTTGCAATCGAAAGAGGTTCAGGACGTTGCGCACTGGTTGCAGGAGGTTAAGGGTATTAGCATTAGTGAGATGTTACCGGAGCTGGAGACAGCATCCTAAATGGATCAGATCGAAGGCGATGGATTAAAGGGTGGTTCAATCTCTATTGGGGTCTTTGCTCACAATGAAGAGAATAATATTCTCACCACCTTGGAGAGTCTTGCTGCCCAGGATATTTTCCAGCTACCACTATTTTCCAGTTTAAATATTACGGTGTCTGTATTGGCTAATGGCTGTACCGATACCACTGTTCCGATCGCTACCAATTATCTAAAAAGCCAATCTAGCTTCAAGGGTCAGGTCGTTGAGATTAAAAAGGCCGGCAAAAGCCATGCCTGGAATCAGTTCGTTCACCGCCAGGAATCTCAGGATGTCGACTACTTTATCTGCATCGACTCGGATATTGAATTTGGCAGTAGCGCCGTACTATCAACCTTAACCAAACGATTGAGCCATAACGATGAGGCTTATCTCGCTGTCGATATGGCTAAAAAAGATACTGAACTCAAAGCACAAAAAACCCCTTTCGAAAGGCTTTCTCTACTGTTTTCTCGTTTTATGAGGCAGGGAAGTACTGCTGTTGCAGGGTCTTTGTATTGCGCCAAAGGCGATATATTACGGCGAGTGCATATGCCTGACGGTCTGCCGGTTGAAGATGGCTTCTTGCGAGCCATGCTAGTCACCGACTTATTCACCCAGCCAGATAATACTAAGCGAATCCTAGTGGTCGATGATGTATGGCATTACTTTACGCCGGACTCGTCGCTCAAATCTTTATTTCGCCATGAAGAGCGTCTTTTGATAGGAACTTTTATCAATTCAGTGATCTATGGTTTTCTCTGGCGTGAAGTTCCAGCTACAGGCTTGGATGCCGGGGTTTTGATCGATCGCAGGAATAATACTCATAGCGATTGGCTGAAGCAGTTAATCGACGAGTATAAGGTCAAACATTACTTCTTTATTCCACGGAAATTTTATTTTAAGTACTTTTCAAAATTAAAAAATATCAGTATTGCCCGGCGAATTATTTTGTTTCCGGTAATTTTAGTAGCGAGCCTTGTTCGATCTATATTGCTGGTAAAGGTTGAGAGAAAGTTGGCAAAGACATCCGGAATAGGGTTTTGGTAAATATGCTCAGCTTTATATTGAGGGCTAGCGATGCCTAATACTTTTGCTTATATCATGCTGTTGTTATGGCCTTTGGTAGCACTTGTCTTATATAAGAAAAACCCGGTTCTCGAAGCAACTTTTTGGACTATTGTCGGGGGCTACCTGCTGCTTCCCCAAGGTGTTGATATCGATTACCCGCTCATTCCGGCGCTGGATAAAAACACAATACCGGCTATATCGGCTTTCTTTGGCTGTCGATTTATCGCTAATAAAAAAGTGACATTTCTTCCTTCGGCAAGTATTGAACGAAACCTAATGCTTTTATTTGTTCTTGGTTTGACCATTACTGTGATGAAAAATGGTGATCCAATTGAAGAGGTCGGTCGGTTTATACCAGGACTGAGCTACTATGATCTTTTTTCGGTAATAATCTCTAAGTATCTGCTTTTATTGCCTTTTATTCTGGGTTTACAGCTAATTAGAAGTCGTGAAGATCAGATTAGGGTTCTGTCTCTATTGGTAATCGCTGGTTTATATTATTCATTGTTAGCGTTGATTGAGATTCGTCTAAGCCCCCAGCTGCATAACTGGATCTATGGTTTCTTTCCTCATACCTGGGGTCAGCAAGTGCGCTATGGCGGATTTCGGCCAGTAGTCTTCTTAGGCCATGGTCTCTGGGTTTCTATTTTTCTAACAATGGTTTTAGGTGCAGCTATAACCTTATCCAAGGCGAAGCTAACCGTTACTCGATTTTCAAATAGCCATATTATTTTGTATCTGATTGTGGTGCTGGTGTTATCGAAAGGCTTTGGGTCGATGATCTTAGGCGCCGTGCTATTTTTCTGCCTTAAGCTACTGGCGGATAGAGTCTCAGTTAAGATCGCCTTATTGATAGCTATTACAGCAATGACCTATCCACTGATGTCCGTTTTGGGGCTTTTCCCCCATGAATCCTTAGTTGAGTTAATCAATACCGTAGATTCTAGGCAGGGCGGATCTCTGCAGTTTAGGTTCAATCAAGAGGGCTGGCTGCTTGATCGTGCCCTGGAACGACTCTGGTTCGGTTGGGGCGTCTGGGGTAGAAATCGACTGGCTGATTCAGTGATTGATGGCTATTGGATAGGCTTGATAGGCATGTATGGTGTGGTCGGGTTTATGTCAATTTTTGGTCTAATGTTTGTCTCACTGTGGAAGGGGGCGAGCTGCTTTAATCTGATTAGTGATCATAAGGAAAGAGCATTGCTCGCTGGGCATTTGCTGATGTGCGCGCTGATTATGCTCGACCAAATACCCAACCACTCAGAGAATCCACTTTTTTGGTTGTTATTTGGCGGGTTAATTGGCCGTCAGCGATACATTAAGCAGGTTCAGGCCGAAGGTCCGAAGGCTAAATCGCCGGATAATATAGCGGTGGGAATCTAGTTTGATGTCCTTTTATTCAGTGGCGCGTTCACCAGGTCTAGTTACAGAGTGACTACTGGAGCGAAACGCAGTCGAGCTTACTCGGGCACCATCTGGTCAGTGTTGGGCTACGGCGGCAGTCAGGCGATAAGGCTTGCGAGTAATCTAATACTCACACGGCTTTTGTTTCCCGAGATATTTGGTCTTATGGCGCTAGTTCAGGTCATTTTGCAGGGCTTAAAAATGATGTCGGATATTGGTATTTCGACATCGGTGATTAGAGATGAGCGTGGCGATGAGCCTGATTTCTTAAACACCGCCTGGACACTCCAGATTATCCGTGGCCTGCTAATTTGGTTTATCAGTGTTTTAGCGGCCTACCCCATGGCTGTGGCCTATGACTCTACAGAGTTAGTCTTGCTGATCCCCCTAGTGGCCTCCACCGTTATCTTTCAAGGCTTTACATCCCCGGCAGTGTTAAGCCTCAAGAGGCATATTCAGCTAGATAAGTTGTTGTTATGGGAGATCAGCAGCCAGTTTATAACCACAGTAATCACCGTTTCAGCCGTGTGGCATTTTCGCTCTATATGGGCCATTGCCATTGGTGGACTAATTGGAGCATTTCTAACTTGTCTGCTCTCTTATAAATTGCCCTATAAGCACAGTATAAAACTCTCTATTGATCGAACATCTGCCAGCACAATGCTATTTTTTGGCAAATGGATCTTTGTCAGCTCATTGGTAACGCTAATTATTAATAAAGGTGATGTCTTAGTTTTAGGCCTGTTCCTCAGCAAAGCCGATTTGGGTGTCTTTGCTATTGCAGCCATATGGTCGCGCATGGCCTATGAGCTGCTACAAAAAATCAATCAACAGGTTATGACGCCCCTTTATGCAATGGCATTTCGAGAGAATAGAGCCTCAGTAAAGGCGCAGATGGCCAAGACAAGGGTTAGGCTTTTGGCGCTTTCTCTACCAATAATCATAGCTCTTGTGTTTGGTGGGCAGCTGCTGATTGATATTCTCTATGACCCAAGATACCAGTCGGCGGGCTGGATGTTGCAAGTGCTGGCTGTGGGAACTATTGCCGCAGCGATAACCGCCACATCGGCGAATGCCTTACTCTCTTTCGGTGATTCATTCGGCTATATGATTTTTCAGGTGGTATCCGGTGTCTTACTGGTCATCTGTATGCTGGTAGGAGGCTCAGAATATGGGGTTGCAGGGCTTATCGCTGGAGTCTCGATCTCCAAATTTATCTCTTATCCGGTACTGGTGGTCTTTCTAGTGCGACATAATATCTGGTTGCCAAAAGTGGATGGAGCCGCGGTTCTTTTTACCGCTGTCGTAATCGGCCTTGGGTTTTGGTGGCTAGGCGGCTTAAATATTCCTCTGACTAATAATGGCTAGTCAGGCTTTGAGGTGATCGGCTAGACGCAAGCACAGCTGAATAATGGGCATGGTTGGATTGCATGCGCCACCGGTAGAGAAAACACTACTGCCAGCAATGTAAAGATTGTCGAGACCATGAACCTTTGAATTTCGATCAACAACACCATACTTGGGATCATCTGACATCCGAGTAGTCCCCATATGGTGGGCATGATGGCCAAACTTAATCTCTTGCTCAGGGTTAAGTATGAAATCAGCCAGCCTAATTTGACCTAGCCCTGCATTGGAAAACTCTTTTGCCATAGTGAGTGCAGCTTGGCGGATTGTATTCTGATCATAGGCACCAATTTGCCAGTTAAGCTGAGCTTTTAGAAGGCCGAAGCTATCGGTTGTGTCCCCAAGGCTCACCCTGCTATCAAGATTGGGCGCCTGTTCAATTAGAGTGCCAATGGTTCCCATTCCCGGACATTTGAAATCACTTATAAACTGGACCTTGTCTTCGATTTGCATCTGGCAGGCAAGGTTTTTAAAGAATGTTTTTATCGCCTTTGTGCGACCATAGGATTTAACCGAGCTGACAATACTCATGGTGATATTTGACTTGCCAATGCTGGAGCTTTGGCAAAATTGATCATCAGTAAAAAACTGTAATTTGGTAAAGGCCTCTGGTTCCCGGTATAGAAATGATCCCATAGGCACATTTAGATGCTCCATAAAGCAGCGCCCAACCATATCAGTCCTATTACCAATACCCGATTTAATCTGCTTATTGCAATTCAGCATAAATCTCGGTGTCTCGAGACCGCCGAGACATAATATAAATGTACCGGCTTTTACCGGGGTGCTCAGTCCATTGTAATTGGCTACTTGGATATGGGTCACAGCCTGATGAGATTGATCTAATTTTATATCCACTGCGGTCGCATTGAAAAAGCAGTGGATGTTCTCTGAAGCAGTAATCTGATCAATGTATTTAGCCTGGAACCTAGTGGGTGGACTCTGGGCAAAGGCGTCGGGATAAAAGTGATCTTCAAGGCTGGGTTTGTTGATCGGTTTGAAGCCCGCGTCAGGGTCAAGATCCAAAATAGTCATGGCTTCGGGCAGGTAGGGCTCGATTTCGCCGTAGCGAATAGGCCAGCCTGGCAGGCCGTTAATTGAGCGATCGTAAAAGTCGGATTTTTCGAAAGGGCGGCAGCGCCCCGACCAATGATTTGACGTACCGCCGAAATACCTTAATCGCGTGTACTTTGGCCATGCATCATGACCCACTGATTCACAGTCATAAAGTTCTTGGGATCTATCTGAGTAGCTCAGCCCACCCGCCTCAAGTAAAAGCACCTTTTCACCGCTGGCTGCGAGCTTCAGTGCCAGAGTCATTCCTGCGGGGCCGGTGCCGACAATGCAGCTGTCATATTCGCCGTCTATATTACTCAGAAGGTTGAAATCTTGAAGCATCTTATTTCACCCTCTGGGCCAGCGCTGAGCGCGTTATTACCCAGCCGTCTACGGCAACGAATTGATTATCTACAGGGACTATCTTCTGCTGCAATAGCCTGTTCGAATTGTCTGGCATTGTTTCTGTGGCAGCTAGCCGAATAGGCACTGCGGCTAGACAGAATGAAGTAAAGACTGTGCGGCGGGTGACTGATTTAGGCATATTGAGATCTCGCTTATATGGCCTATAAATGTAGCCTATAAATTGACACTAAGGGCTGTAGATCTGGAGCCCGCATCGGCGCCGCCTTTCTTTGCCGGCAAGGCTGGGGATCATTAATGTGAGCTATGTTCAAGTTCGCACTCCCATTGCCAACTTAGGTCACGCTATCAGAGATCTTTTACCACAGCTGAAATTGAGGACTTTACTATCCGTACTTCTGAGGTTTTTAAGTAATTAATTAGTAACTAGAGTGCACAGCTATGAGCTATTTGAGTAAGGTTTTGTTCCTTGTGGTGTTTATAGGCTTAACCGCCTGTAAAACGAGTCCAGAGGTTGACGATAGTTCAACAGCGGGAGACTTATCCATAAGCTCAGCTGCTACAGCAAATAGTGAGAGTTCGGATCAGTCCCAAGCTCAGGCTGCTGCACAGGATCCAGTAGTCAGCACAGCAGATACAGACTCTGATGCCGTTCTGACAGAAGAATATACTGTAAAGGCTGGCGAATTTAACTTATATCCCCGTGAGACCAGTGGCTGGGACAGCGGTGGTTGGTCAATTCTTACACCCTCCGAAGACAGCCGATTAATCTACGTGAGTTCATCAGCTGGTGACGATGAGACGGCCGAGTATTATGCGCCACGTGATATATCTGATATCCAAGCCCCGGGGCTTATCAAGCCATTCAAAACAGTGCATGCGGCACTTGATCAAGTACGCGATGACTATCCTGACTGGATACTGCTACTCCGTGGAGATACGTGGGAGTTAGTCGATCGAGTTGCCCTAAAGAGTGGTCGTTCGGTAACTGAGCGTTCAGTGATTACTGCTTATGGCGATAGTGGCGGGCGTCCGCTACTGAAAAGTAATGAGTCAGAAATTCTGCGGATCTGGGCTGACGTCAGTTATGTGGCAATTGTCGGCTTGGGGTTAAAGGCCCACAAGCGTGACCCTGAATCTCTCGATTTTTCCGGATGGGGCAACGTTGCCGACAGCATTGGACTGCGTATTTATAGCCCGGAAGGCACCGTGATGGGCTCTGTATTAATCGAGGGTAATTATTTTAACTTCTTCACTAAGGGCATCAATGTCCAGGGAGGGGGTTCCCATCACGATATCGTTGTACGGAGAAATATCGTACGCAATTCATACAGCGAAAAAGCCCACGCCCAGGGAATGTATGCCTCTCATGCCTCAGTTTTGTTAGAGGAAAATATATTTGATCACAATGGTTGGTACAAGAAGCAGGAAGGCAGTGGCAACGAGGAGGCTGAAGGGCAGGCCACCATGTTTAACCATAACACCTATTTTTCTGAGGCCTTCCACAGCAAATTTATTGGCAATATATTCCTTCGATCTTCAAGCATTCAAAACAAATGGGCTGCAAACTCTGATAAAGACGGTACTCTAGACTCGGTTGAATCTCATGACCTATGGATGGAAGGGAATCTTTATGTCGGTGGTGAAATAGGTATCAGTGCCGGTGGCAATACCGATCATGACACCGGACCGCGCTGGGAAAATGTCACGATTCTAAACAATGTGTTGTTAGCCATTGGCCGTGACCAGCCAACCAATAGAACTTTGGGTTGGTACATAGATGCCAGTGATTGGCAGACAGGCTCTATCTGTGGCAACTACCTGCTAAACAATGACAACCCTCTGGTTACCAATCTTTATGGAATCAATCTTGCTGGCCACAGCTCCAGTGTCAGCATCTCAGACAATACCATTCATGGTTTGATGAGGGATGATCCGGGCAGCAATACCGCGGCTATTACAGTAGATTCTGAAGAGAAAACGGATATAACAATCGATGGCAATAATGTTCAGCTGGCCGGGAGTAATATGCGGGTCGTGCTTGCCGACAATTCTTCATCGGTTTCCTTCGACGGTAATAAGTATTTTTCTGCCGCAGAAGCTGGCCAGTGGTTTAAGGCCAATGGCAGCGATGAAGACTTTGATTCATGGACCCTGGCCACCAGCGATATAAACTCTACCGTCGAGCAGGACAGCTTCTCTGAACCTGGGCGAAGCTTCGAGACATACCTGGCATTAATTGGTGCATCTGGCTCAATAGATACCTTTGTCGACCTAGTCGCTGATCAATCTAAGGAAGCCTGGGCTCGAGACTTAACTGCTGAGGCCATCTCTGAATACATCCGTGGTGGTTATGGCGGCCTGACCTGTTCTATATAACTGAGGATGCAGTGCAATCATTAATGGGTACCACCACTACCAATACTCCAACTAAACCAACGGCAGAATAAAATAACCAATCGCCTTTCCATGTCTATACTTTAATGCATGGTATTTGCCGGCAGGGCAGTGAGTTGATGACTGCTACAGAGGGTGAATGATTAAGCGAAGTTTAGTGGAGCAAGTGTTAGGGTATGAATAGAGTGTTTTTCCTGTTGTCTTGTTTTAGGCTATCTATGCGTATTGGTTTATCCCAGCTGCAAGATAAGCTGTGGAACCTTGTACGATCAGCTAAATATCGTGTCCCGAAGAAAATTAGAACTGACTCCTCGACGCTACTTTTTCTCTATTATCCCAACGCGATCGCTGAGTCTCAATTATATCCCTTTCATGTTAGTCGCAAAATACTTCGTAAATTATTAGGCTTAGAGCTTAAGGTATGTCCTGTCGGTTCATGGGGCCAGCTGGAGATGACAGAATCCTCTCAGCCCAAAGTCATCATTGTCCAGACGCATTTTCATATTGCGGCTCAGGATCTCGACGATCTTTTTAGTCAGCTTAAAGCCAGCTGTCCCCAGGCAAAGATAATCTTTTTCGATTGGTTCGCTGCATCTGATCTGCGCCTGGCCTCGACACTTGATCCGTTTATCGATACCTATGTTAAGAAAACCGTTTTTATGAATATTGACCAATATCGAGCGTCCTATTTTGGTGATACCAATCTAATGGATTACTACGGGCATCTCTATCAATGCGAGCATCAGCGCCAGCAATATAAAGTTCCCGAATCAATTGACCAAAAAATAACCACGGGCATTGGGTTTATATCCGCCCCTTATCTATACAGCCTATTCTCCTGGGCGGAGATGCCGAAAAATCAGCGCCCCATCGATCTAAATGCACGCTTTGCTAGCCGTGGCAGCGGTTGGTATAACGCCATGCGTTCAGCCGCTTTAAATAAGGCATCAGCCTTATCGACTGATTATGCTGTGGCCCAAGGGTCACTGCCTAGGGCGAAATATTTGCTAGAGCTTGGCCGCTCAAAGATTACCTTTAGCCCCTTTGGTTATGGCGAAATATGCTGGCGTGACTATGAAGCTATGGCCCTTGGAAGCCTCTTGATTAAGCCTGATATGAGCCATTTAAAGGTCAACCCCGATATTTTTATTCCCTATGAAACCTACATTCCCCTTGCTTGGGATCTATCCGATTTTGACGGAAAAGTCGTTCACTACCTTAACAGTCCAGCGGAGAGATTGCGGATAACCAGAAATGCCTATGAGGTAGGCCATCAGTTTGTTCGGCAGAGACAATTTATTGATCATGTTAAAGATTTGGTTTAAAAGCCTTGATCTAAAGCCTTGACCTAAAGTCTTGGCAAAAAAACAGCAGGAAACCTAAATGTGAATTTAGAAAATACAATTATTATTGTTAACTTTAAAACTCCAGAATTGACTATTGATTGCATTGAATCTTTGCAGTCAACTGGCGCTTTAAATTGCAGTCAGGTTTCGCTTATTGATAACCATTCTATGGACCACTCTATGAGTGAAATTGAAGCTCATATAAATACACTGGCATTGCAGAACTCGGTTTCATTGCATGAGAGTCCCATCAATGGCGGCTTCTCTGCTGGCAATAACATTGGTATCAAAAAAGCCTCAAGTGAATATGTATTGCTGCTCAACAGCGACACACTAGTTCGGCCCGGGGCTATTGAGCTGTTAGTGAAAACTCTCGAGGACAATCCTGAAATAGGTATGGCTAGCCCCCGCCTGGAATGGCTTGATGGAGCGCCACAGGAAAGCTGTTTCAGGTTTCATCGGCCGATTAATGAATTGATCCGGTCAGCTGCAACCGGGCCAATTACCAAGTTATTTAAGCGCTATGAGGTGCCTTTGGAGGTCTCTAATGAGGTCTCTTCCCCTGAGTGGACAAGCTTTGCCTGCGTGCTTATCCGTCGGCAGGTGTTTGAGGATATAGGTCTTTTAGACGAAGAGTTCTTTATGTACTTTGAGGATGTGGATTTTTGTAAACGAGCCTATAAAGTGGGCTGGAAAATCATTCACAATCCAGCAGCCCATGTCGTACATTTACGTGGTGGCAGTTCTCCTGTTAAGAGCCAGGCCGCTACGAAGAAGCGCTTGCCGCGCTATTTTTATGAGTCGCGAGCACGTTATTATTTTAAGCACTTTGGGCGCTTTGGCTTGTTTGCGGCCAATATGTTCTGGCATCTAGGCTGGCTTGTAGCAATGGGCCGAAAGCTTGCCAATAGAGCTTATCAGCCTAACATCTGCGAAAAGCAGTGGCGTGATATCTGGACTAACTTTGCTAAGCCAGCAGCGCCTTATATTCATCCGGACAATTATTTATGAGCAAGCCTGTTATGAGCAAACCTGGCCGTTCACCTGATTTTATTATTATCGGCGCCATGAAGAGTGCCACCAGTACATTGCACAAACAGCTGAGTGCTCAGCCCGGCATTTTTATGTCGACGCCAAAAGAGCCGAACTTCTTCAGTGATGACCCAATTTATAAGAAAGGTCTAGGTTGGTACCGGGGGCTTTTCAGTGAGGCTGAGGCCGACGCTATCTGTGGAGAGTCCAGCACCCATTACACCAAGCTCCCCGATTACCCCCATACTATCCAACGGCTAAAGGACGCCATTCCTAACTCCAAGCTGATCTATGTGATGCGCCATCCAGTGGATCGGCTTATTTCGCATTATGTGCACCAATGGTCGGAAGGGGTTATTACCTGCGATATCAATCAGGCGATTGATCGCTACCCGGAACTGATCAGTTACAGTTGCTATAACAAACAGTTGACGCCCTTTATTGATACTTTTGGTAAAGGCGCTCTTATGTTGATGTTGTTTAATGATTTGAAATCATCCCCTCAGGTACTACTGGAGTTGATAGGCAAATTTATTGGCGTTGCAGATCCCACATCTCTCCGCTGGGACTTTGATGAGGCGCCGGATAATGTGTCTAAAAACCGGATCAGACGATTCCCCGGTTATGAACTGGCGATTAACTCGCTACCAATGGAGTGGTTAAGGCGAACCTTTGTTCCTCAGGGGATAAGAGATCGTATAAAAGGGCGCTTGACTATGTCTCAGAGGCCTCAGATCTCGGAGCTTCAGTTAGCTAAGGTCACTCAAGTCTTTGACCAAGACCTTAAGTTGTTGAGTGACCGATTGGGTTGCGAAGTGAACTGCGAAAACTTTAACCAGCTATCCTTTTTAACTCAGCCCAAGGTTGATCTAAGTCATGCGCCGAGAGGAAAATAGACTATATTTATAGCTGTAACTCGTTATGTGAACCAGTTGGCTAAATCAACTTAAAGGCCGTCTCAGATCCTGTTTGATGTTCCCTTGGTAGAGACTGTTAAGTAAGCTTGGTTTTTATTGGCTGCTTTTAGCCTGAAAAAGGATTTCGATAGCTACTCATTGAGAATATATGGACGATTCTTACCTACTGATTTCGCCTTGCCGAAATGAAGCCGAGTTTATGATTAAGACACTGGAGTCAGTGATTAACCAGTCTCAGCTTCCTGCCAAGTGGATTATCGTCGATGACGGTTCCACTGATGCAACTCCTGAGATTCTGCGCAGCTATTCTGATCGCTATGACTTTATTGATGTCATTACGCGAGATAACCGCGGTCACCGCAGTGTTGGGCCTGGGGTAATTGAGGCTTTTTATGCAGGTTTAGACGCTGTGGATCCCCATGACTACCAGTACCTGTGTAAGTTAGATCTAGATCTGGATCTACCTGCTACTTATTTCGAGACCTTGATTGACAAAATGAAGGCCAATCCGCGAATTGGCACCTGCAGTGGCAAACCTTATAACCAGTGCGATGGTGGTTTAGTCAGTGAGAAGCGGGGCGATGAGATGTCCGTGGGTATGACAAAGTTTTATCGGGCCAGCTGTTTTCAGCAGATCGGTGGCTTTGTCTCTGAGGTAATGTGGGATGCGATTGACTGCCATCGTTGTCGACAGCTTGGCTGGATCGCTTGCAGCTGGGATGATCCTGAGTTGCGTTTCGTACACCTCAGAGTGATGGGTTCTAGTCAAGACAATGTCTATACAGGGCGTATGCGCCACGGCTATGGGCAGTATTTTATGGGTACTGGTATGGTTTATATGTTTGCCACATCGGTTTATCGAATGGTGCATCCGCCGTATTTTTTCGGTGGCTTGGCCATGTTTTGGGGTTACCTGAGAAGTGCTGTAGAAGGGTCTCCTAAATATCAGGACAGACAGCTGAGAAAATTTATTAATAATTACCAATGGCGGTGTCTTTTCTTGGGAAAGCGCAGGGCCACAGAGTTATTGAATCAGAAGCAAACATCCGTCTGGAAGCAGTTCGAACAGGATGGCAGTATTGGAGTTGGACAAAAGAGCTAACAAGGAGAATAGAAATGGATTTCATGGAGTTTGTAGAGGGTTACTACCAGCAATATATTCGCGTGCTGAACTCATTCGATAAGTCATCGCTAGAGCCGGTGTTGGATACTTTTCTCGATGTCAGAGACAAAGGCGGCACCCTATGGGTGGCGGGTAATGGCGGCAGTGCGGCGATTGGCGATCACACCGTCTGCGATGTTACCAAAGGTACTCACACAGAGGGCCAGCCGACGATTAAATCCATCTCTCTAACCTCCAACACAGCGATGTTAACGGCTTTGGGTAATGACCTAGATTACGAGCAGGTCTTTAGTCAGCAACTGAAATATTACCTAGGGAAAAATGATGCGCTGTTGCTCGTGAGTTCCAGTGGCAACTCACCCAATGTGGTCAAAGCCTGTGAATATGCCAATAGTCGCGGTGTACCAACGATTGCATTTGTTGGTTTTAAGGGCGGCAAGTTACGCCAGATCGCCAAACACTGCGTGTGGATACCGATCGAAAATTATGGCATGGCTGAAGACGCCCACCAGAGCCTGATGCATGTTACAACCCAATATATTATGGCCTATGCAAACCAGCGTGTAGCTGCAGAGGCCCAGTGTGACTGATAGGTTAGATATAGGTGTAGTGGTCATCGGGCGCAATGAGGGTGAGCGATTAAAGCGCTGCCTGGCATCGATTCTGGTTCAGCACCAGGGTCCGGTGGTCTATGTGGATTCTGGTTCCAGCGATGGCAGTGTTGAGTATGCAAGGTCGGTTGGAGTGAATGCCGTCGATCTCGATATGACGCAGCCTTTTACCATGGCTAGAGGACGAAACACCGGACTTGGTTATCTAGTGGAACATTATCCTGAGTGCCAGTTTGTGCAATTTGTCGATGGTGATTGTGAGGTAATAAGCGGTTGGATACCCACGGCTTATGAATTCTTAATTGCCAACCCCAAGACGATTAGTGTCTGTGGTAATCGTTCGGAGCGTTACCCTGATGCCACCCTGTATAACAGGCTCATCAATATGGAATGGCAGGGCGCCGAGGGGCAAGTAAAAGCCTGCGGTGGCGATGCAATGTATAGACTGAAGCCGCTGGTTGCAGCCAATGGCTTCAATGAATCGATGATTGCCGGAGAAGAGGGCGAGCTTTGTTTACGTCTTAGGGGCCATGGATTCGTGATTCATCGTCTTGATACTGCCATGACTCTGCATGATGCCAATATGCACCAGTTTACTGAATGGTGGTTGCGGGCGGTCAGATGTGGTCATGCTTACGCCCATGGCTTTGACCTGCACGGCAAGAATTCAGAGCAGTACAAAGAGTGCTATAAAAGGCGTCAAGTCCTTAGCTCTATCGCCTATGGGTTTTGTATCCCTCTTCTGTTTTTATTCCTGGTCACAATTTTGCTGACACAGACCTTATCTCAGCTGCCACTGATCTTTGTGTTCACGGCAATACTCTTTGTCCTATCTTTATATATTCGCCTGATGGAAAAGTGCGTTAGGTCGAGGCAAATACTCGGAAATTCCCAATCCCAGGCTTGGTTATATGGTGCTTTTGTTGCTCTTGGGAAAGTGCCAGAAGCGCAGGGCGTGAGTAAATATTATTTTAATAAAATGCGCGGTGTGACGGCGAAAATAATCGAATATAGAGCCAGCTAAACGCTATAAAGCGGACAGGGATGTCAGGATGACAGCAGCAAAGGGAAATTCAATTTGTTATATCACCACCAATGGTATTGGCAATGCCTGGGTGGCTGCCGAGCTAAAAGTGCTAGGTGAGAAAGGGGTCGATATTGACCTGTACTCCATGCGCCGGCCGCATCAGTCCTTTTTTAGTTCCCAGTGGGCAAATAGGATTAGTCTGCAAACCGAATACCTCTATCCACTGCCAATATTCTCTTTTCTTGTCTCAATACTATCGGCTCCCTTTTTGTTTAAAGGTCGATTCTTATCGGCTCTTTGGAATGGGTTGGTCTCCCCTCGTGAAAATCTGCGCGCTCGGGTCGCTGGTTTGACGCACTTATTTGTTGCCTGCCACTGGGCGAGGCAAATCCGCTCTAAAAATTATCGGCTTATCCATTCTCAGTGGATTCAATCGGGCGGTACCATCGGCTTTTATGCATCCTGGCTGTTGGGTATTCCGTTTAGTTTTACCGGTCATGCGGTGGATCTTTTCCGCGATCGCTGTGCCTTAAAAGACAAGGTAAAGCATGCCGATTTTATCGTCGCTATCTCGCAATTCCATAAGGATTTCTATATTGCCGAAGGTGCCGATGCTGAAAAGATTCATATTGTGTACTGCGGTATAGATCTCAACGAATATGCCTACAGCTACTCTGAAAGCAGCGGGCCGGTGAGAATTCTTTCATTTGGTCGCTTGGTTGAAAAGAAGGGTTATTCGGTACTGATAGAAGCCTGCGCCTTACTGAGAGACCTTGGAGTGGAGTTCCAGTGTGAGATTGCTGGCAGTGGCCCTCAATATGCAGAGCTGAAGCAATTAGCTTCATCTTTAAAGTTAAATAATCTGTTAACCATTACTGGGCAAGCTCTGAAGCAAGAGGATATCGATAGCTGGATGCGCGGTGGCGATATTTTTGCCCAGCCCTGTTGTTGGTCTGCGGATAACGATGTGGACGGCATTCCGCGCTCTTTGATGGAGGCAATGGCCGTTGGTTTGCCGAGCATCTCGACTAGTGTGGCAGGTATTCCAGACTTGATAGAGCACAAGAAAAGCGGTTTGCTTATTGCCGAGCATGACGCTGAAGCCCTGGCCAAAGCGATCAAATTGTTGATAGATGACCCTGCTCTAAGAAGGGGCTTTTCTGAGGCTGGGCGCCAGGTTATTGAGCAGAAGTTTAATTTGGAAACTTGCTTAGATCCCCTGGCCGAAATCTTCAGTGATAGATCAAAGACAACAATTGGATATGGTACTTAAGGATGATAATTACTCAAACTCCCTTTCGATTGAGTTTTGCCGGTGGTGGTACCGATCTCAAGGCGTTCTATGAACATGATTTTGGCGCGGTCTTTAGTGTGGCTCTCAACCATCACATTTATGTCACCGTGCATCGGCGTTTTGAAAACAACTTTCGGGTGAGCTACTCGAAGACAGAGTTTTCTAATAGCGTCACTGAAATTCCTCATGATCTGGTGCGAGAGTCCTTGCTATCTGCCGGCATTAACCAGCCATTGGAAGTGACGACTATTGCTGATGTGCCAGCGGGAACCGGGCTAGGCTCCAGCAGCACCTTAACTGTCGGCTTGCTCAATGCCTTTCGCGCCGTGGGAGGGCAAGTCAGCAGCAGTGAAAAGCTTGCTCAACTAGCCTGTGATATTGAAATTGATACTCTCGGCAACCCAATCGGCAAGCAAGATCAATACGCTGCGGCTTTTGGCGGCATGAATTATATCCGCTTCAACTCCGATGGCACCGTGAGAGTCGATCGAATGCCCTGTGAACGCGATGTCCTTAAACATATCGAGTCCCATTCGTTGATGGTCTACACCGATCAACAGAGAAGTGCGAGCAAGATTCTCGAAAAGCAGACCCAGGGAACTGCGGATAAGTTAGCGGTCTTGACCGAGATGCGGGACATGGCTGGAGAAATGAAGAACATTGTCTCTAGTGGCGCGAATATGCAGGAGTTTGGTCAGCTATTAGATGAGGGCTGGCGTTTAAAGCGCTCTCTGGGCTTCGGCATTACCAACAATCTAATCGATGATTGGTATGAAGCGGCAAAAAAAGCGGGTGCGATTGGCGGTAAATTACTTGGCGCAGGAGGCGGAGGCTTTCTCTACTTTATCGCACCACCAGAGAGGCACGAAAGAATCGTTGCGGCACTGGGTAACCCTAAGACTTTACCTGTGAGCTTTGACTCTCAGGGCAGTCGAGTGGTTTTTATCAGCGACTAGGATTAGTTAAAACACAAGGATGTAAGGGATTATTATGCGAATTTTATGTACCGGAGGTGCAGGTTACGTGGGCAGTGCATGCCTTCGCTATCTGCTTAAAAAAGGTTATGACGCCTATGCTTTTGATAACCTCAGCGAAGGAAATGCTGAGGCAGTTCCCGATTCAGATAAGCGCCTAATAGTGGGTGACATTCTAAATAAAGGCCATTTAGTCGATACGCTCAATAGTTACAAAATCGATGCGGTGATGCATTTTGCCGCAGTTGCATCGGTGCCAGACTCAATTGCTATGCCTGCCCAGTATTGGGAGGTCAACGTTGTCGGCACAAAGAATGTACTCGACGCCATGATCGAATGTGGCATTAAGAATATTGTTCTTTCCAGCACTGCTGCCACCTATGCCTTTACCGACAAGATGCCGCTGGATGAGGCTGATTTACAGATGCCGTTAACGCCCTACGGAACAACAAAGTTAGCCTGTGAAAATATGCTCAATGACTATCGCATAGCCTATGGCTTAGGGTTTACGGTTATGCGTTATTTTAATGCTTCTGGTGCGGATCTCGATGGGGAATATGGCGAGGATCGCCGTGCTGAATCCCATCTTATCCCATTGGCTTTTCACACCGCAGTGGGTCGCCGAGAAAAGCTATTGGTCTATGGTGATGACTGGCCGACGCGGGATGGCAGTTGTGTCAGGGATTACGTCCATGTTGAAGATATTGCCCAGGCTCATGTGTTGGCTATGGAAAATCAGCAACCCAATGTCGGTCATTTTTATAATATTGGGTCGAACTCAGGAGCCTCTGTCTTAGAAATAATAAAACAGTGTGAAGAGGCCTGTTCGAATAAGATCAATTGGCATTTTTCTCCCCGCAGGCCTGGTGATCCGGCGACTCTTGTCGCCTCGTCAAAAAAGCTTAGGGATGAGCTCAATTGGCAACCATCCCACAGTTTAGAGGCAATTATACAAACCGCCTATGACTGGCATCACCGCTATCCCAAGGGCTATGCCGACAAGAATACCTGAAGTAATACAGAAACTGGATGTAGGGAGAAAATCAGCCTAACTTTTTATATAAGCTTACATAAAAAGCTTACATAGAGGCTGCCATAACAAAGACCGTCAAATAGACGAGATTTTAGCTTAACAATGGAATGTTAAATGAACTGGTATTTTTTACGCCACGGGCAAATTAATTCGAACCTCAATAAAGTCTATTCAGGTCGCAGTGACGAGCCCCTAAACGCAACCGGTATCGAACAGGCCGGTCAGGCTGCCGAGCTAGTCTCGTCAAAATCCATCGACCGAGTCATTTCTAGCCCGCTGGCTCGTGCCGGGCAAACGGCGACCATTGTGGCCTCGGAAAATAATCTGAAAGTGACCTTTGATCAGGCGTTTAATGAAATGGTCTTTGGCCCTTGGGAGGGTTTGAGCGAGGCGCGGGTTAAGCAGCAATATCCCCTAGAGTGGGCGCTGTGGAGCTCTCAGCCGGACCGGCTGAAGTTAAAGGGCAGGGAGACTCTAGAGCAATTGCAGGCAAGGGTTATTGCCGGCATGCGCCATATCGAAGCTGAAGCTGAAACTGAAGGCAAAGGGCAAAATATTTTAGTGGTCAGTCATGTCGCCGTCATAAGAGTGGTTGCTCTGTATGCCCAGGGCCGACCTCTGTCTGACTACAAGTCCATCCCGGTGGATAACTGCCAGCTGTTGCCCATATCGATTAGCGACGAGGCTCTCTACGCCTTGCGCACCCATACCAATCCCATGATGGACGTACCTACGTGAAAGCCGTTTTATTGATAGCCGGTTTGGGTACGCGCCTGCGCCCGCTGACGGACTCGATCCCTAAGTGTCTATTGCCGATCAATGGGGTGCCACTGCTGGCAATCTGGTTTGATAAATTGCTCGCGGCTGGGGTCACCGAGGTATTGATCAACACCCATTGGCTGGCGGGGCAGGTGAGCGAGTTTGTTGCCGATTCCACGCCTAAAGGTCTCCGTGTGAGGGTTTCTTATGAGCCAACGCTGCTTGGCAGTGCGGGCACTCTTGCTGCAAACCGCGACTTTTGTTCTGACGGCCCGTTTTTCATTATCTATGGCGACAATCTCTCTGATGTCGACCTTGGCGATCTCTATGCCTCGCATATGCAGCAGCGCCCAGTGTTAACGCTGGGTACGTTTGAAGCGGAATGTCCCGAGCGCTGCGGTATTGCCGAAATCGATCCAGAGGGGGTAGTTCGGGGCTTTGTTGAGAAGCCAGAAAGACCGCTGTCGAATCATGCGGCGGCGGGTATCTATGTGGCTGAACCTGATATTTTCGATTATTTCCCCGAGTATTCTAATTCCTCGATTTTGGATCTTGGCTTTGATGTGATTCCGAAATTGGTTGGGCAGATGCGCAACTATTCGATTAACCAGTTAATTGATATTGGCACACCTGAAAATTACCAAAAGGCCAATGGAGTCCTCTGTTGAGTGATATGGGCCAATCGCGTCCGGCGATAGAGAAATCCCATCGCGTCTGCTGGAGTCTGTTGGGGCTGCCATTTGATCAGGTGGATATGAATCAGGCTCTGGAGATTATTGAGCGTGCGATTGAGACCAAAGACAAGTGCTTCCTGTCGACGCCAAACTTAAACTTTATCGTCGAGGCTAGGCGTGACCAGTCTTTTTATGAGTCGGTGATTTCTAGCGATCTGGTGGTCGCAGATGGTATGCCCTTGATCTGGACGGCGAAACTACTGGGTATTCCTCTGGAGAGCCGGGTCGCCGGTTCATCGCTTTTTGAAAGGTTACAGAACACCGAGCGGGACAAGCCCATTTCGGTCTTCTTTTTCGGGGGGCAGGGCGATGTGGCGCAACAGGCAGCCGCTAACCTCAATCGAAGCTCTGTGGGCATGATCGCCTGTGGCGCACTGAATCCAGGGATGGGTTCTCTAGAGAGTATGAGCAGTGATGAGATTATCGGGCAAATTAATGCAGCGCAGCCCGATTTCTTAGTCGTGGCGCTGGGGGCGAAAAAAGGTCAGCAGTGGATTATGCGCAATCGCGAGAAGCTCAATGCACCGGTGATTAGTCACCTTGGCGCAGTGATCAATTTTGTGGCTGACCGTATTCAGCGCGCACCGCAGCACTGGCAAAAAATGGGTCTGGAGTGGCTGTGGCGGGTTTTTCAGGAGCCACTGCTGTGGAAACGCTACCTTGTCGACGGCCTCTGGTTTCTGCGGTTTATAGCCACCCAGGTATTGCCCCTTGCGGTCTATCAAAAGTGCCTACAGGGCCGTGCGGATAAAAAGCTGCACATGGAAATCACCAATGATGGCGAGGGTGGCAGTGTCGAAATGCAGTTGGGCGGCTCAGCAACCGCTGTGAATGGGGTAGTGCTCCAGTCGGGTTGTCGCAGGATTCTGGAACAATTGCAGGCTATTCCCAGAGTTTCGATCAATTGCGCGGATTTGGACTATATTGATAGTTCCGCGTTGGGAACTCTGATGTTGCTGAAAGCCAATATTTTGCGTCGCGGTGGCGCTTTAGGCCTGTTTCGGGTCAGTGGGCGGATCCGTCGCCTGATGCGGTTACAGGGTGTTGAAGCGTTTTTGTTGGAGTAACAGATGGTTTCTAAGGACGAAAATATTACGGCAGCTCAGCCAGGGCCCAATGGTAACAAACGGGTAGATATGTCTCCTAAACAGAGCATCGCTCTGTTTCTGTTGGCCTTGAGCCTAAGCTTTTGGCTCTATTGGGACGGGCTCGCGGAAGCGGTGTTGCGCTGGCAGCTCCAGGAAGAGTACAGCCACGGCTATATTATCCCGCTAGTGTCGCTATATATACTCTGGGAGCGGCGCTTTCAAATCGCCGCCAGTTACCAGAACTTTTCTTGGTGGGGTCTGCCGATTATTGCCTTAGCGCTGGCGGTTCTTCTAGTGGGCGAAATCAGTGCGCTGTATATGCTGATTCACTATTCGTTTATTTTATTGTTATTGGGCCTGTCGATTGCCTTTTTGGGTTCGGCGACACGCCATACCTGGGTGCCCATTGCGCTGCTCGGTTTTGCTGTGCCGCTACCTTATTTTATTGAGGTAATACTGACTTCAAAACTACAGCTACTCTCGTCTCAGCTGGGTGTTGAAATAATTCGTCTGTGCCGCATCCCGGTATTTCTGAGTGGCAATATTATTGATTTGGGTAACTACCAGTTGCAGGTAGTCGAGGCCTGTAGTGGATTGCGTTACCTGTTTCCGTTGATGAGCCTGGGTTTTATCGGTGCCTATCTGTATCAGGCGTCGCTGTGGAAAAAAGCGCTACTGTTTTTATCGACGGTGCCTATTACTATTTTCATGAATAGCCTGCGTATCGCCATAACCGGTCTTCTGGTGGATAACTGGGGCACCGAGATGGCAGAGGGCTTTTTACATGATTTTGAAGGCTGGCTGATCTTTATGGCCTGCGGTGGCTTGATGCTGTTTTTGGTGCTGTTGATGGAACTGCTGACCAGCCGTCAGAGTATCCGTGAGGCCTTTGCGGTACCGGTTTCTGTCAGTGCCGATCAGTACGCTGCGGGCAGTATGACTGGTTTGAAATGGCCGCTGCCGGTTGTCGCGGCGATTCCCTTGCTGCTTGCAGCACTGGTGAGTTTGATGTCGATTGAGTCTCGTGAAGAGATTACGACATTGAAAAAGACCAATCTGGCAACGTTCCCGCTACAGCTTGATGAGTGGACGGGGCAGGATGACAGCATCGACACAGAGGTGGCCAATAAGCTTGGTTTTACCGAATATGTGATGATCAATTACCACAACTCTGAGCAGCGACCAGTCAATTTTTATGTCGCTTACTATGCCTCTCAGCGCAAAGGCGTGTCGCCGCATTCGCCTAAGGTCTGTATTCCCGGGGGTGGCTGGGAGATTGCTAATTTTTCTCGTACCACAGTGGATCAGATGCCAGTCAATCGGGTCGTAATTCGCAAGGGCGTGCAAGATCAGATTGTCTATTATTGGTTTGAGGAGCGCGGTGTTCCGGTTGCCAATGAATATATTAAAAAGTGGATGTTATTTAAGGATGCACTGTTCTTGAACCGTACCGATGGCTCACTGATTAGAGTCACGACTCCGGTGCTGGGTGATGAGAGCATCGAAGATGCAGATCGTCGCGCGCAGGCGTTTATTCGCTCGAGTCGAAATCAATTGTTACAACTTTTGCCGGCTAAAAGCCTGGAGGGAACCCAATGAGCGCACAAGTAATAAGGACGCTTAGTCGATTTTTTATGGTCAGTGTTTTTCTGCTGTCGATATCAGCATGCAGCGGCTCGAAAGAAGAGGCCGCCAATCGCTATTTAAATAGTGGTATAGAGCTTTACTCCGAGGGTGAGCTGTCGAAGGCCAATGTTGAATTGCGCAATGCCCTGCAAATCGACCCGAAGCTTGCCAGTGCCTATTATTATCTCGGCCTGATTGCTGAAACACAGCAAAACTGGAAGGCGCTGTATAAGAATCTGTCTAAGGTTGAGCAGTTGGATCCCAATCATGTGCAAGCGAAGATAAAAATCGCCTATCTGCTGCTGCTGGCTAAGCAGGCAGACGGTGCCTTAGAAAAGGCTGATTTTATTCTCGCACTAGACCCAAATAATGCTGAGGCCTACGCCATTAAAGCGTCGGCTTATCTGCAAAAAGATCTCTATGACGTGGCCATGGAGTACATTGATAAAGCCATGGCGCAGAACAGCCAGTCCGCTGAAATTGCCTCAATTAAAGTCTCTATTCTGCACAAGCAGGGTGATACAGAGGGGGCTTTGGCAATGCTCTCAGATTGGATTGAGCGTGAAGACGACGATCTACATCTGCTGCTGTTACGCACGGAGATCAATCAGGAAATTAATGATGTTGTCGCCATGGAGGCAGATTATCGGACGCTGATTAAGACTAATCGTGATGAGAAGGCCTTTTACCTGAAGCTGGCAAAACTGCTCAATGACAGTGAGCGCATTGAGGCCGCGGCCAAGGTGTTGGAAGACTATTTGCGGCGCAACAGCAGTGACACCCAAGTACGTATGGTGATTGTTGACTTGCTCTCGGGGAAAGATTTAATGGCCGGGGACGAATTGCTCGATCACTATATCGCCAGAGATCCGCAAAATGCTGAATTGCGCTTTTTCCGAATTGATCGATTGATGGCTAAGGGCAGTAATGCCGGAGTGCTGGCCGAGTTGGAAAATATTATTTCCAGTGACTTCGAAGACCAGCATCTGTTTCGCGCGAAAGCCTTTAAAGCGGATATGCAACTCAGTGCCGGAGAGCATGAGAAGGCACTGCAACTGGCCAATGAAATACTCAGTGTCGATCGGCACTTTGAGCAGGCTCTGCTAGTGCGCGCCCGCTACCACCTTCTGGCCGAGGATATCGATGCTGTGGTCAGCGATCTGCGCACTGTGTTGCGCAACAATCCTGAATCTGAAGCTGCTCTAGTGATGTTGGCGAATGCCTATTTATCCTCTGGCTCAGGCCAGTTGGCCGATGACACCTTCCGCAAGGTGCTGGATATTAATCCGGGCAATGTACAGGCGGCGGTGCCGGTTATTCAAAGTCTTCTGGAAAAAAGGGATGTGGATCGCTCTGAGCGGCTTATCGAAGATGCCCTGTTGCGCTCTCCAGATAACGATATTCTGCTGTCGATATTGGCGCAAATTAAGTTGTCGAAACAGGATTTTGCAGGCTCGCAAAAAATCGTCTCGCGAATTGACAAAATAGGTCGCAACCCTGCCTTTAGTCATTATCTTTCCGGGCGCTCTATGCAAGCTCAGGGCGACTATAAAACCGCCCTTAATGAATATCAGCAGGCACTGGCCATCAACCCGGATATGGGGCGCGCGCTAGAGGGGCTCACCACCTCTTACCTTCGTCTTAGTCAGGAAGCTAAGCTGCTGGAATACCTCAAACAATTTAGATCTAAAAATCCAAGCAATATGATGGCTCTGTCGATAATGGCGTCTGTGTATAGCAAGCGCGGTGATCGAACCACGGCTCAGGATCTGTTGGAACAGGGCCTGGAACAGGACGCGAACTGGGTCAATGGCTACACGGCACTGGCATCTAACCAGCGCGCGGCGGGTGATCCCCAAGCGGCTGTTGACAGCCTTGAGCGCGGTCTCAAAGCGTTGCCCGACAGTAGCTTACTCAAGATACTGCTGGCATCAGCCCATGAGAAACTCAACAATAAGGACAGGGCTGTTGAGCTGTACGAAGACGTTCTCAAGACTAATCCTGACCATCAGGCAGTGATCAACAACCTTGCCAGCCTACTAACTGATGAATACGCATCGGCAGAAAATATTAATCGTGCGGTCAAGCTCACAGAACGCTTTGCCGATTCAGAGCAACCTTACTTCGTTGACACCTATGCTTGGGCGCTGATTAAAGCCGACTTGCCTGAGGTGGCTGAGCCGCTATTGGCAAAGGTCATCGAATTGGCGCCGGCGGTTGCGGTGTTTCACTATCACCGTGGTGTCGGCTTAAGTCTACTGGGCCGTGAGGATGAGGCGAAGGCGTCGTTGCAACGGGCTAGAGATCTAGCCTCATCGGATGCGTCACTACAGGCACAAATATCCCTGGCCTTGAGTGATTTGTAGGCTGAAAGGAAGCCATGGGATATGGCTCCCGGCTTACATTGAAGGTATTATTCGGTAATGAATAAATTAAGGCTATTTGGTTACTGATTAGGTATTATATTCAGACTTGGCTAGGGAATAGCTAAAGTCAAATTCGCAAGGACGTGAAGACAAGGAATTAAAACATGCACGTTCTGATAGTTGATGACCACGCTTTCGTATGCGTCGGACTAAAGGCGACATTGCTCGATGAGTATAAGGGTATTGACGTCACCACCACAGATCATGGGGATACTGCGTTAACAATCCTCGCTCGGGACACTATCGACTTGGTTATTGTCGATTTATTTATGCCCGGGGCTGGGGGTGGTTTTAACTTTATCGCGATGCTCTGTGAAAGTTATCCCAATCTTCCGGTTATTGTTCTCTCTGCTTCTGAAAACCCCGCCCATATCCGTAAATGTTTAGATTTTGGCGCCATCGGGTTTGTTACAAAATCGGCTCCTAAAGACGCGCTATTTGAGGCGATTTCTCGCGCCTTAAAAGGTGATAAATACGTGCCTGATTCCCTTCGCGAAGCTATGCCGGATGTGGCCAAAGTTATTGATGAAGTGGACTCCGGTGCCGATGCGGATATTATCGCCGGGCTGATGACCAAGCGGCAGATGGACATCTTGCGCCATATCACCCAGGGCCGGTCCAATAAACAGATCGCCCGAGATCTCGACCTCTCGGAAAATACGGTAAAGGTCCATGTCAGCGCCATGCTGCGCGCGCTGGGTCTAGCCAATCGAACACAGGCAGGTATTCTGGGCCAGAAACTGGGTCTTGATGAAAGTGCCGAAGCAAGCAATTAACCGATAATAAAAATCAAAAGGGTTCTATATGTCTACTGCTTTACGGCCAATGTGTCTGATACTGCTGGGCTCAATGGCGCTTGGCACCGCTAATGTTCTGTCTGCCGAACAGCGATTAATTTCGACTCAAACTGTACTCACCGAAGATGATTTTCTCGTTGAAATTCCTATGGTTCAGGGTCCGACACACATGACTCAAACTCTGGCACAGACACCGGCCTCAGTCACCATTCTTGATCGCCAGACTATTCAGGCCTCTGCAGCCGTTGGGGTGATCGACCTGTTCCGCTTGGTGCCGGGGTTTCAGACCTACTTTGTCGATGGCAGCAGAATGGGAACCACCTACCACGCACTGGGTGATACGTATCCGCGGCGTCTCGAAGTAAAGGTCGACGGTCGCTCGGTTTACGAATCGATTTTTTCAGCGGTCGACTGGTCCGTCATTGGAGTGACACTTGATGATATTGAGTATGTAGAAATTGTCCGCGGTGCCAATGCTTCGACCGACGGCAGTAACGCCTTTTTGGCCTCGATTAATATAGTCACTCGGTCGCCCCTGGCTGATAGCGGCTGGAGCATAAACTCTCAGTTGGGTACTGGTGATGTTCGCAATGCAAATCTGGCCTACACCGGCACCCTTGGCCCGGTCAACCACCGTACCAGTCTGAGTTTCCGCAGTAACGACGGCTTTGATAATTCTTTTGATCAAGGTGTGCCGGTTATTGCCGAAGACAGTTCGGAAAATTTCAGTGGCACCTTTAGAGGTCTGTGGACGCCGAACGCCAGTGACAGTCTTGAGTTTCAAGCGGGCATCAGCGAGAGTAATCTGGGCATAGGCGAGCGCGAGTATATTAAACGCAAGGTCTCCTACAAATATCAATATGTTAATTGGAGCCGCTTGATGTCCAGTGGCAGCAAGCTGCAAATGCTTCTCTACCACAATGATATGGAGACCACCGACCAGATCGCGCCGTTATTTTTATCCGAGGCCCTGGGTATACCTGATAGCTCTCCGAACTGGCCGCTTCCCGGCCTGCCGGACAAATTGGTGGTTGACGAGACTGATCGAGCCGAGTCCGAGCGCTGGGATCTTGAGCTGCGCGGCATACTCAACCCTCTGGAGAACCTGCGTGCGGTGACCGGTGTTGCAGTGCGCCACGACCGAGTTCAAGGACAGGAGTTATTCGACAGACCAGATTCCCTTAGCGAGACGTCGCACCGTGCCTACACCAATCTTGAGTGGACCAGTTCTGATAGGTTGGTTCTCAATGGCGGCCTGGTGCTGGAAAAAAAGGACAGTGCTGACAGCTACTTCTCCTACCGTCTCGCGGGTAATTATCAATTGCATCCTGAGCATATAGTCCGGGTAGCCTTTAATCGCAGCTTCCGATCGCCGACCCTTTTGGAGAGCCAGCAACAGCAGCTTGTTCGCTACAATGAAGATATTATTCTTGATGCCAGTGTTATCTCAGATACCGACATCAATAATGAACGCCTTAGAAGTCTCGAGGTTGGTTACCTGGGCTACCTGTTTGATCGCACATTGAGTTTTGATATGAGGCTCTTTCGTGAACAGTTGACTGATGTTATTGGCGAGCGTCGCTCGGGTTATCCGGACCTGGATAATTTTGTCAATATTCGTGATAACACAGACAGATTTAATGTCGATGGATTTGAGATTCAGACCCATTACAGGCCCAATGATCGCTTCCTATTGCGGGGCCATTACAGCTACTCAGATATCGACGGCGAGACCCTATACAGATCCTCCCCTGAGCTAGAGATTCGCGATCTGGGTGTACATGGTCTTAAGCATGGCGCAGGCCTGCTAACCAGTTATGCTTTTGATCGAGGTGTCACCCTGAGTTCGATGGTCTCCTATCGTTCGGCAACCAGGCACTATCTTGGCACTAATGTAGAAAACCATACACGCATTGACCTTAAAGCCAGCAGACGCTGGACGATCAATAACTCAAATATTGATCTGTCACTCGTCGTGCAAAATGCCGGGGAGCCCTACAGTGAGTTTCGTAATTACAACCAATTTAAAACCCAATATGTCCTAGGATTAAAGGTTTCAATGCCTTAGAAATTTCCCATGAAAAGTATAAATTTCAAATCGGGATAGCTGTAAATTCAAGTGAATTATTGAGTCATATATGAGAAGTACCTTGTCACAGAAGAAGGCATATCGCGGAGGTCGACCACAATCAGGTTGGTCGATGCGGGTGCTTTTTGTCGTGGCAATAATGAGCGGTGGCGTTGTAGCGGCGGACCCGGTTGAGGTGTTTTTCTTGGTCAGCAAACCGACAACCGACTACTTGGAGGTGCTGACTACTGTTCAAGAGGAGTTGGAAGAAGAATTTCCTGATAAGTATGGGTATACCATTGAGTTTGTCTCTGAGCAGTCAGCTGTTGAATCAGTAGCCTCGCTACCGATGGCGACTGCGGACGTATTTGTAACCATTGGCACCGCGGCGGCGGATAGGGCTTATCAATACAAGCTCGGGGTGCCAATTATTAGCGTCCTGATAACCGATAGCTCTTTTACCGCGCTGGCGATCAAGCATTTTGGCTCTGTCGATCGGGCCTTTGCCCGTCAGGTGTCATCCATTTGTATTGATCAGCCCACCAGCCGCAGTATTCGCCTGGCAAAGTTACTTTTGCCAAGAGCAAAAAAAGCGGGGGTTATGCTTGGGCCATCTTCAGTTGAGCGGCAAGAGAAGCTGGCAGAGAGCATTAGTGCCGCCGGTATGGCACCAGAGTTTGTCACAGTGGGGGCGAAAGATAACCCTATTGCGAAGATCGAACCGCTGATGCGTAACACTGATGTATTTATTCCGGTGCCGGACAGTCGTCTAATCAATATTGCAACGGCGAAGTGGATACTCCAGCTCAGCTATCGGCACAAGGTGCCGGTTATCGCTTTCTCACGGACTTATGTGAAAGCCGGAGCACTGGCTGCGATCTACTCATCGCCACAAAATGTGGCACTACAGGCTGCCGAATGGATTGCTGATACTGTGATGGTTACCGCTAAGGAAGGGCAAGCCTATCCGCCGAAATACTATTCGATGCACTTCAATTATTCAGTGGCCTCAAGTCTTGATGTGGCAATAGAGAACGAGCAATTTTACCTTGAACGACTGCAAGGTGGGAGCAAGTAGATGGCAGTAAAACGGCAATTTTTAAGTATCCACTCGCGGCTGCTAATCACATCGCTTTTGCCGCTGACATTGCTCTGTATGGTACTAGCCAGCTATATGATATCCAGTCAGCGCAATGTACTGCTGGCTAACCTGCACAATACCGGTTCCGTCGCAGCGCAGCAGATTTCTGCCAATGCTGAATTCGCGGTGTATTCCAACAACCAGAAAATGCTGATGGATCTCGGCGAGTCGGTGCTCGATATTCCGGCGGTCAATGGCTTGCTTTTTTACAATGCCAGTCAAGATACCAGTGTCGCTATAGGCGAAGTTGACCTCCGTGTTGTCGGCAATCCCCGTCCCTACGAGTTTGGTAAGCCCGTTTATATAGACCACAACTGGTACTTTTATTCGCGGGTGACATTAACGTCACCGGCACTCGAAGACTATGACGAGGGCCAGGAGCCCAGCGCCGATGCCCTGGGCTGGGTGGTTGTTTCACTGACCGATAAAATACTCGAAGAGCAGTACCGTGAGGGCATTTTTGCCATTGTGCTGGTCTCCACTCTTGGGTTGCTTGTGGCCGCGTGGCTATCCATGAGGATTGGGCGAAGTATTTCTCGACCGGTTGAGTTGCTCACCGGCGTCGTTGAGTCCATGGAGGCCGGGAGTCTCAACAATTTGGCCGTGGAGGCCGGGCCCGTCGAAGTACGCAAGCTAGCGTCGGGTATCAATCAGTTGGCGACCAGTGTGCGTCAGTCCAGTGTGCGCATGCAAAGCGAAGTCGCTCGTGCAACCGCGCAGCTCCAGATAACCTTGATTGAGCTTGAAGAGGCTATGGAAGCTCAGGATCAGTTTCTCGCCAGAATGAGCCATGAGCTGCGCACGCCTTTGACTGCGGTTATTGGTTTCTTAAAATTGCTTTCGATTGAGACCGATGCGGGAAAGCGCGATGAGCATCTGCGTATTATTAATATGTCGTCGAATATGCTGTTGACCATGATTGACGATATTCTCGAATTTTCAAAAGCCCGAGTGGGTGGTTTCACTCTGGAGAAAGTATCCTTTTATATCGAGTCTTGGATTGCTGACCTTATGTCTATTCAGCGCCAGCGAGCACGGGAGAAAGGGCTGGATTTAAGCTACACCATTGATGAGGCAATTCCTCATGGACTGGTAGGTGATCCGGTGAGGTTTACTCAGGTGATCAGCAACCTTATAAGCAACGCCATCAAGTTTACTGACAGCGGATCTATAAGCGTTGATATCCGCTGTCTCAGCAATCTTGAGGGCAAAGTGATATTGGACTGTTCGGTTACCGATACCGGCAAGGGCATTGAAGAGAATAAGATCCCAACCCTTTTTGACCCATTTTCCCAAGAGGATACATCGATAAACCGACGCTTCGGCGGTGCTGGCTTGGGCCTGTCGATCTGTAAGAATTTGGTTCAGGTGATGGGCGGGCAGATAAAAGTTCGCAGTAGAGTTGGCGAAGGGTCAGTGTTTTCTTTTACCTGTCAGCTGGGTGTCAGTAATGGGCCCAATGCCGAGGCTTTAGTGGGTACATCGAATCGCCATGTATCTCACGATGAAGTGCTGGCTGGCATGACGATTTTGGTTGCCGAAGACAATAGCTTTAATCAGCAGCTGATCGTGCGCTTGCTGAAGGGCTATGGCGCGAGCTGCTTGACAGCAAACAATGGCCAAGAGGCGATTGAGATCGCCTGTGAACTGCACGTGGACGCAATTCTTATGGATATCCATATGCCGCTTGTTGATGGCGTTACCGCCTGCGAAACAATTATTCAGCAGTCTGGCGAAAGCCCGCCGATCATTGCATTGACTGCCGATGTGACCATGGTTGAGCAAGAGCGAATTACCGAGGCTGGCGCGGCGATGCTGTTGCTCAAGCCGGTTAATGAGAACGAACTGATCGAGAGCCTCACTCAGGTCGTCGCCAGAGTGACCGATACCCCGATCCCTAGAGGGGCCGGGTTACTTTCAACAGTAGTCCCGGTAGAAGAGCTAAAAAAAGCGCTCTCTCAAAGCCTCGATAAGCTCGAAGAGCAATTGAAAAATAATGAAAACGGTAGCCTGCGTGAAATCGTTCACGACTTAATGGGTTTATCAGGTCTCTACGGCATGACAGAACTGCGGGAGATGGTGCTGGCCTTTAGGGCAGACTACGGTTCTTTGAATGCCGATAAAAACCTTATGCGGGTGGAGCAGATTCGCCAGCATATTGACGACTTCCTCGCCTCCTAGAATAAAAAATCTACCGTTGCTCAAATCAAAAACTAATCCTTTCGTACTAGTTCGTCAGTGTAATTTTCTTTTGTCAATCACAGGCCTATTATAGAACCCTGTATTGGCTCCCTAGCATGATGCGTACAAAGGGATGGTAGTGGTGAATAGATAACAGTCCTACACTGCTTTTTTATACAGACGGCGCTAATAAGCAGGACGCTTGAGGCATAGCTGACAGGGAGTTGGCTAGTAAGGAAACAAGCCAAATTAGCATTAACCGTTTTGTCACTACCGATTTTGTGTGAACAGATGGCGACTAGGAAGTCGTGCACCAAGGATGGTGCGAGTCAATATTTATTTTACAGACGGCGCTAGTAAGCAGGACGCTTGGGGCATAGCTGACAGGGAGTTGGCTAGTTAAGGAAACCGCCCAAATTAGCATTAGCCGTTTTGATACTACCGATGCTGTGTGAATGCATCGCAAATAGGAAGATCGGCACCATGGAAGGCGCAAGTAACGATTTGTTGTACAGACGGCACTAATAAGCAGGACGCTTGAGGCACAGCTGACAGGGAGTTGGCTGGTTAAGGAAACAGGCCAAATTAGCATAGTCGTTTGATACTAGCGATGTTGCGTGAATGCATTGCGAACAGGAAGATCGACGCTAGGGATGGCGAAAGATATTTGTTGTACAGACGGCGCTAATAAGCAGGATGCTTGAGGCATAGCTGACAGGGAGTTGGCTAGTTAAGGAAACCGCCTAGATTGGTACAGCCGTTTTGATACTACCGATGTTGTGTGAGTACATAGGTAATGAGCGCATAGGTAGTAGGAAGTTGTCCACCAGGGATGGTGCGAGTCAAAATGTAGTTAGATCATTGGTACCCCGTTGAAACCCAGATATGGCATTTGCCAGTCTGGGTTTTTTTTGGCTGCCGAATTTCTTTTACTCCATAGCCTATAAGACATAGACTGCCTGCTTATTCAATGGATACCAAAACCTTTATGTCTCGAAAAGAAAAACCGACCGATCCCTATGCTAGCCGCGAAGCATCCAAGTACCAGAAGCCTGTGCCGAGTCGAGAGTTTGTTCTCGAGTATCTGCGTGAAAGTGTAGGGCCTCTGACTCACGAGGAAATTTGTGTGGGTTTGCAGCTGGTTGACGATGAGCAGATCGAAGCCATGCGTCGGCGCCTTCGAGCGATGGAGCGGGATGGTCAGGTTGCACGTAATCGAGCTGATGGCTACGGCACTTTGGACAAGTTAAATTTGGTCAAAGGGCGTGTTATTGGTCATCCGGAAGGTTATGGCTTTGTCTCGCCGCTGGAAGCGGGTGAGCAGGATATCTATCTCTCCAGTCGTCAGATGCGCCGAGTCTTTGATGGCGACATCGTGCTGGTGCGGATTGCCGGTCGAGATCGCCGCGGTCGCCCTGAAGGGACATTAGTCGATGTTGTCGAGCGCAAGACTACCGAGCTGGTGGGACGTTACTTCTGCGAGAGTGGCATACATTTTGTGCGCCCGGACAATCCGCGTATCAGTCAGGACATCCTGATTGCTGTTGATCAGCTGAATGGCGCTGCGGCGGGCCAGATTGTCTTGGTTGGCATCACCGACGCACCGTCGCGCAATAGTCCGCCCAGTGGCCACATTGCTGAAGTCTTGGGCGACCATTTGGATCCCGGCTTAGAGATTGAGGTCTCGATTCGCAACTACGGCATTCCCCACCAGTGGAACAATGCAGTTCAAGAGGAAACCGATGCCATACCGGATCATGTTACTGACAAAGAATTCCGCGTTGACCTGCGCTCTCTGCCGCTGGTCACGATCGACGGTGAAGATGCCCGTGACTTTGATGACGCGGTCTACTGTCAGCCCAAGCCCCGCGGTGGCTGGCAGTTAATTGTCGCCATCGCCGATGTGTCACATTATGTAAAAGCTGGCAGCGCCCTTGATATTCAAGCCTTTGAGCGCGGCAATTCGGTGTATTTCCCCAACCATGTGGTGCCGATGTTGCCAGAGAAGCTGTCTAACGGCCTCTGTTCGTTGAATCCTCGGGAAGATCGTCTCTGTATGGTCTGCGAAATGCAGATCAGTCGCGAGGGCGACGTGACCAAATACCAGTTTTACGAAGCCGTCATGTATTCTCATGCGCGTATGACCTACACCCAGGTGGCGCAAATTATTGAAGAGCGGGGATCGGCGGACGACGCCAATATTCGCGACCAGTTTGCCGCCATCCTGCCGCAGATCGATTCGCTGCATGATCTCTATAGCGTGCTTCACAAGCGTCGCAGTGAGCGCGGCGCCATCGACTTCGATACACAGGAAACCCGTATCCTGTTTGATAGCCAGCGCAAAATAAGTCAGATTATTCCGGTGAAACGCACCGAAGCTCACCGTCTTATTGAAGAGTGCATGCTCGCAGCCAATGTCTGCACCGCACAGTTTCTCGAGAAATCCAAGCTACCAGCACTCTATCGAGTCCACGAAGGCCCCAGCGAAGACCGCCTGTCCTCGGTGCGGGACTTTCTTGGGGAACTGGGAATGGGCTTGGGTGGGGGAGATGATCCCCAGCCAGAGGACTACCAGCGGGTTTTGAGGGCCGCAAAGAATCGTGATGACGCCTCGGTGATTCAATCGGTGCTGCTGCGCTCCATGAGCCAAGCGGTTTATCAGGCTGAGAATCTTGGCCACTTTGGACTCGCCTTTGACGGCTACACCCACTTCACCTCACCGATTCGTCGCTATGCCGATCTCTTGGTGCATCGCGCCATTCGCAGCCTGATTCGCAGCACCAAGAAAGTTTCCGGTGTGGTGCGGGTTGAAGGCGCCAAAGAAATCGCCAAAGCGGATATCTATCCCTATGAACTGCCGCGTCTCGATGAGACCGGAGCACATCTCTCGGTCACCGAGCGCCGCGCCGATGAGGCGACCCGGGATGTGGTCAATTGGCTTAAATGTGAATATTTGGTGGATCGAGTAGGCCAAGAGTTTCCCGGCGTAGTAACCGCCGTGACCGGTTTTGGCCTGTTTGTTATGCTCGACGAACTCTATGTAGAAGGGCTGGTTCACGTCACCGGTCTGCCGAAAGATTATTATACTCACGAGCCCTCGCAACACCGCATGGTTGGCGAGCGCACCGGCCGTATATTCCGCTTGGGAGACAAGCTGACAGTGAAGGTGGTTCGGGTCAATCTCGACGAGCGCAAAATTGATTTTGAATTAGCAGGGCAGGAAAATTCTAGTAACCATTCAGGCGCTAAAAGGCCTGCGGGAAAATCTCCAAGAAAGCCACGTGAGCAAGACTCTAAGCAGGGCCCCAAAAGTAAAAAGAAACGCGGTGCTGGTGCTCGGTCTGGAGCTGGCGGCAGGGATTCAGCGCCTGGTTCGAAGCGTCGTCGCAATGCGCCAAAGGCCGCTGGACAGGGTAATAAAGGCGCTGGAGCTGCGCGCAAGAAAACGCCTAAAAGCTAGTTCCTTAGCATTTAGGCTTACTTGCTTTAGACAGCCACTCTAGACAGCCACTCTAGAGAGCTATTTTAAATGGCTGGGCAACACTCGGTTAAGTATCTCGGCGATATAGCTGAGAAATAGCGTGCCCATGCTGCTTTTATAGAAGTTGGGGTCACTATTGCCCACCGCCAAAATGCCATAGAGGCTGTCATAGCGCAGCGGCACAGCGGCCACTGATCCCACCTGACGGCCGCGCTCACCAAACAAAAATACCATTTCGTCTTCCCGGAGAATGCCGCAAACCGCGCGGTTGGCGCCGATTAGCGTGCCAACACGCTCATTGGCTTTTTCCGTGGAGGCAACCCGCGCCATGGTACGGGGCAATTTTTTGTCGTCGCCGAACAGGGTCAGGCTGTAAAATTCGATACCGTAATCTTTGCCCAAGCTGTCATAGACGGCTTCGACCAATGCGCCCAGTGTTTTCGCTTCCAAAAGGTTGAGTACCAAGCGTTTGGTTTTTTCAAACAGCAGATCATTATCCTTGGCGGTCTGGAGCATATTATCCAGCCGTGAACGCATCTCGCTGTTGCGATCGCGCAACACGCCAACCTGACGTTCAACCAAGGATACCGCCTTGCCACTATTGTGTGGCAGCACCATGGTTTCAAGAATATCGGTGTTCTCATCCAAAAAAGTTGGGTTGTCGCGGAGGAATTCACGCACGACTTTGTCGATGGGATCGGCTGCTATTTCTTTGCTCATATTCTTATACGTCCGTGAAAAACTGACTTCGCTGGTCCGTTCATTATCAGTGCATGACCAGAACCTTTCCAGTCTATTTTTAAAGACCCTCGGGTTAGGTGAACAGTTACTGGTGAGTCCGCAAGATTCTGTTGGATGGCCGCCACGGCTGCCGCGCAGGCACCAGAGCCACAGGCTTCGGTTTCGCCGACGCCACGCTCGAACACTCTGAGCTTGAGGTTACTGCGGTCGACAACCTGCATAAAGCCAACATTGACGCGGTTGGGGAAACGCTCATGGGACTCCAGTGCGGCACCCAATTCTGCCACTGGCGCACTGTCTATATCAGCCACAGTTAACACCGCATGAGGATTGCCCATGGAAACGGCGAAAATACTCTCTGTCTGGCCATTAATCTCGATATCGTAGGTCAGTGCTGACTGGTCAGTTTGAAACGGAATCGCTGGCGGGTCCAGTTCTGGAATACCCATATCCACGGCAACCTGATTCTTATTAATCAAATCTAGGGTCATAACGCGGTTTGAGGTTTGTACTCGAATCGACTTTTTGCCGGTCAATTGACGATCATGAACAAAGCGCGCCAGACAGCGTGCGCCATTGCCACATTGCTCAACTTCCGCACCATCGCAGTTAAAAATACGGTAGTCGAAATCAATATCCGTTGCCGAAGGCGGTTCGATAACCAACACCTGATCGCAGCCGATACCGGTTTTGCGGTCGGCCAAGCGCCGTACCATCGAAGCGGTGATGCGGACATTTTGCGTGACCGCATCAATGACCACAAAATCATTGCCGAGGCCGTGCATTTTTGTGAATTTCATTAACATCAGCGTTATCTCGCTGCTGCGGGCAGCAAGCTTTCGCCGCTGAGCAGATCTTCGAGGGTTTCCCGTCGTCTGACTAAATGAACCTGATCGCCATCGACCATCACTTCTGGCGCACGAGGGCGACTGTTGTAATTGGAGCTCATCACAAAACCATAGGCACCTGCCGACATCAGGCAGAGATAATCCCCAGCACTGATCGCCAGAGATCGGTCCTTGGCGAGAAAATCCCCAGTCTCACAGACAGGCCCGACCACATCGTAAAGCGCGTTCTCGGAGTTGCCGGTGGAAATCGGTTGGATATCCATCCACGCCTGATACAGGGCAGGGCGAATCATATCGTTCATGGCGGCGTCGACAATGGCAAAATTCTTCTCACCATTGCTTTTTAGATACTGCACCTGAGTCAACATCACTCCGGCATTGGCACAAATGGAGCGGCCCGGCTCCAGCACCAGTGTCTCGCTGCGGCCCTTTAATAGCGGTAAAATCGCTGACATATAACTCTGAGGGGTTGGCGGCTGTTCCTGTTCATAGCGCACGCCGAGACCACCGCCAATATCAATATGCTGCAATGTTATACCCAGCTGCGCCAATTCATCCACTAGCGCCAACAGGCGTTCCAGGGCGGCAACAAAGGGTGCTATATCCACCAGCTGCGAGCCGATATGGCAGTCGACGCCGACGACGTTGATATGGGCCATCTGGGCGGCGCGTTGATAAACCTGAGCGGCCAGATTGATATCTATGCCAAACTTGTTTTCTTTTAGTCCGGTAGAAATGTAGGGATGGGTTTGCGCATCGACATCGGGGTTGACCCGCAGAGACACGGCCGCGACCAGATTACAGCTGGCTGCGGTGCTGTTTAGTAGCTCAAGCTCGGCTTCCGACTCAACATTAAAACAGTGAATCCCTAACTCAAGGGCACGCTGCATTTCACTGGCGGTCTTGGCAACCCCAGAAAAAACCACTTTGGCCGGATCACCACCGGCGCGCAAGACTCGCTCAAGCTCGCCAATGGAAACAATATCAAAACCGGCGCCCAGCTGGGCAAGGGTTTGCAATACGGCAATATTGGAATTGGCCTTCACCGCATAGCAAATCAAATGCTCTTTTTCTGCCAGAGCGGATTGGTAGGCGAGAAAGTTATTGCTGATGGCGGCTTTGCTATAGACATAGCAAGGCGTGCCAAATTGGCTGGCAACAGTGGCGAGCGACGTGCGTTCAATAAACAGATTCCCATCTTGGGAGCTAACGGCATGGTGCATAATAATTTAGTCTTTGTTTTGATGAGCTTGTATTGGGTCAGCCTGTAATCGATCAGCTTGTAACTGATAGCTGGTCGCAGCATCTTCCGGAACATACAGAGCGCCCTTATTACCGCATCCGGATAAAACCGTGGCGACAACAATGACGCCAGCAAATCGAATTGCTGAGGATCCACTGATCTGCGATAAATGGCTAAATAAGTGCGCAAGTAAATGACGATACATGGTTTATAATTCCTGCCGTTGAGGGGGCGCTATGGCTCTTTAATTTATGGCCTAGCCCATAGCCTAACCTATGGCGTTCAGTATAGCGGCAGTGGCAGACGACACTCAAACAAATATGCGGCGTGAGCCCAATCTAAGACTAACTTGGCGGTGGATAGAGCAAATGAATGAAGCAGAGTTTAATCAGTTGGCAGACGACCTGATGTTTTCCATCGAAGAGAGCATTGACGACAGTGGCGCGGATATCGACTACGAAAACAGTGCTGGCATGCTGACCATCACTTGCGAAACCAATGGCACGCAGATAATTCTCTCACGCCAAGGGGCGGTGGGTGAAATCTGGCTGGCGGCGAAGTCCGGTGGTTTTCACTTTAAGTTGCAAGAGGGCGTCTGGCGCAATACCGTCAGCGCCGAACCACTCATTGATATGCTCAGCCAAGCTTGCCTCGCCCAATCAGGCGAAGCCGTCAGCTTCGAGTTCTAGGGACTCTTGAGCTCTTTTTTATTCGGCGCCCATTCATTAGGCGCCAGATAAGACCGTTCTTAACGCTCCATAAGACGCGCTTTGGCACGACCAGCAGCGGCTACAACCTGAGCCGGGGCTGTGCCGCCGAGATGATCACGGGCAGCAACTGATCCCTCTAGAGTCAATACATCAAATACATCAGCACTGATTTCAGTGGAAAATTGCTGTAACTCCTGCAGCGACATTTCCGAGAGATCCTTATTTTCAGCCAGCCCATAGGCAACCGACTTGCCGACAATCTCATGGGAATCTCTAAAGGCAATGCCTTTTCGGACCAGATAATCCGCCAGATCAGTGGCGGTTGAGAACCCGCGGCGGGCAGCTTCATACATCATGTCTGGGCGCGATTCGATGGCTGGAATCATATCGGCGAAGGCACGCAGACAGTCACGCACTGTATCCACGGTATCAAACAGCGGTTCCTTATCTTCCTGATTGTCCTTGTTGTAGGCCAGGGGCTGGCTCTTCATCAGGGTCAGTAGAGAGATAAGGTGGCCATTAACTCTGCCGGTTTTGCCGCGCACCAGTTCAGGCACGTCGGGATTTTTCTTCTGGGGCATAATCGACGAGCCGGTGCAGAAGCGATCTGGCAGGTTGATAAACTGAAATTGCGCCGAGGTCCAGAGCACTAACTCCTCAGACATCCGCGACATATGCGTCATCAAGATACTGGCAAAGGCACAGAACTCAATGGCAAAGTCGCGATCGCTGACCGAGTCGAGGGAATTTTCCGTGGGCTTATCAAAGGCCAGTGCCTGAGCGGTAAAGGCTCTGTCGATAGGGTAGGTGGTTCCAGCCAGAGCAGCAGCACCCAAGGGACTCTGGTTGAGTCGCGCTCGGCAATCTTGCAAGCGGCTGTAATCTCGCTCGAGCATTTCATTCCAGGCCAATAGATGGTGGCCAAAGGTCACTGGCTGGGCGGTTTGCAAGTGAGTAAAGCCAGGCATTATGGTGTTGGCTTCTTGCTCTGCCAGGCCGATCAAGCCCTCTTGTAAGCGGGTCAAAATCGGCGCTATATGATCGATCTCGTCACGCAGCCATAGGCGAATATCAGTAGCCACTTGATCGTTGCGCGAGCGGCCCGTGTGCAACTTCTTGCCAATAATACCGATTTTAGCGGTGAGAGCCGCCTCGATATTCATATGCACATCTTCTAGAACCACGGACCAGGGAAACTCACCGGCTTCGATCTGGGCTGCAATCTCTTGCAGGCCAAGCAGAATTTGATCTCGCTCGGCGGCGGTTAATACACCGGCTTCGCAGAGCATGCTGGCATGGGCAACAGAACCCTGAATATCCTGGCGATAGAGGCGCTGGTCAAAATTCACCGAGGCAGTAAAGCGGGCGACAAAATCATCCACTGGCTCATTAAAACGGCCGCCCCAAGCCTGATTGGTTTGCGTGGCTGGAGTTGGGTTGGTCTCGCTGTTTTCGTTTTTACTCATCGACTTGTTTGCTCAGTGGTTATTTCGCGACTAGGATTATAGCTAATCACAGTGATGAGCCATAACTAGAATGCGTGATTCAGGGGAAAATCAGACTCAAATAGACGATTATTTTATTCCTGACCTCTGTCGCGGACAGGGATTGTTGGGAATATTTGTTATTGCGGCCTTATCGGCGGTGTTAATGGGGCTGCTTCACAGTGGTATTGGCGACTTCGATTTTCTCTGGCTGGGCAAAATTGCGCTGTTAATCTGTTGGATTGCTTTAATCAGCGCCCTGTTTTTATGTCGTGCGCGACCTTACTTATTGCACCTGACACTGCCTCGTGTGGCACTGATTAATTATCTCTTGGTTTTGTTGGCCGCAGCTCTCTGTGCCGTCGCCGCAGAATACTGGAATAACTATTCTCTCAGCAGGATCTGGCGAGCCGACCCGGTTTCAATACTGAATACCGTTTTGATTGCCGCCATTCCCGCTGGCGTGATTCTAAGGCTTTATTATCTACAACAGCGTTTGTACCAACAGCAGAGCGCCAGTCTAGAGGCAAGACTACAGGCCTTGCAGGCAACTATCCGACCACACTTTTTATTTAACAGCATGAACAGCCTCGCGACCCTGATTCGAATCGACCCCGATAAGGCGGAGAAAACAGTCGAGAACCTCTGTGATCTTTTTCGCTATGCCCTAAAAAACACCAGCTCAGTGACATTGCAAGAGGAAGTGGAGGCCTGCAAACGCTATTTGGAAATCGAAAAATTGCGCCTCGATGAGCGCCTTGAATACAGCTGGGATATTAAAGTTGAGCTCAACAATATTCTTGTTCCGGCGTTGATTTTGCAGCCATTAATTGAAAATGCGGTATTCCACGGGGTGCAACCGGCGCGTGATGGGGGCGCTCTTTATATTGTTATTTATCGTCAATCAGAATGGCTGGTTATAGACCTGATCAACAGTCTCCCGAATAGTACTGATGATGGGAGTGTTGTTGCTACGAACACCTCAGGCCACCAGCTGGCGCTGGATAATTTGCGCAGTCGGCTTGAGACCTACTTTAATGGCAATGCGGAGTTACAGGAAACTGTATTCAAAAATCACTACCATACGAGGATTCTATTTAAACCATTGGAGGGTTAAAGATGATCAAGGTATTGATCGTAGATGATGAATCACTGGCACGGATCCGCATGCAGCGTCTGCTTGAAAAAAATTTGGATGTAGAGGTTGTCGGCGAAGCAAAAAATGGTATCGAAGCGGTGCAGATGGCACAGCAATATTTGCCCGATATACTGTTGATGGATGTGCGCATGCCAGAGATGGATGGCCTCGAAGCGGCTCGGCAGATCGCAAAAATGAGCCCGCCGCCGGCGGTTATTTTTTGCACGGCATTTGAAGACTTCGCACTACAGGCCTTTGATGCCAAAGTCTTTGCCTACTTACTTAAGCCGATCAAAGCCGCTGAGCTGGATGCGGCGCTGCAGCGAGCAGGAACCAATACTCGGGCGCAACTTAACGGTGCAGCTCGCAGCAATAGACGTCACCTCTGTAGCAGAACCCACAATGGCCTCGAATTAGTTGCAGTAGAGCAGATTAGACTGCTCCAGGCCGATCAAAAATATGTCACCGCTTACACCGCTGAGGGTGAAGCCGTGCTCTCCGATACCCTCAAAGATATTGAAGAAGAATTCTCGCAGCTGTTTATTCGCGTCCACCGCAGTGCATTGGTAGCCCGGGATGCCATTGAAGGCCTCACCTACGCCGAGGGGCATCTTGCCGTCAAGCTAAGGGATATCACTATTCAACCAATTGTCAGTCGGCGCCTTGAGCCGAAACTGAGGCAGTTAGTGCCGCAGCTTTAAGGCTGTACAGGCGCAAATAAAATCCCCCTTATTAGAACTGCCCAAGTGCCGCTAAATGGTCGATAATGCTCAACTAGTTAATAACAGTAATGGAATTTCAGTGCCCCAGACGATCCGAATTGCGACACGAAAGAGCCCTTTAGCCCTTTGGCAGGCAGAGTTTGTAAAAGCCAGATTACTCGAAAATCACCCACAGCTTGATGTGCAGCTGGTGGCCATGACCACCCGCGGCGATGTGCTGCTGGATACGCCACTGGCAAAAGTCGGCGGCAAAGGTCTCTTTGTCAAAGAGCTTGAAGTGGCGATGTTGGAAGACCGCGCCGATATTGCCGTGCACTCAATGAAAGATGTGCCCATGGAATTTCCTCCGGGACTGGGCCTTACTATTATCTGTGAGCGTGAAGACCCTCTCGATGCCTTTGTCTCCAATCGTTACACAAGTCTCTCCGAGCTGCCCCCGGGATCTGTGGTGGGAACCTCAAGCTTGCGCCGCCAATGTCAGATTCGCGCGATCTTTCCCGAATTACAGATCAAAGACCTGCGCGGCAATGTAAATACTCGTTTAGCGAAACTCGATTATGGCGAGTATGACGCGATTATCCTCGCCAGCGCCGGACTGGTGCGACTGGGCATGGAGGCGCGCATTGCCTCGCGACTCGAGCCGGAACTCTGCCTGCCAGCGGGCGGTCAGGGCGCTGTGGGCATTGAGTGTCGTCTCGACGATCAGGCCACCATAGAATTATTGAAACCCCTAGAGCATCCTCAGACGCGCCTTCGCGTCACTGCTGAACGGGCACTTAATCGACGTTTGGAAGGCGGTTGTCAGGTACCCATTGCCTGTTACGCAGAGCTCGATGAAGCGGGCAGTTCACTGCAACTGCGGGGCTTAGTGGGCAGCGTCGACGGTACCCGTATTCTTCAAGATCAACTCTCAGCTCCGGTAGAGCAGGCCGAACAGCTGGGTATTGAGCTGGCCGAACGTTTACTGGCCGCCGGTGCAGGTGAAATTCTCTCTGAGGTTTACGGGGCAGACTAATGTCGCAGCGCATCCTGGTGATCAGACCCTCGCGGCAGGCGGATCAATTTATCGCCCTGCTTGAGCAGAGCGGTGCCCAGGTATCCCATACTCCAGTGATGTCCATCGAGCCCATAGTGGATGGCCAATCGATTAAAGACCTGATTCTCGAAGTGGATAATTTTCATAAGGCCATCTGTGTCAGTGGCAATGCCGCTCAGCTGACCCTTGAATGGCTGGATCGCTATTGGCCAATGATGCCTGAGGGCATAGATTTTTTTGCGGTGGGTCAACAGACCGCACAAATACTCGCCGACGGGGATATTTCGGCCCTGTCGCCGAGTGGGCGACAAAATAGTGAGGCACTTTTGGCGCTGCCTGAATTACAGGATCTGAGGGATCAGCGGGTGATTATTTTTCGCGGCTGTGGTGGTCGCGAAATCCTTGGTGATACCTTGATTGAGCGCGGTGCGCAAGTTGATTACTGCGAGCTCTACAAGCGGATAATCAACCCAGAGCAAGTGCTCTTGGCTCGCCAGCAGTTGCCAAAAAATGATTGCCTAGTGGCCCACAGCGGCGAGTTGCTGACCGCCTTGGGTGATCAGTCCGGAGAGTCTGGCGCAGAGACAGCGGTGGTGGTGCCCAGTGAACGCGTGGCAGAGATTGCCCGGGAGCTGGGTTACAACAATATTGTCAGTGCCGAGAATGCGCTGCCCGAGTCAATGTTGGCTGCGGTGGAGAAAGCGCTGTAATTTATTGCATCAGGGGTGACTGAAGGGCTACTCTTCGATTAATGAGTAAATATTTTTGGCGTTTAAAAGCCGTGAAATAAAAGAGGGAAAATGGTGACTGAGAAAAAACCCGCTGCACCTGTGGCCAGCGACAAGACCGATGCGGCGAAGGCCAGTGCTAGCCCAGACAAGCCATCTGCAAAGAGCCGAAGCAAGAGTGATGACAAGAGCGCGGGCAAGCAGACTGCGGCGAATAAAGCCCCCAAAAAATCCTTTCCCTGGTTTAAAACCATTCTTCTATTATTGCTGATTGCTGCTCTGGCGGGGTCGGCTGGGTTTGGTTGGATGCAGTGGCAGCAGCGCATGACTCTAGAGGATCAGGTTCAACGCAGCTTAGCGACACTGGAAGCGAAGCTTGAGAGGCAGCAGCAAGGGCTAGTTAAAGCTGGCCAAGCGCAGTCGACAGATATTGATCAGTTGCAAAAGCAGCTCTATTCACTGCGTCTAGTGGCCAACCGTCAGGCAGAGCAAATACTCATCCTCGGGTCAGCGACTCGCGGCGATTGGCTGTTGGCAGAGGCTGCCTATCTAGTGCGCCTGGCCAATCAGCGTCTTCAGGTGGAGCGCAGCGTCGACAACCCACTGGCGATTCTAGAAACCGTCGATGATATTTTTATTCAGCTCAATGATCCCGAGTTAATGGCGGTTCGCAATGCCTTGGCGGTGGATATTACCGCCCTGCGCATAACCGCAAAAGTTGACCGCGAGGGTATCTATCTGGAGTTGCAGGCAATCTCCTCTGCCCTTGAAACACTGCCGATTCTTGAAGCACTGTCAATCCTTGAAGCTGATGCTGATCCTGAGGTCGCTCTAGGAGCCCAGGGCACCGAGCAGACTCCAAGCTCTCTGGCTGAAACCGTTGATCGCTTTACTGAAAAGTTCGGCAACCTGATTGTCCTGAAAAAGCGAGATCAGCCGATAGAGCCCCTGCTCAGCGGTGCGGAACAAACCATGGTGCGTCAAAATCTCTATCTGCTTCTGGAGCAGGCTCAGAGTGCATTGCTGCGGGAAGAACAGACGATCTATAGCAGCAGTCTGAATAAAGCCGAGATATTATTACGCAGCTATTTCCAGCTGAACAGCGAGTCCGAAGCGTCGATTACACGACTGCAAGCCTTAGCAGAGCGGCCCGTGAGTCAGCTGCTGCCAGATATCTCAGGTTCCCAAAATGCCATCCAAACGGCCCTCAATCTGCGCCAAAACAGCAGTGCTGATGAGGGCTCAGAACAGTGAGAAAGTTATTGTTATTGCTCGTCCTAGCCCTGCTGGTGGGTGCGCTGGCAGTCTGGGTATTACAGTTTGGCAGTGGCTATGTACTGTTGAGTTTTGCCGAATTCACCCTTGAAATGAGTGCCTGGACCGGACTGCTGATCTATGTGGCCGCGACTGCACTGCTGTTCTGGTTGCTGTTGACCTGGCGCTGGGTTATGGGCGCCGGCGGTTTTAGGTCCTGGTGGCGCAATCGCCGCAGCGCGCGCAATCACAATCAAACTGCCGAGGGGCTGTTGCTGTTTGCCGGTGACGATTGGCAGGAGGCGGCAAAGTTACTGTCGCAGTCGGCGAATAAATCCTCTATGCCAGTGGTGAATTTGTTGTTTGCAGCGCGGGCCGCGGCGGACAACGAGGAGTTCGAGCAAGCGGGGCAGATTTTACAGCGCCTGAAAATCGCCTACCCAAAGAGTGGCTTTATTGCCGACAAGGCTTTGGCCGAACTGCATCTGCTGCAAGAGCAGCCCCGAGAGGCATTAACCCTTCTTCAGGCAGTCTATGATGAAAACCCCCGAGATAAAGGGCTTTTGCGACTCTTGGCCGATGCCTACTATCTCGCGGAAGACTGGGCTCCCCTGCAAAAAATACTCCGTGACCTGCGCCACTTTAAGGCTGTCAGCGAACAGGATATGGTCAGTTTAGAGCAGGATGTCTACTGCAATCTGCTCGAGAGTCTGAGGTCTGATGGCGCGGGTTCCCTCAGGCAGAAAAGGGCAGAGCTAGAGGATATTTGGTATTTAACCCCGAAAAAATTGCATAGTGACCCCCAGGTTGTCGCCAGCTATAGCGCCAGTCTTGGCAGAGTTCAGTTAGTGGAAAAACAACAGGCACTGCTGATCAAGAGTTTAAACCGACAGTGGCATCCGCTATTGGTCGTGCAATTTGGTGAGCTTGAATCAGCCAGTCCCGAGAAGCAGTTGGCGGTGGCTGAGAAATGGTTTGTTCAGCACAGCCAAGATCCCGATCTGCTGTTGGCACTGGGGCAGATCTGCCAGCGGTTGCAGTTTTGGGGTAAAGCTAAAGACTATCTAATTGCCGCAGTTAAGCTGCGTCCATCAGTACAGGGCTCTATCAATTTAGCCGCGGTGCTGGAAAAGATCGGCGACAGCAAAGCCAGTGCCGAGGCTTATAGGCAGGGGCTGCTCGCCGCACTTGAGTGCCAGGAAAAGTAAGAACAGGAGCAGGAGTAGAAAATCTAGAGCGGCTCTAAGCTGGCGTTTGAAAGCTATGGTGTTTGAAAGCTCTTCAGCATCTCTATTTCATCTGCCCAAATTGACGGGTCTATGGTTTCCAGAACCAATGGAATCCCGTCAAAACGCTTATCCTGCATAATAAATTGGAAG
>CAJQKW010000016.1 GCA_905478975.1 uncultured Pseudomonadales bacterium | reverse complement strand
AAACCACAAACCACAAACCACAAAAAAGTGTTAAGCCAAAACAACCTTAGTTGGAAAACCATGAATAACAACCATAACAGCATCGTCCTTATCGGCATGCCAGGCGCCGGAAAAAGTACCCTCGGCATCCTGCTAGCAAAAGAGCTAGGTCTGGGTTTCGTCGACACAGATATCTCCATCCAAGTCCGCGAAGGTCGCACCCTGCAGGAAATTCTCGACGACAGTGATTATCTGCATCTGCGCGAGATCGAAGAACAGGTTCTATTAAGCGAAGATATTACAGGAAAGGTTGTGGCCACTGGCGGTAGCGCGGTTTATTCAGAAGCGGGAATGGCGCGACTAAAGCAAACCGCCACCGTTGTATTTCTCGATGTGACACTGCAAGAACTGCGTAAACGCATCGGCAACTTCGACGCCCGGGGCATTGCCCGAAAACCCAACCAGAGCCTTGAATCACTGTTCGATGAACGCTGTGCGCTCTATGAAAACTATGGGGATATCAGGATTAATTGCGATCAGCAGTCACTACAGCAGAGCCTTGACTCGGTGCTGCTGCAACTTAACAGATAACACTAATCTACTTGAGTACAGTGCGAATCGACTCAGCCAGATAGGCAATATTGCTCGAGTTAATCCCCGCCAAGTTAATCCGCGTTGAAGAGACAATATAAATACCAAACTCTTCACGCAGACGCAGCAAATGCTCAGGCGCAATACCTAAAAATGAGAACATGCCGTTCTGGCGTTTAATATGACTGAAGTCCAGTCCCGCTGCATTGTCCTGAATACTGTCAGCCAGCAATGTCCGCATAGATTTGATCCGCAGACGAACCTCTTCCAGCTCAGCTTTCCAATCTTTACAGAGTTCTTCATCGCCCAAAATCAACGAGACTAACAGGGCTCCGTGAGCTGGTGGCATGGAGTACATCTGACGGGCAACGGCCATGGCCTGGCCGCCAACAATGGCCGCCTGCTCAGGAGTTTGAGTAATAAAAGTAATGGATCCAGTGCGCTCACGATAGAGGCCAAAGTTCTTTGAGCAGCTTGAGGCCACAACCAACTCCGGCAACTTCTCAGCCATCAGACGCATGCCATAGGCATCTTCATCGAGGCCATCACCAAGCCCCTGATAGGCAGTATCTATAAAGGGCACAAAGCCACGCTCTAGGGCTATTTCAGTAATTTGGTCCCACTGCTCGTTGCTCAGATCAGCACCGGTGGGGTTATGGCAGCAGCCATGTAATAGCACCACATCACCAGCGGGAACCTGACGCAAGGTCTCGAGCATCAGGTCAATATTGACCTCGCGAGTTGCTGTGTCGTAATAGGGATATTCTTGGATCTCAAAACCAGCACTGCCCAACAGTGGAATATGGTTCGGCCAGGTCGGTGTGCCAACCCATAATTTCGCCTCGGGGCGGGCGCGGCGAATCACTTCAGCACCCACTCTTAACGCACCAGAACCGCCGGGAGCCTGGAGGCTTTTTACCCGCCCAGATGCTAGAACAGCGTGATCGGAACCAAACATCAGCTGCAACATTCTGCTGTTGTACTCAGCGTCACCGGCAATGCCTTGGTAGGATTTGGTTTTCTCAAGTTCAGCCAACTTGGTTTCGGCGCGTTTTACCGCATCCATAACCGGGGTTTGACCGCGGTCATTCATATAGACGCCAACGCCTAAATCGATTTTTGTCTCTCGCGGATCTTCTCGAAAAGCCGCCATCAATCCTAGAATCGGATCGGCAGCTACGGGCTTTAAACTTTCAAACATCGGTGGTTTCCTGTGGAATAAAATGTGAGCCAAAATACGGGTGAATGTGCAGGTCAAAAAATTGCAGCCGTGATTCTACTATGTCTGAGAATAATTGGTTATGGTTTTGTCGGTGTTTTCGTCGCAATAAAGGCTCTTATTAGAGCGTTTACCGCTTCTGGCTTCTCCGCGTGCAACCAATGGGCGGTATCTGCAACAACCTCTACCTGAGAATGGGGGAATAGCTGCTGCATCACCGGCCGATGCTTTTCTTGAATATACGCCGAATGCTCACCTTTCAAAAACAATGTTGGACCACCATAGGCCTGCCCTGTCGGCGCAGAAACCAAGGTGCTGGCATAGTTTTGATTGATCGAGGCCAGATTCAACTTCAATCTGAATTCGCCCTCAGGATTACGAGCAAGATTTTTTAACAGAAAGGCTCGCACCGGTGCCTCAATAATATGCTTGCTGATCAGACTATCTGCATCACGGCGGCTGGTTATATGATTTTCCGCCAGCAGGTTAAGTGCATCCAGCGCCGCGTCCTGACGTGTATCATAGGTGACCGGCGCTATATCAATCACCACCAACTCACTGACTCGGTCAGGGTTATTTAACGCAACCTGCATGGAAACTTTGCCACCCAGAGAGTGACCAATCAACGTTGCACTGGCAAGTCCGAGGTCATCCATCAACTCAACAATATCCGCGGCCATGGATGGCAGATCCATCAGCGACTCATGGGGGGAATCACCGTGATTACGCATATCCACACTGATAACCTGATAGTCCGCAGTCAAGGAGCGCGCCAGCACCCCAAGATTACTGAGAGAACCAAACATGCCGTGGATCAAAATAACCGCCGGGCTGTTTTCCTGCCCTTCTAAAAGGTCATCACCGGACTGACGAGAATAGTTAAGTTTCATAATAACTCTACATTACCTCTATGCTGTCTCTACTTGATTATCTCTACTTAGTAGCTTGACGGTTGCGGTACTTTTCTTTGTTTTTACGGCCCTGTTCATAGAGCTTGGGACGCAGACGGCGACGCAACTTCGGAAATAGATAACTGATATGGGTGAGCTTGGCACTTGCTGCTGGCAACACCACTTCGATCTCATCACCCGAAGCCACAGCCAAAATACCCTCGGCAACCTGCTGCGCCGTGCTCATAGGCTGGGAGAAAACGATATCTTCCACCGCATCGATCTGATCCATAATAAATCCGGTATCAATTGGGCCGGGAGAGACCGAACCCACACTGATGCCGCTGTCACGGAGTTCATCTGCCAAAGCATAGCTAAAGGCACGCAATCCAGCCTTGGTGGCACTGTAGGTTGCAGCACCCTGAAGTGGCGCACGGCCAGCCAGTGAGCCCACATTAACAATGGCTCCTTCACCGGCACGCTGAAGATAGGGAATCGCCGCACAGGAGAGCAACAAAGGCGCGCGCATATTGATATCCACCATGGCGGCAACATCCATTGGCGCGACAGTCGCAAGATCCCCTCGCGCATGCATACCAGCGTTATTGATAACCACATGCACAGCACCAAAGGCGGCTTCGGCCTTTTCCAGCAGTGCTAAACAGTCGTCATTACTCGCTACATTCATCACCACAGCCAGCACTTCGCAATGAGAGCGCAGCTCATCGGCAATGGTATTTAGGGCGGCTTCACCACGGGCCACCAAAACAAGCTTGGCTTTATGGCTGGCAAATAGACGGGCGCAGGCTGCACCCACACCGGCAGAGGCGCCGGTAATAATCACAGTTTTATTTTCGAAGGACTTTATCATTTTTTTTGTTATTCCCAAGGACGTTAAACGATCGAATTTAAGATAAGTGAGTATAACCCCATAGCGTAAGAATGCGCACGGGGAGACGAGACGGCAGGATCAGATTTTATAGGCTCGAGTGAAACAAGCCTGAGAACTAAACCAGCAGCTGTTTTGCTACTGGCTCATGGTCATTGACGCTGTTACTTATCTATACCGCCCATACAGATATATTTCATAACCATATAGTCGTCCATGCCGTACTTGGATCCCTCGCGGCCACTGCCGGATTCTTTAACCCCGCCGAAGGGTGCCATCTCATTGGAGACCACGCCCTCATTGACGCCGACTATGCCGTACTCAAGTTGTTCGGCAACGCGCCAGACGCGGCCTATATCCCGTGAATAGAAATAGGCGGCCAAACCAAACTCCGTGTCATTGGCCATCTCCACTACTTCAGCTTCAGTGTCGAATTTAAACACTGGTGCGACAGGACCAAAAATTTCCTCGGAAAACACCCGCATATCACGGCTGACGTCGGTGAGAATGGTCGGCAGCACAAAGGACCCGCCGAGATCGCTGCGACCGCCACCCAGCGCAACCTTCGCACCTTTGGCTACGGCATCATCAATAAAGTCACAGACATTATTGGCGGCTTTCTCATCGATTAACGGGCCTACAGTAACGCCCTCCTCGGTGCCACTACCGATCACTAAATTCTTGGTCGCCGCAGTCAGCTTGCTGACAAATTCATCATAGATGCCAGCCTGGACAATAATTCGATTGGAGCAGACGCAGGTCTGCCCTGCATTGCGATACTTTGATACCAATGTGCCCTGAACCGCCGCATCAATATCTGCATCATCAAACACAATAAACGGCGCATTGCCGCCCAGTTCCATAGAGGTGCGCTTAACCGACTGCGCGCACTCCGCCATCAGCTGCTTGCCCACAGGCGTAGAACCGGTAAAGGTCACTTTGCGCACAGTGGGATTGCCGGTTAGCTCGGCACCGATTTGGGCCGTTCGACCTGTCACTATATTCATTAGACCGGGCGGAAAACCTGCCCGAACTGCCAGCTCCATCAGCGCCAGAGCCGACAGTGGCGTGGCATTGGCCGGTTTACAGACCACCGCACAGCCGGCGGCAATGGCTGGGGCGATCTTGCGGGTAAGCATGGCATTGGGGAAGTTCCACGGCGTAATACAGGCAACCACACCTACCGGCTGTTTGATCACAACAATGCGCTTGTCGTTTGAGGGCTGAGGAATAGTATCGCCATAGACGCGCTTCGACTCTTCAGAGAACCACTCTATATAGTTAGCACCATAGGCCACTTCACCGCGGGCTTCGGCGAGGGGTTTGCCCTGCTCTGCGGTAAGGATCTGTGCCAGATCTTCTTGATTCTCCATCACCAGATCAAACCAGCGGCGCAGCACAGCAGCACGCTCTTTGATCGTCGACTTGGCCCACTGCGTTTGCGCCACAGCGGCCGCTTCAATCATGCGTCGGGTTTCAGCGGTGCCACACTTGGCCACATTGGCGATGGTCTCGCCACTGGCCGGGTTGGTTACGGCTAAGGTTTCACCACTATCGGCATCCAACCACTGGCCATCAATATGGGCCTGAGTTTTCAGCAAGCTGCTGTCTTGTAATTGCAATTCCATCTCTCCTTGAGTTTCGCTAATGCGCTATTGATAAGCGCCATATTTATCAGGGCACAGAATATAGAATTATCCGTCAATTTTCGACAGTACCCTTTAGTAATAAAGGCCGCACCAGCTTAGGAGTGTAGAACAACTATTTCCCGTGCGCGCAGAAAAGCGGTAACCTGAGCGTCTAAAACAAGATTACTCCATAACGTCATAATAAGACTGTTGTTGCAGACTATGCCAAATTCACAATTCTACTTTTTCCGCGACGGTATCCATACCCATCTGGTGGTGCCCAGTTCGGCTTTGCTTCGGGTCTTGCCTGAACTCGGCGAACAGCTGCGCGACACAGAGTGGGCGCGTATTGGCTGGGGTGACTACCTCTATTACGGCTCAGCACAGCAATCCCTTATGCTCGGTCTGCGGGCGCTGCTATTACCGACTCGCGCCACCATCGCCGTGCTCGGTATTGCCGACATCAGCCAACATCGCAGCGCCACCAGTCGCACCTACAGTATTGACACTAATCTCGGCGTAATTGACGCCGTGGTAGCCTTTATCTCGCGACACTTTAAGATCGATAAATCCCAGCAGCTGATCAAGGTCCGTACTAGAAACAGTGGTGAAATCTTTTTCCAGTCCCGGGGCATCTATATGTGCATCAACACCTGTAACAACTGGACTTCTCGCGGCCTTAAAATAGCCGGGCTGCGCTGCCTGCCCCTATTAAATTTTTTACCCGGCCAGGTGGAGCGATCAGTGCGCCGCAATGGTTACCTACCGATGCCGATTTTATTACCGCCGCCACTAGAGCAGGCAAGCTAATCCCCCCTGTGGCTATGCGGTCAGATTTAATCCTGTCAAAGAACTAGCCGCTACCCTAGGATGCTTTCAAGCCAATAATTCTAATAAAAACAAACACCACAGAGAGACAAGCAATGATTGAATATACTCAGGAAGGCGACGTAGCAATTCTTAACTGGGACGATGGCAAAGTGAACTCTCTGAGTCATGCCACTGTCGACCGACTCAATGAACTTCTGGATCGCGCCGAAAAAGAGGCCTCTGCCGTGGTTATTCACGGTCGCCCAGGTCTGCTTTCAGCCGGTTTTAACCTCAAAGAAGTTACTGCAGAAACCGCTGCCCAGTCAGCTGATGACAAGCTTTTGCCCGCTTTAGTTAATAAGGGCGCAGCCCTCCTCTTGAGAATATTTAGCCATCCCCAGCCCGTAGTGACCGCCTGCACCGGCCATGCCATTGCTGCCGGCGGCATGATGTTGCTGGCCTCAGATACCCGCATTGGCGTCCACGGCGATTTTAAGATTGCCCTCAATGAAACGGCGATTGATATGATCTTGCCGGCCTTTGGTATCGAACTGGTTAAGTCGCGACTATCACCGCGCTTTCAAACCATGTGTGCCATTCAGTCCCATATGTTTAGCCCAGAAACTGCCCTCGAAGCCGGTTTCTTTGATGAGCTAGTCAGTGCCGAAGAAGTGCTGCCCCGAGCCATCGAGCATGCCACTCAGTTAGCCACCCTGCCAGCGGTCTACGGCGTCAATAAGATGATGCTGCGCCAGACTCATGCCGACATTATTAAAGCCAGCCTTAACTAAGCTGATCTGGCTGATCTAGCTAATTTAAGAGCAGAACTAAAAGAGGAGCAAGCCCATGGCAGATTTTTTAGCTGAGGTTTCAAATCATAAATACCGTATTTATGGCGCCGAACTCTCACCCTATTCCGTTAAGGTGCGCTCCTACTTCCGCTTTAAGCAGATTCCCCACCAGTGGATTATCCGCAGCGCCGCGACCATGGATGAATTTGCCAAATTCGCCAAACTGCCGATTATTCCACTTTTGGTCACCCCGCAACTTGAGGGCGCTCAGGATTCAACCCTGGTGATTGAGCAGCTCGAGGCTCTGAACCCACAAGACAGCATCTATCCAGAGGATACCACCGTCAATTTTGTCTCCACTCTACTGGAAGAGTTTGGTGATGAATGGGGCAACAAGTGGATGTTTCACTACCGCTGGGCGCGAGATATTGATCAGATCGCCTCGGCTGGGCGCATTGCTCAGTTGACCCAACCAGACGCTAGTCGCGAGCAATTGGATGAGCTAACAGACCAGGTGCGACAACGCATGACTGGGCGGCTGTGGTTTGTCGGCTCTAACCCAGAGACCGCACCTCAGATCGAAGCCTCTCTGCACCTGGCACTAAAGCAGCTTGAAGCACATCTAGAGTCACGCCCCTATTTACTGGGCGGTCGCCCCTCCTTCGGCGACTTTAGCCTTTGGGGGCAGCTCTACAATGTCTGGACCGATCCTACCAACTGCGCCCTCATCGAAGCCAAGATGCCCAACTTACTGGCCTGGATACAGCGCATGCTGTGGCCGCGCATTGAAGGAGACTTTGAAACCTGGGAAAACTTAAAGCCCACTCTCAAGCCCTTTATCAAAGCCCAGATAGGCGATCTATTTCTGCCCTGGACTCAGGCCAACGCCGACGCCATAGCCCAGGGTAAAGAGGAGTTTTCGGTGCAGCTAAATGGCCAGACCTGGACGCAAAAACCGCAGAAGTATCACGCCAAGTCCTATCAGCTGCTGCGTAAAAAATACGCCGCCCTCAACAGCCATCAGGCCACCAATGAACTACTGCAAAAAACCAGCTGCCTCGAAGCACTGATTTAAATCACTGGCAAAGCTAAATAGCTCAGGGCGCAAACAGCCTAGCAATAGAGACTTTTATCAGCTTTTTCCTCCCGAGCCATTGATATTCTTTATGTTGACCCCATTTCATTGGGTATCAATAAAAGGAGTAAGCACGTGGAACAGTACCGCGGAACAACCATTCTCTCAGTGCGTCGCAATGGCAAAGTTGTCATAGGCGGCGACGGCCAGGTCAGTCTTGGCAATACCATTATGAAAGGCAACGCGCGCAAAGTGCGTCGCCTCTACAACGATAAGGTAATCGCCGGTTTTGCCGGTGGCACTGCCGATGCCTTCACCCTGTTTGAGCGCTTTGAAGCCAAACTCGAGCAACATCAAGGCAACCTCACTCGGGCCGCGGTGGAGCTGGCCAAAGACTGGCGCAGCGATCGTATCCTGCGCAAACTCGAAGCCCTGCTTGCGGTGGCTGACAGTGAAGCCTCGCTGATTATTACCGGCAATGGCGATGTGATTCAGCCTGAAGATGATTTGATCGCCATCGGCTCCGGCGGCCCCTTCGCCCA
>CAJQKW010000015.1 GCA_905478975.1 uncultured Pseudomonadales bacterium | reverse complement strand
CTACCTATGTCTATGGTATTCGCGTTTATCATCGGGGTGCGGTGCTTAAGTGTCACCAGGACCGGCTGGAGACCCATATCATTAGCGCAATTATTAATATTGATCAACAGGTAGATCAAGACTGGCCTCTGGTAATCGACGATAATTATTATCGCCGCCACGAGGTTATCCTTAAGCCAGGAGAGGTGGTTCTTTACGAGGGCGGCAGACTGACCCATGGGCGGCCCTATCCCCTGGAGGGCGACTCCTTTGCCAACATCTTCTGCCACTTTAAGCCTGCTGACTATATCCCCAGACAACTAACCGATTAGTGAATAACCTCGTTTAAGCTGTTTGCATAATCCAGTCTAAGGTTTTGTCAATACCAGACTGAAAGGTTTCCTGAGGTGACCAGCCAAGCTCTTTACTGATTTTGCTGGTATCTATAGCATAGCGCCAATCATGACCGGGACGATCCTCTACAAACTGTATTAATTTGCGATGCGGCCCGTTAGCAGGCACCCTCTTATCCATCAGGTCACAGATCAATTGGCAGATATCGATATTTGACCATTCATTAAGGCCGCCGATATTGTAGGTCTCCCCAATGCCGCCCCTGCGCACCACAGTATCAACTGCACAGCAATGGTCCTCCACATATAGCCAGTCACGAATATTCGAACCATCGCCATAAACAGGAATTTCGGTCTGATTTAGGCAGGCATTTACCACAGTGGGTATAAATTTTTCACTGTGCTGATAGGGCCCATAATTATTAGAGCAATGACTCAGGGTAACAGGCAGGCCATAGGTTTTATGCCAGGCTCTTACCAGATAGTCAGAGCCAGCCTTGGTTGCAGAGTAGGGAGAGTTGGGGGCATAGGCTGTGGTCTCAGAAAATGCAGGACTATGCTGAGCCAATGAGCCAAATACCTCATCTGTAGAAATATGGTGAAATCTGCATCTATTGGAGTCCAAGCCTAGGCTCGCCATCCAATACTCTCTAGAGGCTTCAAGCAGGGTAAACGTGCCCGTAATATTGGTTTGCACAAACTCCCCCGGCCCCTCTATGGATCTATCCACATGGCTTTCGGCGGCAAAATGTACAATGGTATCTATTGCATACTGATTCAAAATCGCTGCTACCAAAGCACCGTCACAGATATCTCCCTGAATAAAAATATAATCTGACTTATCTGGCAGGCCTATAAGATTAGCTTTGGACCCCGCATAAGTTAGCTTATCCAGATTAATAATCCTGATATGGCTGTAATTTTTCAGCATATAGCGAATGTAGTTACTGCCAATAAAACCAGCGCCACCGGTTACCAGGATATTTTTCGGGTTATAGGCCATCAGATTGCAATACTCTTAGGGTTTCGATCAGTGACTGCTGCCATGGGTTTATCTGGACATTAAAAGCTGTCTGAAGCTTCTTACAGTCTAGCTCGGAATTTTTAGGGCGAAGCGCAGATACTGGATAATCGGCTGACCCAATAGCCGAAAGCTCCTTAAGCACTAAATTCTGTTGATTGGCCTGTGCAAAAATCGCCGTGGCAAAGCCATACCAGCTAATAGCCTCGGGCTGCGCTAGATGGTACAGGCCCCAGCGCCCATTTACTCTAGGTAATATTTCGAGTACCAACCGCACAATTTCGAAAGTGCAGGTTGGCTTGCCGATCTGATCATTAACCACAGCCAAATCAGTGCGCTGGGCCCCAAGGCGCAGCATGGACCTTACAAAATTATTGCCAAAGGGAGAAAACAGCCAGCTTGTGCGAAAAATCAGATGTTTTTGGCAGATGCTCTGAATCTCGCGTTCGCCGCCTAACTTGCTGGCACCATATTGATTAAGAGGTGCTGGGCTATCTGTTTCTATCCAGGCGTTAGTACCTGATCCATCAAATACATAATCAGTGGAAAAATGAATTATTGGGATATTTTTGGCGTCGCAGGCTTGAGCCAAATTAGCTGGTCCAACCTGATTAATTTGCAGTGCCAAATCTTTTTCTGCTTCCGCTTGGTCGACCAGGGTATAGGCCGCAGTATTAATCACAAAATCAGGACAGTCTCTGGTGATTGCCGCATCTATAGCCCCAGCATCAGTAATATCCAATTGCATACGATTATAAGCACAAGCAATAAAGTCTTTGCGGCGATTTAGGGCCGCCGTAAATGACCGGCCCAACTGCCCCTCAGCGCCTGTTATTAGCAGCTTTATCATACTAACTCGCCCAGACTAACTCCCCTCTTGTCCTTGTCTGAGAGTATTGGGTTATTAATAGGCCAATCGATATTTAATACAGGGTCATCCCATGCCAAACAGGCTTCATCTGCAGGGTCATAATAGTCCGTGCACTTATATTCCAGATCGGCAATCTCCGACACTACAGCAAAACCATGGGCTAAACCTGGCGGTACCCAGAGCTGTTTTTTATTTTGCTCGGATAAATAAACTCCCTGCCACTGCCTAAATGTGGGAGAGTCAGGACGAATATCTACAGCCACATCAAATATCTCACCACAAACTACTCTGACTAGCTTGCCCTGAGGCTTGGTCTTTTGAAAATGCAGCCCGCGCAGCACACCAACCTGAGATCTTGAGTGATTATCCTGAACAAATGGCAGCTCAGTATTCAGCATTTTGGCGTAACGCTCTTCTTGATAGGTCTCGAGAAAAAAACCTCTGCTATCCTCAAAGACTCTGGGCTGAATAATAAAACAGCCCTGAATAGAGGTATCCAAGACTTTCATTGATACCCCTCCAATACTTGCTGAAGATACTGGCCATAACCAGTTTTACACAGTACAGCTGCTTGCTGTTGCAGAGTATCCCGGGTTATCCAACCGCGGTGAAACGCGATCTCTTCCAAGCAGGCAACTTTAAGCCCCTGACGCTGTTCTATGGTTTGTACAAATTGGCCCGCTTCTAGCAGAGAGTCGTGAGTTCCAGTATCTAACCAGGCAAAACCTCGTCCGAGCATAATCACATCCAGGCTATTGAGCTGAAGGTAAGCATTGTTAATATCGGTAATTTCCAGCTCGCCACGGGCCGAGGGGGTAATACTTTTAGCTATCTCAACCACCCGATTATCGTAGAAATACAGTCCAGTGATAGCGTAGTTAGATTTGGGCCTGTCTGGCTTTTCGGTAATTTCCCGAGCATGACCCTCGTCATCAAATTCAACCACACCAAAATCCTGAGGGTTTTGTACATGATAGCCAAAGATGGTGCCGCCTTTATTATACTGGGCCGCCGCTACAAGTTTGTCAGTAAAGTGCTGGCCATAAAAAATATTGTCGCCCAGAATTAAACAAACATTATCTTCACCAATAAACTCCTCGCCAATAATAAAAGCCTGAGCCAGACCATCTGGTGAAGGCTGCTCTCTGTAGCTAATATCAATACCAAACTGGCTTCCATCTCCCAGCATCCTCTGAAATCCAGGCAAATCTGTAGGAGTCGAAATGACTAATATCTCTCTGATACCGGCCAGCATCAGAACAGACAGGGGATAGTAGATCATGGGCTTGTCGTAAACGGGCAGTAACTGCTTGGACGCAGCCAGCGTAATTGGGTGCAGCCGAGTTCCGGCGCCCCCGGCCAAAATAATTCCCTTGTAAGCTCTGTTCTGCGACAACTAAAAACGTCCCTGTTTAATACCCTAATCCTTAAATAAAGCATAGACCATTTAAAACACTCAGCCTTACTCAAACTGAACGGTTAGCGAGCCGCCTATGCTGAGATGGTTATCCTGACGCCCAAACTCATCTAAAAGGCTATCAATATAGCGCCCCTGCACTTCAGCCTTACCCCAGGTAAATGACCGCTGCCATTTAGCCGATAGCGAATTAAACGCCCCACCCTGAGTGGTTATGCTATGCAATGATGGTGCGCCATCGATACTCTCTTTATTAATATCACCGCGACTGAGGCGAGCCTCTACCGCATCACCATTATTGAGGTAACCCATAACACCAATACTGGTAATCTTGCTGTCATTATCCCAGGTGGCGCCTATCACCCGGCCCTGATAGCGGTAGCCCGTTTGATAGATACCGTGGTTATAGAGAATATTGTAATGATTTGAAAAACTGACGGTGGAGGTATTGTCATGCTCAATAAAAAGCTGGCCATTAATAAAGCGCGTGTCTAAGCCCTTTTTAAA
>CAJQKW010000014.1 GCA_905478975.1 uncultured Pseudomonadales bacterium | reverse complement strand
TGATCGGCATAGCCCAACAGAAAAGCAATCTCGGTTATACCCAGACGATCATCAGAGAGATAGCGCAGGGCCATACGCGAACGCACCTCCTGAAGCACTTGTAAAAAGTTAGTGCCACGATCGGAGAGGCGACGCTGCAATGTGCGTCGGGAGATATTCATCAAACTGGCAAGCTTATCAATGCTCACTTCGCCTTCAGGCAAACGACGCATCATAAAGGACTTGAGATTGGCTAAAAACTCGTCGGCCGTTTGATTATTTTCAAACAACTCACTAAAGGGCTTGCTCAGATCCGGCCCCTCTTGATAATCCTGCTTAAGCAGCTGGAAATCCAGTGCGGCACTGTCAAAAAACAGACTGCTATAAGGCTGATTATAGGTGATAGATCGGCCAAAAATGGCTTCTAACTGAGTGGCATCTTGGGGCTGAGGATAGGTGAAATTGGCTTTCACCACTGGCACTGGCCGCACACAGAGTGAGTTGATAATGGCCGCAGATGCCGAGAGCACTTCATCGCTACAGTAACGTTTTAGCCCACTGCTTTTAAGCAGCGGCTCCCAGCGCAGCTCCACTAGATTAGCGTCGCGATGAGCGGTGGTTTCACCTATATCACCGCGCATCTTTAAGGTACTCGGAATTAAGTTGAGGTAGTCGCGAAAGGATTTACACAGTGAGCAGGTATAGAGCTGTAGGTTGAGCCCTTTAAGATAGATGATACGACCCACCGAGAGACCAATATCGGGGTTTCCAGAGGCTTCGGCAGCTAGTTGATAGAGTTTGTAATAATTGGCGACCGGAAAACGGCGGTCGAGTATTGCTAGCTGGTCTTGCTGTAATCCAGAATCTCGTAACAGATGCTGTTGATTGGCGCCGTCTTTTTCCGCTGCCTGCAAAATAGCCACAAGGGCCGGAGCAAGAACGCTCCAGTTCGGGTTTATCTGCTGTTCAGCTGCTGTATTTGGGGCCATAGCCTTTTTTCTCGACGCCGTAAAACGGAGCTCACCTTAACACTTTAGACGATTTGGGTTCAATATTACGGCCTCAGAATACTGCTACCAACCCTCTTCAATCATAAGCACTGAAATGAAATTCCGCAGTGACATTTGGCAGAATACTGTATATATTAACAGTATATCGAGAGCGCCCACCTATGCCCAATACTGAAATAATAACAAAACTCCTCGCCCGCCATGATACCTGGCGCGGACAGAGTCAAAAACCCACTCAGCGCAGTGTCTCTAGCGGCAATGATCAAATTGATCTGCTATTAAAGGGTGGTTGGCCCACCGCTGCACTAACTGAATTACTGGTCCAACGTCCAGGAATTGGCGAGCTTTCACTGCTGCTGCCAACGATCAAAGACTACTGCCAAAACAATCATCTCAGCGTCTGGCTCGACCCGCCATATCAGCCCTACGCTCCGGCATTGGCTGTCGCCGGCATTGCCTTGCAAAAGGTGCTTATAGTGCAGAGTAAAAATGCTCGTGAGTGGCTCTGGGTCGCTGAACAGTGTATTCGCAACAATGCACTGTTACTGGCCTGGAGTGATAACAAAATGCCCAGTTATAGCGATCTGCGCAAGCTGCAACTGGCTGCTGCGGACAGTGGTCATGCGGCCTTTTTGCTCTCCTCTAATAAAGGAGCTTCTGAGAATACGCTCTCCGCCTCATCACCTGCCACCCTGCGCCTAGAGGTCGATTCTGTCGGTGAGAAAAACCTTCGTCTCTGTGTACGCAAACTACGCGGTGTGGCACCGGGAGAGCAGCTGTTAATTCCTCGGGGTAAGGATCTCAGTTCACAGACCTCTCTGGCCAAATTGCCGGTCAATAGCATCCATCCTACTATTCCAATCTCAACGGATATTCCACGCCTTAAAACTCGCGAACAGAGACTCAACGCCTGAGACCTTCGCGCTATGGCGCAAAAGGAAATAGACGAAAAGGATTTTCAATATTACCCACCGCGACAGGGGTAACAGACTGTTATCCGGAAAAAATTTGGCTCTATCTGCACTTCCCGTTGCTGCCCCTGGATGCCATTCTCGATAGACAGCAAGAGGATTTAAACACCGACGAGCAGAGGCAAAAACCGATTGCCGTTGTCGGCCAAGAAAACAATGCGATGCGTGTTTTATGCTGCAATGACAGCGCTAAACAATCTGGTGTAGAAGCGCATCTGTCACTCTCTACGGCCCTGGCTCTCTGTCCTGAACTGCTGACACTACAACAGCAGCCAGAGCGCGAAAAAACCATCCTGCAACAGCTGGCATTAATCTCCTACCGTTTCAGTCCAGGCGTAATTATTGCCGAGCAGGGTTTGTGGCTTGAATTAAGCGGCTGTGAAAAACTCTTTCACAGCTACCGGCAGTTACTTGAGCAATTACAAAAAAATCTATCCCTTCGCTGCACCCAGCTTGATATGGGTATTGCCGGTAGTGCCGATGCCGCACGTCTGCTATGTCGACCAGGCTTTCGCTATGAGCTGCCTGAGAGCGCCGAGCTAAAACAACAGCTTTGCCTAACACCACTGAGCCTACTCAAGGTTCCGCGACGCCAACAGCAAAGTTTTTATCAGCTCGGATTAAACTCTCTCGGCGATCTACTGGCCCTGCCCCGCGCTGAGCTGGCCAGTCGCTTTGGTGCTGGAATAGTCGATCAACTGAAATTACTACTCGGAGAGAAGCCCTGTCAACTGGAGCGCTTTAAGCCGCCGCTGATCTTTGATGATTTACTGCAGAGCTCTCAGGGTATTTTCAGCAAGCAGGGTTTACTGTTTCCGATGAAGACCTTGCTCCAGCGGTTGAGTATTTATCTGCAAGCTCGCCAGTGCTATTGCCGTACAATTGAATGGCGGTTTGAGCCCCTAATAGGCGAGCCCAGCTCTATGTCTGTGAGCCTTTCGGGAAATCAGAACAGCTGGCCGATGTTACTTGATTTAAGCCGCCTTCAATTAGAGCGAATAGACTTACCCGCCAGCATAGAAACGATTATATTATCCAGCGATGATTTTGTTGATGGCCTGCCGGAGGGGTTGGATTTATTTGGCTCTGCGCTAGTTGGTGAAGAGAGCGTTGAGGCGGGTCGGCTGATTGATAGTTTGCGTGCAAGGCTGGGGCCAGAGGCTCTGCAACAGCCAGCCCTGGGGAATAATTATTTACCCGAGGAAGCGGGAAAGATTGTCGCGCCGGGGGAGTATCAGCAATTGAGTATTGAGCACAGTGGTCTGCAACCTCTCTGGTTATTGCCCAAGCCTATTGCCATTCAGTTGCGTAACCAGCAGTTGTTTTGGCGTCAGCCGCTGTATATTCTAAGCGGCCCACAGAGGCTAAGTGACAACTGGTGGCAGACTGATCAGCAGCGTGATTATTACTTGGCTTGCGATAATCAGGGTTCGCGGTATTGGCTGTTTAAGCAGGCTGGGACGGATCGCTGGTTTGTACAGGGGTTGTTTTCGTAAAAGTTGGAAACTTTTACTTTTGGCTCAGGGCTATTTTCGTAAAAGTTGAAAACTTTTACTTTGGACTCAGGGCTATTTTCGTAAAAGTTGAAAACTTTTACTCTGGGCTCAAGGCTGTTTTACGAATCGATTTGACATTATTGTTAAAGCTTTCCATATGATTTAGCTATTTTCTGATTAATATCAGTTGCTAACGTCTGAGCTTCGCGCATTGTGTTTTGTACAAGCTGCCAATTTTCCCAATGCTGCTCCCATTTTTCTTTGCCTACAATCATTTCAAAATCAACTACTGTCGGCTCTAGCCATTTGTCATAAGCTGACAGCCGTTTAATTCGATCCTCTAAATCTTTAACACCTCTACTTTTAGGTGATAACTTTGCTGTACTTATAATCCAGGAATCCCATTCCCTATTGCCCTTTGACTGATTACATTTTCCACATGCCGGTACCAGATTATGAATTTCTGATACATAACCCGTAGGCTTCTTGTTTAAGACTAAAGGCCTTAGATGATCCCATTCTGTGGCGGTAGAGCCACAGTATGAGCATTCGAATTTGTCGTGATCCATGCCGAGAATATCAAGGGCCTCCTTCACTTGCTCATTGGTCGGCACAATTATCGGAATAATTGAATTGATAAATGCATTGGTAATACTCGATGATCTTCCTGTTATTTTCATCGGTTTTGGCATTCTGAAAAGTGACAAGTAATCCATGATTCCCTTTACCTATATTGCCGCATTAAGCCGACTAAAATTATTTTTATCATCTGTAGAAAAGCGCAACCTAACTGAATCTTTTAGCTGGGAATATCGTCATAGGAAACGAGCTGGTCCTTAATCTTAAACTTCTGCACCTTGCCCGCAGGATTGCGCGGCAGCTCATCGAGAAAATAAAGTCTACTCGGCAGCTTATACTTCGCCAAACTCTGACTGGCAAACTCACGCAACTCTTCAAGCTCTAAAGTACTGCCCTCTTTTACCACTGCCACGGCAGTCACCGCCTCACCCCATTTCTCATCAGGCAATCCAATCACCGCAACTTCAACCACGGCACTATGACCATAGAGAATACTTTCAACTTCTGCGGGATAGACATTTTCACCACCGGAAATCACCATATCTTTTACCCGGTCACAGAGAAACAGATAACCCTGATCATCGAAATAGCCTATATCACCACTGTGAAACCAACCCTGAACATCGATCGCATCGGCTGTGGCTTCGGGGCGGTTCCAGTAACCCTTAAGCACGTTGGGGCCGCGGACACAGACTTCACCATGCTTCCCCGCAGGCAGCGGTTTATTCTCACCATCAACTATGCGCACTTCGGTAAACATCGGCGGTCGGCCAGCTGAACCGACCTTTTTCAGTGCCATACTGGTTTCAAGCATGGTTGCAAAGGGTGAGGTTTCGGTTAGGCCATAGCCCTGGCAGAAGCGCACACCGCGCTCGCTATAAAGATTAATCAGCGGCACCGGTACTGGCGCACCGCCGACTACAAAGGCGCCAATATGACTTAAGTCGGTGGTGGCAAAGGTCTCGTGCTGGCTCATCATCAAGAACATGGTCGGCGCACCAAACATGCTCGACACGGAATATTTTTCCAGTGCCGCCAACACTTCTGCGGCATCAAAGGAACGAATCAGCACCACTTCAATACCCCGTGCCAGAGACGGCAAGGTGGTGACATTGAGCCCGCCAATATGGAATAGCGGCGCACAGGTGAGTGTGGTGGCACCCATAAAGTCTTCGCCATAGGATGAATTGGCACTGTTCCAAAACAGATTGCCATGGGTGAGCATGGCGCCTTTAGGCAGGCCCGTGGTGCCCGAGGTATACATGATAAAGGCCACTTCATCGGCGTCCACCTGTTCAATCAATTGCAGCGGCTGGCTAGCGGTCATCAATGCTTCCAGAGGCTCCCAGTTGATCGCATCCTCCTCAATACTGATATAACGCTGACAGACCAGATTATCTCGCTCTTGATCCACTAGGGAGACCAGGCCATTGTCGGCGAGCAGGGTGTGAATACCGGCATCGTTGGCGATATAGCGCATCTCGGGGCCAGTGAGGCGGAAGTTGAGCGGCACGAAAATCGCTCCCAGACAACTACAGGCGTAGAGCGCTTCCAAAAACACAGGATGATTGAGGCCAATATAGCCCACCCGATCACCGCGACAGACGCCGCCGGCACGCAGCACAGCCGCAAGCTTGCGAATACGCTGACCAAATTCCTCGAAGGTCGAGGTCTTGCCCTCGAAGGTTAGGGCTCTGCGCTCAGGTGAGAGTTCCGCGCGGCGCAAAATGGTGTAGCCCAATCCGATCTCTGGTGTGTTCGACATACTGAAGCCTCTGTTTTTTTATTTTTATAATGATGAGTTGTCGCCTGAAGGCAATCACTGCGGCGCTTAACTGACGCCCTTTTTTAACCCTTTGTACCTTTAATCAGCGGCCATGTAAATACGAGAGGCTCATATTCAGTAGCAGAAATATCCGCCGCTGCTTGGCACGAATTCTGCAATAACCATAGCAGCCCAGCAGCGCTCAAAACCCATACAGAGCCCTGCGGCCAATAAAGCGCCCTATTTTCAACAGCAGATGCCTGTTAATAGGGCAAACAGAGAAAATACAGCGATGACAGCAGGCCCAGATTGGCGCATAGCATTATTCCCGCGCACCAAAACAGTGCCCGCAGGCTATAGATCAGCAACTCTAATATAACCGACAGGGAGAGGATAAAATCACTATGCGACTCATCTTTACTGATCTCGACGGCAGTCTTCTCGACCACCACAGCTACAGTTTTGCCCCTGCGCGGCCATTGCTCGCCGAACTTGAGACGCTGAATATACCGGTGATTCCCATTACCAGTAAAACCTTTGCTGAAGTGATGACCCTGCGTGGGCAGCTTAAAAACCGTCACCCCTTTATTGTTGAGAATGGCGCGGCTATTTATATTCCCAGTCGCTATTTTAAAACTCAGCCTGAGCACGCTATTTTAGAAGACGGTTTTTGGGTGCTGCGCAATGTGCCCCGCCGAGCCAAGTGGCAGCAGCTTCTCGCCGAACGAGCCGCCGATTTTAAGGGTGAGTTTGAAACCTTTGACTCCATTTATGCCGCTTCCGGTGCTGCCGGTGTGGCGGCGATTACCGGTCTCGAACTCAACGCTGCCGAGTTAGCCAACCAGCGAGAACACAGTGAACCGGTGCACTGGATTGGCTCTAAGCAGCGCAAAATCAGCTTTGTCTGCCGTTTAAAAGAGGCTGGTGCCAAAGTTTTACAGGGCGGCCGTTTTCTAAATATTGGCGGTGATGTCGACAAAGGTCGCGCCATGCTCCAGTTGCGTGATCTCTATCACCGTGAGGCCAGCATAACTGAGCCAAAGCATTGTGAAACACTGGCTATTGGCGATGGCGACAATGATGTGGCCATGCTTGAAGTCGCTTCATCGGCACTGGTAATCAGGGCTGATGACCGTTCGCCACCAATCTTAAAGCGCAGCCACGATTCCTACACCAGCCAACAGATCGGTCCTCTCGGCTGGGTTGAAGGGGTCAGTCTGTGGCTCGAAAAATCCAATAAATATTCCAACTAAAAACAAGTAGTCATAACCAACAATAAAAGAGACTTAATCATGGGCGACTTCCATCAAAACGGCGTGATCACTACTTTACATAATCTCTCCAAGCGATCGGTTGAGACTATGGAGGCTGAGCTGCTGACATTTTCTAAATCCAGACCCATGGGGCTGATATTGCCGTCGCTCTATTCAGAGCTTCAGGGTGATGCCCTAAAGGGTATTGTTGAAGAGTTAAAACAGGTGCCCTACCTGACAGAGATTGTTATTGGCCTCGACCGCGCTAACGAGCAAGAATATCGCCAGGCACTGGAATTTTTCTCGGTATTGCCCCAGCACCACAGAGTGCTGTGGAACGATGGCCCCCGTTTAAAAGCCTTGGATGCCAAACTGCAAAAACTCGACTTGGCGCCCAAAGAAATGGGCAAAGGCCGCAATGTCTGGTATTGCATGGGTTACACATTGGCCTCAAATAAGACTGAATCGGTGGCACTGCACGACTGTGATATCACCACCTATGATCGCGAATTACTCGCCCGCCTCATTTACCCTGTCGCCAATCCGCGCTTTAGCTATGAGTTTTGCAAAGGCTATTACGCCCGTGTCGCCAATGGCAAAATCAATGGCCGCGTATCGCGTCTATTAGTCTCGCCCCTGTTGAGTGCGCTTAAAAAGACCGTCGGCCACACTGACTATCTCAACTATATGGCCAGCTTTAGATATCCCTTGGCTGGGGAGTTTTCCTTTCGCCGGGATGTGCTTAACGATATCCGTATCCCCAGCGACTGGGGCCTAGAGATCGGCGTGCTCTCGGAGATGCACCGCAATTACGCCAGCAATCGTCTCTGCCAGGTGGATATTGCCGATAACTACGATCACAAGCATCAGAACCTGTCGTTGGACAATGACCAAGATGGCCTGTCGAAAATGTCCATCGATATTGCCAAGGCGCTATTCCGCAAGCTTGCCACCCAGGGTGTGGTGTTTAGTCATGAAGCCTTTAGGTCGCTCAAGGCAACCTACTATCGCATGGCCCTGGATATAGTTGAGACCTGCCATAACGACGCAATTATGAATGGCTTAACCCTGGATATTCACGAGGAAGAAAAAGCCGTGGAGATGTTTGCGGAAAATATTATTAAGGCTGGGGAGGTGTTTTTTACCAGCCCCATGGAGAAGCCGTTTATTCCCAGTTGGAACCGGGTTATCAGCGCTGTGCCGGATATTTTTGAACAGCTGGTCGCTGCGGTAGAGGCAGACACCGAAGAATTTAATCAGCGCTAAGGCCGCTAACACTATGAACCCAAACCATCTTGCTGATGCACTCACCCGCCATCTGACCACTATTTATGAGGGCGTGGATGCTGTTGACAGCCAAAACCATAAGCAGCTGAGCAACCAGCTAATTGAGCTTATGGGACTGCAACAGGCCACCACCAAACCCGCCCGCCATGAACCCACCCGCTATATCAATCACTGGGACGAAAAAGACTGTCTAGTCATCGCCTACGGTGACACGGTATTGCAGCCAAACGAAAAACCCCTGAAAACCCTCAAACGATTTTTAGATCGCTATGTGGAAGACTGTATTAATGGGGTGCATATACTGCCCTTTTATCCCTACACCTCCGACGATGGCTTTTCTGTTCTCGACTATTCCAGTGTCAATGAATCCCTCGGCGACTGGAGGGATATTGAGGCTATAGCCGCGGACTACTCGCTGATGTCCGATTTGGTCATCAACCATTGCTCAGCACGCAGCCCCTGGTTTGAAAACTTTCTCAACGACCGCGATCCTGGGCGCAATTTCTTTGCCACCGCCTCGCCGGATGATGATCTTAGCGCCGTGGTGCGCCCTCGCACCAATGCCCTGCTGAAGGAGGTTGAGACGGTCAGGGGCAGTCAGTTTGTCTGGTGTACCTTTAGTCATGATCAGGTGGATCTTAATTTTCGCAACCCAGAAGTACTGAAACAGTTTGTCCGTATTATTCGCCAGTACTTGGATAGCGGCGTGCGTATTTTTCGCCTCGATGCAGTGGCGTTTTTGTGGAAGGAACCGGGCACCAGCTGTATTAATTTGGAGCAGACCCACGAAGTGGTTCGCCTGCTGCGCACGTTGATCGAACATGCCCAGCCCGATGCGATTATTGTCACCGAAACCAATATTCCCAACCGCGAGAATTTGGCTTACTTTGGCAATGCCAATGAAGCTCACTGGGTGTATAACTTTTCCCTGCCGCCGCTATTGGTCAATAGTTTGATCACCGGTGATTGTAATTATCTCAAGCAGTGGATGATGAGCATGCCACCAGCGCGCAATGGCACAGCCTACTTCAATTTTATTGCCTCTCACGATGGTATTGGCCTGCGACCTGCCGAGGGTCTACTTCAGGAAAGTGAAATCGACACTCTTGCCGAGACTCTGCAATCCTTTGGTGGGCGTATTTCTTGGCGCACTGGAGATAAGGGGCAACGCAAGCCCTATGAGATTAATATCTCACTGTTTGATGCCCTACAGGGCACCACTGAGGGGCCGGATCAATGGGGACTGCAGCGCTTTCTCTGCGCCCATGCCATTATGTTTGCCCTTGAAGGGGTGCCTGGAATCTATATCCACAGCCTGGTAGGCACGCGCAATGATTATCAGCGTGTTGAAAATGCCGGTCACAACCGCGCGATTAATCGCCATCAGTGGCAGTACAGCGAGCTTCAGGGCCGACTGGCGGATGCTAAGAGTTCTGAGCATCAGGTGTTTAGTGGGATTAGTGAGCTGTTGAAAATTCGTCGCCGACAATCCGCCTTCCATCCCAATGCCACGCAGTTCACTCTGCATCTGGGCAGTGGGCTATTTGGGTTTTGGCGGCAGAGTATTGATCGCCAGCAGAGTATTTTTTGTGTCAGTAATATCACTGCTGAGGTTCAGGTATTAAACCTCTCGGATATCAATTTGATCGACAATGAAAACTGGGTGGATTTGATTAGTCAGTTGCCCTGCGATGGCCTGATGCAATCGGTGGCGATGGAGCCCTATCAGACATTGTGGATTACCAATCAGGTCGATGGCTGAGTTATTCGGATCAGTCATATTCCTCTGAGATAACAAACCGGATCTGGTCTGAGCACAATATGAGGAACCGCAGACAAGACATACATTCTGCCAGGCATAAAAAAAGCGGCCCGAGAGCCGCTTTTTTTTAAACCTTAAAAGAACCTACCCATTACCAACCGGTAATTTCTTTCAGGCCAGCACCAATATCAGCCAGGCTGCGAACAGTCTTAACACCAGCGTCTTCAAGCGCTGCAAACTTCTCGTCTGCAGTACCCTTGCCACCGGAAACAATCGCGCCAGCATGGCCCATACGCTTGCCTTCAGGTGCAGTAACACCGGCAATGTAGGAGACAACAGGCTTGGTTACATTAGCTTTAATATAAGCAGCGGCTTCTTCTTCAGCGGTTCCGCCAATCTCACCGATCATGACAATCGCTTCGGTCGCTGGATCTTTTTCAAACAGCGCCAGGATATCGATAAAGCTTGATCCGGGAATCGGATCGCCACCAATACCGACACAGGTAGACTGACCAAAACCGTAATCAGTGGTCTGCTTAACGGCTTCATAAGTCAGAGTACCGGAACGAGATACGATGCCGACTTTGCCCGGCAGGTGAATGTGACCTGGCATAATGCCGATCTTACATTCGCCAGGAGTAATAACACCCGGGCAGTTAGGGCCTATCAGGCGTACACCCAAGCTATCGCAAACCACTTTACAGTCGAGCATGTCCTGAGTGGGAACACCTTCAGTGATACAGACAACCAGCTTAAGGCCTGAGTAAGCGGCTTCAAGAATAGAGTCTTTGCAAAATGGCGCCGGTACATAGATAACCGATGCCTCAGCACCAGTTACTTCAACCGCTTCAGCAACGGTGTTAAATACTGGCAGCCCAAGGTGAGTGGTTCCCCCTTTGCCCGGGGTTACACCACCGACCATTTTTGTGCCGTATTCAATCGCTTGCTCTGAGTGAAAAGTGCCCTGCCCACCGGTAAAACCCTGGCAGATAACTTTAGTGTCACGATTAATTAAGATAGACATTTAGTTAGCCTCCGCAGCTTTAACAACTTGCTGTGCCGCATCAGTCAGACTGGTTGCTGCAATAATTGCCAGACCGGATTCGGCCAGCTTCTTAGTTCCCAATTCGGCATTGTTACCTTCCAGACGCACAACCACTGGAATCTTAACGCCAACTTCTTCAACCGCACCAATTACGCCGTCAGCAATCAGATCACAGCGCACAATGCCGCCAAAGATATTGATCAGAACCGCTTTAACATTGGTATCGGAAAGAATAATTTTAAACGCTTCTACAACGCGCTCTTTAGTCGCGCCGCCCCCTACATCAAGGAAGTTAGCAGGCGAACCGCCGTGCAGATGCACTATATCCATAGTACCCATGGCCAGACCGGCACCATTGACCATGCAACCAATATTGCCGTCGAGGGCAACATAGTTCAGTTCAAAGGAAGCGGCATGAGCTTCACGAGCATCTTCCTGTGAGGGGTCATGCATCGCTTTAATGGCTGGCTGACGGTACATGGCGTTGCCATCGATAATCACTTTGGCGTCGAGGCAGTGAAGATTGCCTTCGTCAGTGATAACCAGTGGGTTAACTTCGAGCAGCTCAAGATCTTTCTCTTTAAACAGCTTGGCCAGACCTAAGAAGATCTTTACAAATTGCTTAATCTGAACGCCTTTCAGGCCCAGTTTGAAAGCCAGATCGCGACCCTGGTATGGCTGTGCGCCAGTGACCGGATCAATAATCGCTTTAAGAATTTTCTCTGGAGTCTCTTCCGCTACTTTCTCGATCTCAACACCGCCTTCGGTGGAGGCCATAAAGATAATGCGGCGTGAACCACGATCAACCACAGCGCCCAAATACAGCTCTTGGTCAATCTCAGTGCAAGTCTCTACCAGGATACGGCTAACCGGCTGGCCTTTGGCATCTGTCTGATAAGTAACCAGGTTATTACCCAACCACTTCTCAGAAAATGCTTCGATTTCGGCTTTCGAGCTAACCAGTTTAACGCCGCCCGCTTTACCGCGACCACCAGCGTGGACCTGAGCCTTAACGACCCATTTATCACCACCAATTACATCGGCAGCGGCTACAGCGTCCGCTACGGTTTCTGCTGCAATGCCTTGCGACACTGGCAGTCCATATTCGGCAAACAGCTGCTTACCCTGATATTCATGCAGGTTCATACTTTGGTTCCCGTAAGTTTTTTCAATGAATAAAACAACGGAGCTGCCTGATGACAACTCCGTTTAACGATTACTGCGATTTAGCGGCGTTTGCGATTCGGCATATGAATAGCCGCGCCATTGACTGCCAGAGCGGCTTCATGCACTGCCTCTGATAGGGTCGGATGACTGAATACGGTCATACCGAGATCTTCTGCGCTGGAGCCAAATTCCATGGCAATAGCAACCTGCTGTACCAAATCGGCAGCACTTGGCCCAACTATGTGACAACCAAGAATCCGATCAGTGTCAGCGTGGGCAATAATTTTCACCATGCCATCTGTATCGTTTGCCGCAACAGCGCGACCCACGGCAGCAAAGGGGAAGCTGCCGACGTTGTAAGGCAGGCCTGCGGCCTTAATCTGCTCTTCCGTTTGGCCGACTGAAGCCACTTCCGGATGAGTGTAGATAACGTTTGGCACTATGTCGTAGTTCATCTGCGCTTTGTGGCCGGCAATTATCTCGGCAACCATTACGCCCTCTTCAGAACCTTTGTGCGCCAACATGGGCCCACGAACCAAATCGCCAATGGCGTAAACGCCAGGCACGTTGGTGGCACACTGATCATTGACAAAGATTGAACCGCGCTCATCCAGCTGCACACCACTCTCGGCAGCCAACAGGCCTTCGGTAAAGGGACGGCGACCCACACAGACAATTAGCTTGTCGAAGATTTCTTTTTCTTCGGAGCCATCGGTCATGGCATAGGTGACATGGACTTTCTTGCCCTTGATTTCAGTGCCAGTAACGCGAGCGCCGAGACGAATATCGAGACCCTGCTTCTTAAAGATCTTCTTCGACTCTTTGGCAATACCTTTATCCATAATCGCCAGGAAGTCTTCCATGGCTTCAAGCAGGACCACCTCAGAACCGAGACGATTCCAAACTGAACCCAGCTCAAGGCCGATAACACCGGCACCAATCACGCCGAGACGCTTGGGCACTGTACCAATTTCCAGTGCGCCAGTAGAGTCGACAATTAAGTCGCCATCAACCGGTGCTACGGGAATCGCGATAGGCAGAGAGCCTGAGGCGAGAATCACGTTGTTAGCTTCAAGAACCGAGACGTTGCCGTCATTATCGGTGAGCTCAACTTTCTTGCCATTGAGCAGCTTGCCGGTACCGTAAAGGCCGGTAACGCCATTGGCTTTAAACAGACCGACAATACCGCCAGTAAACTGTTTGATGATTTTGTTTTTGCGCTCGAGCATGGCGGCGATATCAATCTTCACACCGGAAGTGCTGATACCGTGAATACCAAGCTCTTCTTTGGCTTCGTGATATTTGAACGAGCTGTCGAGCAATGTCTTCGACGGGATACAGCCAACATTGAGGCAGGTTCCGCCGTTGACACCTTTACCGTCGGCATCTTTCCACTTCTCGATACAGGCGGTCTTAAGACCCAATTGAGCGGCGCGGATAGCTGATACATAGCCCGCTGGGCCACTGCCGATAACGATTACATCATATTTTTCTGACATGGTATTTCCTATAGATATCAAAGACGTATAGTTTATATTTCAAGTAGTATCTTAGCTGGATCTTCAAGCAATTCCTTCATGGTCACGAGGAACTGTACTGCGCCCTTGCCGTCAATTAAGCGGTGGTCGTAGGACATAGCCAAGTACATCATCGGGCGAATAACCACCTGCCCATTAACTGCCACTGGGCGCTCTTGGATTTTGTGCATACCCAGAATCGCTGACTGGGGTGGGTTGATAATTGGCGTTGAGATCAGTGAACCGTAAACACCACCATTGGTGATAGTGAAAGTTCCGCCAGTCATTTCGTCGATGGTCAATTTGCCGTCGCGAGCTTTCATGGCGTAGTCATAAATACCATTTTCAATATTAGCAATGCTCATGTTCTCAGCGTTGCGCAAAACTGGAACCACCAAGCCACGATCAGTGGAAACTGCTACACCCACATCTTGATAGCCGTGATAGACAATATCGCTGCCGTCGATAGAGGCGTTTACTGAGGGGAAGCGCTTCAGTGCTTCAACCGCGGCCTTGACGAAGAAGCCCATAAAGCCCAATCGCGTACCGTTATGTATCTTGGTGAACTCTTCTTTGTATTGCTTGCGCAGGTTCATCAGTGCGGTCATGTCCACTTCGTTAAAGGTGGTCAATGATGCCGTGGTCTGAGTCACTTCTAATAGACGCTCGGCAATTCGTGAACGCATACGGGTCATCGCCACGCGACGCTCAACACGATCACCCACTTCCAATACCTGCTCAGCAACCGCTGCCGGTGCAGCAACTGCGGGAGCCGCTGCCGGCGCCTTGTAGTTGACGACATCTTCTTTGGTAATGCGTCCGCCTTTGCCAGTGCCGACAATCTGCGCCACATCAATATTGCGCTCTTCAGCAAGCTTGCGCGCAGCTGGATTAATCAGACCGCCAGATGCAGTTGCCTCAGGGGCTTCTGCAACGGCTTCTGCGGCTGCCGCAGCGCTTGGAGCTGATGCTTCAGCACCCTCTTCAATACGGGCAATCACTTCATTGCTGAGGACGATGTCACCTTCAGTTTTGAGCACCTCTGTGAGCACGCCAGCGGCCGGAGCAACAACTTCCAACACCACCTTGTCGGTTTCAATATCAACCAGCAATTCGTCGCGCTTAACCGTTTCACCAACCTGCTTGTGCCAAGTTGCCAGGGAACCTTCTTGAACGGATTCCGGGAATGTCGGTGCCTTAATTTCAATGGCCATCTAGTTTTTTCCTATGTTGCGAGTCGTTTTTACGAGTCTTTTTAATGAATCTGACTACGCCTCTGGCGCGAGAGCTTCATCGATAAATTGTTTTTGTTCTTCAAGGTGCGCAGACATATAGCCACAGGCCGGTGCAGCAGAGCTGGTACGCCCTACATAGCGCAGGTGAAGCATTGGATCTATGCCCTGCAATACATGGCGCATATGGTGCTGACTGCTGTACCAAGCGCCCTGATTCATCGGCTCTTCCTGACACCAGATAACATCTTTTAGCTGGGTATAGGGCTTGAGCGCCTCTTCCAATTCAATATCCGGGAAGGGATACAGCTGCTCAATACGCACCAGAGCAATATTGTCGATACCGCGAGCCATGCGTTCTTCCAGCAGGTGGTAATAGACCTTGCCGGAGCAGAGCACCACGCGAGTCACCTTGTCTGCCGCCAATTCAGTTTCAGCCATCACATCCTGAAACTTACCGCCAGCCAACTCTTCCAGAGAGGAAGTGGCAAGCTTGTGACGCAGAATCCACTTGGGACTCATAATAATCAGCGGTCGACGCATAGGGCGAATCGCCTGACGACGCAGTAGGTGGAATATCTGTGCTGGAGTAGTCGGGTTTACCACCTGCATATTGTGCTCGGCACAGAGTTGCAGGAAGCGTTCGAGACGCGCCGAGGAATGCTCTGGGCCCTGACCTTCAAAACCGTGGGGCAACAACATAGTGAGACCAGAGAGACGGCCCCACTTATGTTCGCCACTGGCGATAAACTGATCGATGACCACCTGTGCGCCATTGGCGAAATCACCAAACTGCGCTTCCCAGATAATCAGCCCTTTTGGCGCTGTAGTGGCGTAGCCATATTCAAAGGCTAGCACCGCTTCTTCCGATAATACCGAGTCATAGATATCAAACTGCGGCTGATCATCAGACATATTGGCCAGGGGCAAATAGGCCTCGCCATCATTCTGATTAAACACTACAGCGTGACGGTGGGAGAAGGTGCCGCGACGGACATCCTGACCAGTAAAACGGATCGGATAGCCCTCTTCCAATAGCGTACCGTAGGCCAGCAGTTCTGCCATACCCCAGTTCAGTGGCAGTGCGCCACCGGCCATCTTGCGGCGATCATCATAAATTTTGCTGACCTGGCGCTGAACCTTAATACCATCGGGAATATCGATAATCTTAGCGGCAACATTCTGTAGCGCCTTCAGATCTAAACCGGTAGTGGCTGGCGTGCGCCAGTCGTGTCCGAGATAGGGTTCCCAGTCAACAAATAGGCTGGTGTCAGGCTCGCGAACCAGGTTGTGGACCACGAATTCGCCTTTATCTAAACGGGCGCGGTAATCATTGGACATTTCATTGGCTTGATCCTGAGTCACCACACCTTCAGCCACCAACTTCTGCGAATACAGTTCGCGAGTGGTTGAGTGCTTGCGGATCACGTCATACATCAATGGCTGAGTGGAAGACGGCTCGTCGGTCTCGTTGTGGCCGCGACGGCGATAGCAGACCAGATCAATAACCACATCTTTGCCAAACTCATAGCGATAATCTGTCGCCAGCATCGCCGCGAACATCACTGCGTCCGGGTTGTCGCCGTTAACGTGGAGAATCGGCGCCTGAACCATCTTGGCGATATCGGTACAGTATTCTGTTGAGCGGGCGTCATCCTGGCGGCTTGTGGTAAAGCCAACCTGGTTGTTAATCACAATATGGATGGTGCCGCCGGTCTTGTAAGCGCGAGTCTGAGATAGCTGGAAGGTTTCCATCACCACACCCTGACCGGCAAATGCCGCATCACCGTGCATTAGGATAGGCACCACTTTCTCGCCGGTTTTGTCGTCACGTCGATCTTGACGGGCACGGCCGGAGCCGATTACCACTGGACAGGAAATCTCAAGGTGCGACGGATTAAAGCCCAACGCCATGTGTACTTCACCGCCGGGGGTCATCACATTGGATGAGAAGCCCTGGTGATATTTCACATCGCCGGAGGTATTGACCAAGCGCTTGCCTTCAAATTCCTCAAACAGTTCTGCGGGGTTTTTACCGAGAATATTCACCAGCACGTTAAGGCGACCGCGGTGGGCCATGGCCATAACAATTTCTTTGCCGCCATATTCACCGGCGCGACGCACTAGGCAGTCGAGCAATGGAATAAGGCTTTCACCGCCCTCGAGACCAAAGCGCTTGGTGCCGGGGTATTTGGAATCAAGATGTTTTTCCAAGCCTTCAGCAGCAGTTAGGCGGTTGAGTACATCAACTCGCGCCTCATCACCGTAGGTTGGCTTGGAGCGCACGCTTTCAAAGCGCTGGGCCAGCCACTGCTTCTCGGAAAAAGACGTGATGTGCATATACTCGGCGCCGAGGGAGCCGCAATAGGTCTCTTCAAGAGATTCTACAATCTCACGGAGCGTCGCTTCCTGCTTGCCAAAATAAAGCGGGCCCGTTTGGAAGGTAGTGTCCAAATCGGCTTCGGTCAGACCGTGAAAATGCAGATCCAGATCCGGCACATGCTCGCGAACCATCAATCCAAGGGGGTCGAGATTGGCTTTCTGGTGCCCGCGGAAGCGATAGGAGCTGATTAACTGAACAACCTTAACCTGCTTGCGCTCATGCTGCAGATGAATACCACCGGAACCAGGAGCTGGTGTCGGGCGCGCTTGACGGCGGCCGAGCAGCTCAAAGTGCTGGACTATAGTGGCGTGGGAAATATCGGGGGCTGTGCTGCCGTTAGTGCGCGGCAAAGTGTCGAAGAAGCTGCTCCATTGCTCTGGAACCGCATTGCGATCGTGCAAATAGGTGTCGTAGAGATCTTCTATGTAAGCAGCGTTACCACCAGAAAAGTGAGAGGAGCGAAGAAAGTGCTCCATAGGGCCCTCAGGCATTACTATTATTCCCCTTTAAAGGTGGTCGGGATAGACGAAATTTAATGAGCGGTATTCTAAACCTCTAATACAGAAACGGCCAGTAAAAACTGGCCGTTAGCGTAAAGCAGATCACTACCACCCTTCTTACCGAGGGTATTCAGAAACTAAGTCGCGGTTCTGATCAACATATCGCGGATATGGCCAATCGCTTTGGTCGGGTTGAGTCCTTTTGGACAGACCTGAACGCAGTTCATGATGCCATGGCAGCGGAATACGCTGAACGGGTCATCTAGGTTAGCCAATCGCGCTTCGGTGGCAGTATCGCGACTGTCGGCCAAAAAGCGATAAGCCTGCAACAGACCAGATGGACCGATAAACTTATCCGGGTTCCACCAAAACGAAGGACAGGCCGTTGAACAGCAGGCACAGAGAATACACTCGTAGAGTCCATCCAATTTTGCGCGCTCTTCTTGAGACTGTAGACGCTCAATCGCCGGTGCCGGCGTATTGTTAATCATGTACGGCTGAATCTTTTCGTACTGGGCATAGAACTGGCTCATATCGATAACCAGATCGCGAATCACGGGCAGGCCAGGCAGTGGACGAATGACCAAATTGTTTTTCTTCACTGCTTCCGACAGCGGCGTAACACAGGCCAGTCCATTTTTGCCGGAGATGTTCATGCCATCAGAACCACAGACGCCTTCGCGACAGGAGCGACGGAAGACCAGTGTGGGATCCTGTATCTTGAGCTTCTCGAGCACATCCAAAACCATAATATCTTTGCCCTGAGTGTCAAACTCAAAGTCTTGCATATAAGGCTCAGAGTCAACTTCTGGGTTATAGCGATAAATACTTACGTTTAACATAATTCTGTTAGCCCCTATTAATAGGTACGAATTGAGGGTTCAAAAGCTTCGCGTGTTTTCAGCTTGAAATTGACACTGCGCTTGCCCACTCGCTTATCCGAGGGGAAGAACACGGAGTGACACAACCAGTTAACATCGTCGCGCTCTTGAAAGTCTTCGCGGGCGTGCGCGCCGCGGCTTTCGGTGCGCGCTTCAGCGGTAATTGCTGTTGCCTCAGCCACTTCAAATAGATTTTGCAGCTCCAGCGCTTCGATACGTGACGTATTGAAAGCGTTACTCTTATCACCCAGGGCAACATTTTTGATTCGAGGACGCAGCGCGGCCAACTTGGCAATACCTTCCTGCATAAAGTCACCGCGACGGAAGACGCCGAAGTAATTTTGCATAATGGTCTGCAGTTCAGCGCGCAATACCGAAGCATTTTCGCCACCGGTTGAGTCATTGAGTTGATTCAAACCGACCATAGCCGCTTCGATATCCGCTTCACTGGCGTCTTTCAGGTCAATGCCTTCACGCAGCTGCTGCTCAATAAACATGCCCGATGCTCGACCAAATACCACCAGATCAAGCAGCGAGTTGCCACCCAGACGGTTAGCGCCGTGAACCGATACACAGGCCGCTTCGCCACAGGCATAGAAGCCTTCGATCACATGATCGTTGCCATCGTCGTCAACAGTCAGAGCCTGGCCGTTAACGTTAGTGGGAATACCACCCATCATATAGTGACAGGTAGGCACCACTGGAATCGGCTCTTTAACCGGATCCGCGTGAGCAAAGGTACGCGACAGCTCAAGAATGCCTGGCAACTTAGCATTGAGCGTTTCTTCACCCAGATGATCGAGCTTGAGATAGACATGATCGCCATCTGGACCACAGCCGCGACCTTCCAAGATTTCCAGCACCATAGAGCGGGCAACCACATCGCGGCCAGCCAGGTCTTTGGCATTGGGTGCGTAACGCTCCATAAAGCGCTCGCCATCCTTATTCACCAGATAACCACCTTCACCACGACAACCTTCGGTTACCAATGTGCCGGCACCGTGAATACCGGTGGGATGGAACTGCCACATCTCAATATCCTGAACCGGGAAGCCAGCGCGCAGCGTCATACCAATTCCGTCGCCAGTACAGATGTGGGCGTTAGTAGTAGAAGCATAAATCCGCCCTGCTCCGCCGGTGGCGAATACAGTGGCCTTGGATTTAACATAAACGGTCTCACCAGTTTCAATATTAAGCGCCACGACGCCCACTACGGCGTTGTCAGAGTTCTTAACAATATCGACAGCAAACCATTCGTTTAAAAAGGTTGTCTCGTTTTTCAGGTTGCCCTGATACAGCGTGTGTAACAGCGCGTGACCGGTACGGTCAGCTGCAGCACAGGTTCGAGCGGCCTGACCACCCTTACCAAAGTCTTTCGACTGACCGCCAAAGGGACGCTGATAGATGCGCCCTTCTTCGGTGCGTGAGAAAGGCAAACCCATGTGCTCGAGCTCGAAAATCGCTTCCGGGCCGGTCTGACACATATACTCAATCGCTTCCTGATCACCAATAAAGTCAGCGCCTTTAACAGTGTCATACATATGCCACTGCCACTTATCATTGGGATCATCACTGGCAATTGCACAGGTGATACCGCCCTGGGCGGAAACGGTGTGCGAGCGCGTTGGAAATACTTTGGTGATTACTGCTGTTTTGTATCCTGACTGCGACAGCTGCAGAGCAGCACGCATTCCGGATCCACCGCCGCCAACAATTACGGCGTCAAATGTCATTGTTCTAATGTTAGCCATTTACTTAGATTCCCCAGAGAATATCGATAGCCCAGATCACGTATAGCAAGGTAATTGCTATCATGCCCAACTGAAAAATAATACGCAGTGCAGTGGCTTTTGGCCCAATCAATCGCACTGTCACGTAGTCGGTTAAAACACACCACATGCCGATCCACGCGTGAGCGGCAATCGAGAGAATGGTGACCAGGCTAAACATACGCATTGGCAGTGAACTATTGAGTGCCGCCCACTGGGTGTAGTTAAGCTCTGGGGTCAGCATCAAATAGCCGACAATAAAGATCAGGTATGCGGTCATCACATAGGCTGAGACTCGTGCAATAAGCCAATCGGACAAACCACTGCGACCGAGGCTAGTGACGTTAGTTACCATAAGAAAACCCACCCTGTGACTAATACGATAATGACCGCAGCGACTACCACTGCGGCCCAAGCTGTTGCGCGACCTGTTTCAAATGAATCTTCACCGAAACCGAGATCCATAATCAGGTGCCGAATACCGGCGACCGCATGGTAGGCCAATGCAGCCAAGCTGCCCCAGATAATAAACTGGCACAATGGATTGGTGAAAAGCGCCTTAACATCGGCAAAGCCCTGCTCTGAAGAAAGACTGCCTTCGAGTAGCCAGAGAAAGATCGCGACGGAGAAAAACAAAATCACACCAGAGATTCGGTGCAAGATCGATACGTATGAAGTTATTGGAAGACTAATGGTTCCAAGATCAAGATTGACAGGTCTTTTTTTGTCCACGGCGGGTATTACCTTAAAAGTAGTGATCCGACAAAACGGAGATGAATTTACACTGAATTCAATTAACTTAAAGCAACTTATGGCAGCATAGAATCAAACGGTAAACAGTCAAGAAACCCTGGTCGCAGAAGAGCGCGAACGAGCAGTGCTTTGATGGCGCAGCAGTATAGTTACAAGGTGGCCTAAATTCAATCCGCAGGGCCGAATCAAATTTACCCCTTTTGATATAAAATAAGTGCGCGCCGTTAATCGATTGGCGACTGAAAGCCGATTAGCCCTGCCCGAGAGAGAAATCAGCATACAGACTATCAAAATAGTATTTCACTAGTGAATATCCGCTATTTAAATACACCGTTCACGCTAGTATAAAAGCTGATTTAAAGCAGACAGAAGTCCCACCAGTATTGACAATTTGCCGCGAACATCTATAGTTGCTCCTCGAAATTTTGCCCTAACCATCAAGTTTTATCAGAGGATCCTGCATGAGTAATCGTAAAGCTACCCTAACCATCGAAGGTCAAGCTCCCATTGAGCTGCCGATTCTCAAAGGAACATTAGGTCAAGACGTAATAGATATTGGTACTCTGGGTTCACACAATGTGTTTACTTACGATCCCGGCTTCTCGGCGACAGCAGCCTGCCAGTCAGACATTACCTATATTGACGGCGACAAAGGCATCCTCCTGCACCGCGGCTACCCGATTGAGCAGCTGGCGGATAAATCAGACTATCTTGAAACCTGCTACCTGCTTCTCGAGGGCGCACTGCCCAACGCTGAAGAAAAAGCAGAGTTCGTTAACACCATCAAATATCACACCATGGTAAACCGCTCAGTTGAGCACTTTATCAGTGGTTTTCGCTACGACGCACACCCAATGGCCATGCTTGTGGGTGTCGTTGGAGCAATGTCATCGTTTTATCATGACTCACTGGACATCAATAACGAAGAGCACCGCAAGATCTCTGCTCATCGCCTGATCGCCAAGATTCCAACGATTGCCGCCATGTGCCACAAGCACTTTACCGGCCAGCCGTTTATCTACCCCGATAACTCCCTGTCTTACTCAGAGAACTTCCTGCACATGATGTTTGGCACGCCCTGCGAGCCTTACGTAGTCCAGCCGGCAATTGCCAAGGCTATGGACCGCATCTTCCTGTTGCACGCAGATCACGAGCAGAACGCTTCCACCTCAACAGTACGTCTGGCTGGCTCCACTGGTGCCAATCCATTCTCCTGTATCGCGGCGGGTATTGCTGCACTCTGGGGCCCTGCACACGGCGGCGCCAACGAAGCGGTACTGGATATGCTGGAAGAGATTGGTCACGAAGACAATATCGAAGCCTATGTAGCCAAAGCCAAAGACAAGAGCGATCCGTTCCGCCTAATGGGCTTTGGTCACCGCGTTTATAAGAACCACGATCCACGTGCCACGGTTATGCGTGAGAGCTGCGATGAAGTTCTGGCGGTATTGGGACTGGAGAATGATCCACTGTTCCGTCTGGCTAAGAAACTTGAGAAAATTGCCCTTGAAGATGATTATTTCATCAGCAAGAAGCTCTACCCCAATGTCGACTTCTACTCCGGTATTATTCTGAAGGCACTGGGCATTCCAGTTGAGATGTTTACGGTTATTTTTGCCACGGGTCGCACCGTTGGCTGGATCTCACACTGGAACGAGATGATTACTCATCCCTACCGTATCGGCCGTCCTCGCCAGTTATACACCGGTGCAGATGTGCGTGATTACCCAGCAGTGGAAGATCGCTAAACACTAGCTTCAGTGGTGATTATTCCAAAGCATTAAAAAAGGCAGCCCAGGCTGCCTTTTTTAATGTCTATCAAATGTGCTCAGCTGATCTCTAACCAACAGGCCCGGAGTGAAAACGAAACTGGGTATCCGCAGACTCAATCAGCTCTCGTTCACGCTCGGCAATCAACTCAATGCGATCATCTATCGATTGATCACCAGCGACAGTTTTTGCCAGCTTTAAATAATCTTGATAGTGGCGTGCTTCAGACTTTAGCAGAGACATATAAAATTTCTCTAACTCGGCATCCAAATGAGGCGCTAACAGAGCAAAACGCTCACAGGAGCGAGCCTCAATAAAGGCGCCAATTATCAGCACATCAATCAGCTTTGCCGAGTCTTCTTTGCGCGCAAGATCCCGCAAGCCAGCGGCATAGCGAGAGGCGGAGACATGCTCATAGGGGATTTTGCGGCGCTTCATCAGTGCTATGACCTGCTCGAAGTGGCGCATCTCTTCTCGGGCTAGGCGTGACATTTTGTTGAGTAGCTCGAAATTATCGGTGTAGCGGTTGATTAGGCTCAGGGCGGTGCTAGCGGCTTTCTTTTCGCAATTGGCGTGGTCGATCAGCATTAGAGTTTGGTTTTCTAGGGCGTTTTCGATCCAGCGATCTGGTGTAGCGCAGGGTAAAAAGGATTGAATTTCTGCTAGTGCGCTCATGGGGGCCTGTTTGATATATAGAGTGTTTTATTGAAATTTTTACTGGAAGTCTGTTGTCTCGATCGAACTGAATGACCTACTGTCTCGACCGAATAAAACACCCTGTCATCTCGACCGAACGCAGTGAGTGGAGAGATCTCCCTCAGCGCGCTCCCTACCCAGCCAACTGCTGGAGATCCCTCGGCTACGCTCGGGATTACAGCATGTTAGCTCTGGATGATAACGCTACTTCAATAAGATCCTTCGACTTCGCTCAGGATGATAACGCTTGGCGTTATCACATATACGCGTTACTGGTGTCGGTATGATCAGTCACATCACGGACACCCTTCAACTCGGGAATCTTTTCCATCAAGGTCTTCTCAACACCCTCTTTCAGGGTCATAGACACCGCCGAACAACCCTGACAACCGCCGCCAAACTCCAATACCGCAAAGCCTTCATCCATCTCTGACAGGGACACTACGCCACCGTGAGACGCTAGGCCTGGATTAATCTCGTTGTAAAGCAGGTAGTTAATACGATCTTCAATAGGGCTGTCGTCGTTCACATTGGGCAATCTGGAATTGGGCGCACGAATGGTCAGCTGGCCACCAAATTTATCTTCAGCAAAATCCACCTTAGCTTCATCTAGAAAGGCAATGCTACGCTGCTCAAAGTAGGCGTTAAAAGCCTCATATTCAACAACCATATCTTCTTCGTTATGCTCGCCGGGACGGCTGTAGGCGATACAGGTCTCAGCTTTCGGCGTACCCGGATCGGAGACAAACATGCGAATACCTATGCCTTCACAGTTCTGTTTTTCCAATAATCCAGCAAGATATTTTTGCGCTGATTCGGTAATAGTTACGTTGAGCATAGTCTTCCCTAAAATCCATTCTGACAGCGCGCTTTAGCAAAAAAGCTCTGAATTAACTCTTAATTAACGCTGGCTGCCTAAACTTGAGTAAATAAGTGGGTTATTTTACGCCATAGTCAGGCCCAGACGAAACCCTCATTTTCTTTTAAAGGTCGCTTTTCCCATTTATTTTGGTATCATGCGCATCCATCAAAATATTTTGATACAACAGCGAATCAAGGGCATAGACAACGATATGACGGATAAAATTAAGCAGGCAGCCAAGCAGCGCATTCTGATTCTTGATGGCGCCATGGGCACCATGATCCAACGTCATACCCTCGAGGAAGAAGATTTTCGCGGCCAGCGCTTTGCCGACTGGCACACTGACCTGAAAGGCAATAATGACCTTCTAAGCCTTACCCAGCCTGAGATTATCTGTGATATTCACCGCGCCTATCTGGATGCCGGTGCGGATATTATTGAGACCAATACCTTTAATTCCACCACCATCTCCCAGGCCGATTACGATATGCAGGCAATCTCTCGGGAGATCAATGTGGTCTCGGCGCAGCTTGCCCGCAAAGCCGCCGATGAGTTTTCTACCCCGGACAAACCCCGCTTTGTCGCCGGTATTCTGGGCCCCACCAGCAGAACGGCCTCCCTGTCACCGGATGTCAACGATCCCGGCGCCCGCAATGTCACCTTTGACGAGTTGGTTGAAGCCTATATAGAGTCTACCGAAGCCCTAATTGAAGGCGGTGTCGATACTATTATGGTGGAGACCATCTTCGACACATTGAATGCCAAAGCCGCGCTGTTTGCGGTGCAGGTGGTATTCGAGAAACAGGGATTTGAACTGCCGATTATGATCTCCGGCACCATTACCGATGCCAGTGGCCGCACCCTTTCCGGTCAAACCCCTGAAGCCTTCTGGAACTCCGTACGCCACAGCAAGCCCATCAGTGTTGGCCTGAATTGCGCCCTGGGGCCCAAAGAGCTGCGCCCTCACCTGCTAGATATTTCCACGGTTGCCGATACATTGGTCAGCTCCCACCCCAATGCCGGTCTGCCCAATGAATTTGGCGGCTATGATTTGGACGCCGATGCCATGGGCGAGACCGTGGCGGAATTTGCCAGCGCTGGCCTGTTAAACATCGTCGGCGGCTGCTGCGGCACCACCCCAGATCATATCCGGGTAATTGCCAAGGCCGTGGCCAATATGGCGCCACGTGTCATACCTGAAATCGAGCCAGCCTGTCGCCTGTCCGGACTTGAACCCTTTACCATCAAGAGTGACTCACTGTTTGTGAATGTCGGCGAACGCTGCAATGTCACCGGTTCCGCCGTATTTAAGCGTCTGATTCTCGAAGAGAACTACGATGCGGCTCTAGAAGTCGCCCGCCAACAGGTGATTAATGGCGCCCAGATTATCGATATCAATATGGACGAAGGCATGCTCGAGTCGCTGCCGGCCATGGTTAAATTTCTAAACCTGATTGCTGGCGAACCGGATATTTCCCGAGT
>CAJQKW010000013.1 GCA_905478975.1 uncultured Pseudomonadales bacterium | reverse complement strand
TCCTTTTATCTCCAGCGCCACCAGTAAGCGAGAGAGCTCGGCAACTGAAAATGAGCCGTCGGTAACCAGACTATCCATATCCGCTGGCTCAAAGCCCAGCCTCGACAACAGCCGTAGCTCATCGGCTTCCAGCTGCGGCTGCGGAACTGTCACAGCAAGCGACGGGGTTTGTAGGTCTGACGGCAGGGAGTCTAAGGCCAATCCAGACAGGGCACCTTTGAGCTGCTCAACAATCTCTGAGGCCTGCTCTACAAGATGAGCTCCCTGCTTAATCAAGTGGTGGCAGCCGCGACTCTGGGGGTTGTGAATCGAGCCGGGAATCGCAAACACCTCGCGATCCTGCTCCAGTGCATAGCGAGCGGTGATTAATGAACCGCTTCTTAGGGCCGCCTCAACCACCAGCACTCCCAGACTGAGACCGCTGATAATACGGTTGCGGCTGGGAAAATGAGTTGCCAGAGGCTTGGTGGTAGGCTCGAATTCGGTAATTAGGGTGCCGCCCTGATCAATAATTTGCTCGGCCAACTTAAGGTGGGCACGGGGATAAATGGCATCGATGCCCGTTGCCATCACCGCGATAGTCTTACCCTGAACGTCGAGGGCGCCATGATGGGCGGCGCCGTCGACGCCATGGGCCAAACCGCTGGTAATCACAAAACCACCGGCAGCCAGATACTGACTCCAGGCCCGGGCATTATCAGCGCCACCACGGGTCATGCGGCGGCTGCCTACCATGGCGATCTGGGGAAGATGGAGATTTTCAATATTGCCGCGCAGATACAGCAGGCGAGGAGCACCCACAGCCTGCCGTAATTGATCGGGATAGTCGGTGCTAGTAATAGGAATAATGGTCGCACCACAAGCTTCTGTGCGCTGCTCAATAAGATCTAGAGCCGGGCGCCAGCTTCCCTGCTGGTATTGCTCGCGAAGATTCTCCAGCAGTGGGTGAAATGGCTCGGGAAAGTCTTCAGCGGGTCGTTCGAAGATAGCGCGATAGGTCTCGGCCTCCTCAAGTAACTGGCGCTGGAACTTGAGAGTAAATTTATTCAGATGCTGTGATACCAGCGCATAGTGACATTCCCTGTCCATGCGTTATTCCTTGGCTGCTATGTACTGTTTATTAGGTGCCGTTTGCTAGATGCCGATTGTTAGGTGTCGTTTGTTAGATGAAAAATGCTATTGATTCTAAATCTGCTCAAGACATCTCGACTGACGGTTAAGGATTGCGCAGCAAATCACCCAGATCAATTTGCCTGTCGGCTTCCATGACCAAGGCAAAGCTCATTTTTTCGTAGGTATCAAACACCATCAGCAAGCCGATACGCTCATCTGGCAACCGTATTCGCTCACTGGCGACGCGATCTTTAACCAGCTCACCGCGCTTGAAAATCGCCAGGGTATCACCGGACTGCAAACCATCTCGGTCGCCGCGGTTAATCGCCACAACATCCAGGGCGCCGGCATTGCGCACACCCTCCTCAACATTCATCACCGCACCATTGATCTCGGTTTCGGGAGCGCGGGGATAAAAGGTCGACGCCAGCGTACGCTCTTCCGCCACCAGCAAGCGATCCTTGACGCGAATCTCGCCCTCGGCTCGACTGGCATTCAGAGTCGCCACATCTTTTTTTAGGGCTTTGACTCGAGCCGCGCCAATATCGATGGCCCGGATACCCAACAGTTCACCGCTCTGTGGGTCTATATAGGGCTCGCCGCGGCGGTAGATACCGTAATTTAAACGGTTGGCGGCGAAGTCACCGCGGGCATAAAAGTCATCACTCATACCCACCAATATGCGCCGCTCTGCGCCACCCAGCACATAGGGCGCGCCATTCAATGTGGCGTCGTCGGTGACTCGGGTTTTGGATAGAAAAGTGCTGATAACATTTAGCGGCAGGGCACTGATCGCTTCGTCATGGTCGAGACTGCGGATCTCTGGGGACAGCTTGACCTCGCGACTGCGGACGATCTTAAGCTGGGGCACGCCATTGATATACACCAGGCTGATAACATCACCGGGATAAATCAGGTGAGGGTTATCGATCTGCTGGTTGGCGTGCCAGATTTCCGGCCACATCCAAGGATCCTGTAAAAATACTGCGGAGATATCCCACAGGGTGTCGCCTCGCACTACAGTGTAGCTATTGGGCAGGTCCTGGTTAATGACAACAGATTGAGTAGAGGAGCTTTGATTTGAGGCGCTCTCATTTGAGAAGCTTTCGTTTGAGAAGCTTTCGTTTGAGAAGCTAAGGGTAGTAACAAAACTGGTGAAAAGCACAGCTGCTAACAGCACTCTGCTGAGTCCGAATTTTTTCATGTGTGTGAATCCTTTCTCCGGGCAGGGTTAGTGTATAATTTCCGCCTTTCCTATTAGTATCGAAAAGGTGCTTGATGGGAACGTACTGGAAAGTGCCGCCGGGTTAGCTTAATGGTAGCAGTGCTTTTAACTTTTTTTTAGAATTTCATCACATTCACTATGGCTATATTAAAGATACTCGAATTCCCAGACCCCCGCCTGCGCAACGTTGCCAAGCCGGTCACCACCGTAGATGAGACAATTAAACGTCTGGTCGCGGATATGTTTGACACCATGAAAGATGCCCAGGGTATTGGTCTGGCCGCCTCTCAGGTGGATGTTCACCAACGGGTGATCGTTATGAACCTCGGTGATGAGGATATCGGCCCCAGGGTCTTTATCAATCCTGAAATCGAAGTGCTCGACGACAGTATTGATCCCTATGAAGAAGGCTGCCTCTCGGTGCCCGGTTTTTATGAGAAGGTTGACCGCCCAGCCCATGTGATGATTCGCGCGCTGGACGCCGAGGGCAACGCTTTTGAAGAAGAGGCCCAGGGCCTGCTTGCGGTGTGCATACAGCATGAGATAGACCATCTCGAAGGCAAATTATTTGTCGACTATCTGTCGCCCTTTAAACGCCAGCGTATTCGCAAAAAGCTCGAAAAAATTCATCGCCAGAATGCATAGGGCATCTGCCACTTGAGAGTCCTCTTCGCCGGAACCCCAGACTTTGCCGCCGCACATCTGCAAGCGTTGCTCGATGCGCCTGAACATACCGTTATCGGCGTCTATACCCAGCCCGACCGTCCCGCTGGCCGCGGCAAAAAGTTAACCTCCAGTCCAGTTAAAAAGCTCGCCCTCGAGCATCAGCTACCGGTGTTTCAACCCCAGTCCCTAAAAGACCCTGAGCAGCAGCGCATTTTGAATGAGCTGCAAGCAGAAATTATGGTGGTGGTGGCCTATGGCCTTATTTTGCCACAGCCGGTGCTGGATGCTCCGCGACTCGGCTGTATCAATGTCCACGCCTCCATATTGCCGCGCTGGCGCGGCGCCGCGCCGATTCAGCGCGCCATTGAAGCAGGGGATCCGGAAACCGGAGTCACCATTATGCAGATGGATGCCGGACTCGACACCGGTGCCATGCTCAGCGTTTGCCGCTGCGAAATTGATCGCAGCGAGACCAGCGCCAGCCTGCATCACAAATTAGAACAGCTCGGCGCGCCAGCGCTACTGCACACATTGGCGTCAATCGCCGCAGGTCGTGCGGTGGCTGTGGACCAAGATGATCATCTGAGCTGCTATGCAGCAAAAATCACCAAGCAGGAAGCCCTGATCGACTGGAACCAGCCCGCCCAGGTATTGGATCGTCAGGTTCGCGCCTTTAACCCTTTTCCCGCGGCCTATACCACCTTGGGCGAATTGCGCATTAAGGTTTGGCAGGCCGAGGCGGTGCCAACAGCAACAGAAGGCAATATCCCGCTAGGTCAGATTATCTCAGCGGATAACGCTGGCTTGCTGGTCAGCTGCGGCGAGCAATCACTCCTTATCACCGAAATACAGCTGCCGGGAAAATCGCGCATGGCCCTGTCTGAAATACTTAAGTCTCGCGGCGAGTTATTCGCCCCCCGCACGCTGTTAGGCTCTTGATGAACACACGCGTCGCCGTGGCCGAAGTCATCGCTCAGGTGCTGCGTGGCAAATCACTCTCAGCACTGCTTCCCGAGTACGCCAGCAAAGTGGCTGAAAAAGATATCGGCCTGTTTAAAGAGCTCTGTTTTGGCACCTTGCGCTGGTATCCGGCCATTGAGTTGCTGTTACAGGAACTGATGCAAAAACCCATGCGCGAAAAAGAGTTTGAGGTTCAGGGTCTGCTGGCCTGCGGACTCTATCAGCTCATGCACACCCGTATCGCCGATCACGCGGCAATCAATGAAACCGTTACTGCAGTGACCAAGCTCAAGCGCCCCTGGGCCAAGGGCCTAGTCAATGCGGTGCTGCGAAATTTCCTCCGTCAGCGCACTGAACTGGAAGCCAAGCTCAGTAAAAACCCTATTTTTGTCCGCGCTCATCCCCAGTGGTTACTCGATGGCCTGTTCAAGTCATGGGACTCTGGCGTCGCAATCGAGGTTCTCGCGGCGAATAATCAGCAGGCGCCAATGACTTTGCGGGTTAATCAGTTACAGGGCTCACGAGATGAGTATCTGCAACAGCTCAGCAGTGCCAATATAGAGGCGACCGCCACTCAATTCAGTGGGCAGGGCATTCAGCTGCAATCGGCAACTGATGTTGCCACCCTGCCGGGCTGGGCCGAAGGCGCAGTGAGTGTGCAAGATGAAGCGGCTCAGCTAGCAGCGGTTTTGCTCGAGTTGGAACCCAATCAACAGGTGCTCGACGCCTGCTGTGCCCCCGGTGGCAAAACCTGCCATATTCTGGAGGCCCAGCCACAGCTCAATAAAGTGGTTGCCGTGGAGCTGGAAAGTCGACGCATGCCGCGGGTTGAAGAAAACCTTCAGCGCCTTGGGCTCAAGGCCGATTTGGTGGTCGGTGATGCCAGCGCAACCGGTGATTGGTGGGATACTGTGCCATTCCAGCGCATCCTGCTCGACGCCCCCTGCTCCGCCAGCGGCGTGATTCGCCGCCACCCGGACATCAAACTGCTGCGCAAGTCGACGGATATTGTTAAGCTAGCCGAATTACAGCTACAGCTACTGCGCAGCCTCTGGCAGACACTAGAAGAGGGCGGGATACTCTTATATGCAACCTGCTCGGTTCTGCCTCAGGAAAACGATCAGGTGATTGAGAAATTTTTAGCAGAGACCCCTACAGCCGCGTCATATAACATAGAAGCTGAGTGGGGAATCAAGACCGATTTTGGGCGCCAGTTGTTTCCAGTGATCAATGGCAACGACGGGTTTTATTACGCACGGTTGCGTAAAACCAGTCAGACATAAGCGAATAACAAGCCGGGCTATTAAACAATGAAAATAATAATTGTTGGCGCAGGGCAGGTTGGCGGCACACTCGCAGAACATCTCGCCCGCGAGTACAACGACATAACCGTTGTCGATATCAACGAAGCGACTCTGCGCGCACTTCAAGATCGTCTCGATATTCGCACCGTAATCGGCACCGGGTCGCACCCAGATGTGCTGGTCAATGCCGGTATCGAAGAGGCCGACATGCTGGTGGCGGTAACCAACAGCGACGAGATCAATATTATCGCCTGTCAGGTGGCCTACTCGCTATTTCACACCCCCACCAAAATTGCCCGCATCCGCTCACGCAACTACACCAATCCAAAATATAAAGAAAAGCTCTTCAACGACAAGCATATGCCTGTGGACGTGATGATCACGCCGGAGATGGTGGTTAAAGACTACATCCAAAAATTGATCGAACAGCCCGGTGCGCTACAGGTTTTAGATTTTGCCGACGGCGCCATTCAGCTGGTTGGCCTGCGTGCGGTAAAAGATAGCCCACTGGTAGGTCAGCAACTGCGCTTCTTAAAAGAACATATGCCCAATGCCGATGCCCGAGTAGCGGCGGTATTTGGCAAAGACGGGGCGATTTTTCCCACCGGTGAAACAGTTATTGAAGATGGCGATGAGGTGTTCTTTGTCGCGGCGAAAAAGAATATCCGCAAGGTCATGAGCGAACTGCGGCGACTAGAAAAGCCCTATCACCGACTGATGATTGCTGGCGGCGGCAATATTGGTTTCAGTTTGGCCCAGGCCCTGGAAAAAGACTACAACATCAAAATTATCGAGTACTCCACTGAACGGGCCCGCCATCTGTCTGAAAAGCTCAATAAGACTGTGGTGCTAAATGGCTCGGCTACCGATCAAGAGTTATTGCTCGATGAGAATATCGATAAAACCGATGTGTTTCTGGCCCTGACCAATGATGATGAAGTGAATATCATGGCCTCGCTGCTGGCGAAAAAGCTTGGCGCGCGCAAAGTAATGACGTTGATTAACAACCCGGTTTATGCCGACCTAATGCAGGGTGGAGTGATTGATATTGCCATCTCGCCGCAGCAGGCGACCACCAGTTCACTGCTCTCCCATGTGCGTCAGGGGGATATGGTTTGTGTGCACTCACTACGACGGGGTGCGGCAGAGGCGCTAGAAATAATTGTTCATGGTGATGAAAAGAGCTCCGAGGTTGTGGGCCGCGCCATCGGCGATATTAAATCGCCACCTGGTGCCACCCTTGCGGCCTTAGTGCGCAACGGTGAAGTGCTGATTGCCCATCACGACACGGTGATTCAGACTGGCGACCATGTGATTGTCTTTGTGGTTGATAAAGCCAACACCAAAGCGATCGAAAAACTGTTCTCTGTGAGCTTCTCATTTTTTTAGGTCATCTAGGCCAACTAAACCATTTAGGGCATAGCCACTAATGCATCTCAATATCATAGCCAGAATACTTGGACTGCTGCTGATGATCTTCAGCCTGACCATGTTGCCACCGATTTTGGTGGCGATTCTGTATGACGAAAATACCGCATCGACCTTTGCCATCGCATTTGGTATTACAGTGGCGGTAGGGTTGGCATTCTGGTTGCCGTCGAAACAGGTGAATGCGGATATGCGCACCCGCGACGGTTTTTTGATCACAGTTTGCTTTTGGTTAGTACTGAGTACCTTTGGTGCCCTGCCGCTGATGCTGGCCGAGGCGCTCAACCTAAGCTTTATAAACGCACTGTTTGAGTCAGTTTCTGGACTAACCACCACTGGCGCAACGGTTATCTCTGGTTTAGACGACCTGCCGAAATCAATCCTCTACTACCGCCAGCAACTACAGTGGCTCGGCGGTATAGGTATAGTTGTAATCGCCGTGGCCATCCTGCCTATGCTCGGGGTGGGTGGTATGCAGCTCTATCGCACTGAGACACCTGGGCCAGTAAAGGACTCCAAACTGACCCCGCGGATCCGCGAGACCGCGAATGCACTGTTTAAGATTTACTTGGCGCTGACTGCGGTCTGTGCGTTGGCCTATTGGCTGGCGGGAATGTCCGGCTTCGATGCTATCAGCCACAGCTTTTCCACCGTCTCCATCGGCGGCTTTTCGACTCATGATGCCAGTATTGGCTTCTTTGATAGTTCGGCGATTATGGCGATCTGCGCCTTCTTTATGGTGATCTCAGGGATAAACTTTGCTCTGCATTTTCATGTCTGGCACGATCGCAAGATCACCCACTACTGGGCGGATCCGGAAGCGCGGATGTATATCTACCTGCTGATTGGTGGCGTCGCGATTACCTGCCTGTACCTCTATTACAGTGGCACCTATGGCTGGAGTGAGAGTATCCGTCAGGGTGGCTTTCACCTGATTTCGATTATGACCACCACCGGTTTTACCACCGATAACTTCAGTGCCTGGCCGACATTCCTGCCGTTCTTTTTAATCTTTTTATCGTTTTTTGGTGCCTGTGCTGGATCCACCGGCGGCGGCATCAAGATAGGGCGCATGCTTATTTTGGGTCAGCAATGCTTTCGTGAGATCTATCGCTTGGTACACCCCAATGCGCTGCTACCGATTAAGATTCACAACCGTCGAATCCCCAGCCGCGTCGCCGACGCGATCTGGGCATTCTTTGGCGCCTATCTGGCGATCTTCTATTTGATGGTGCTGCTGCTGTTGGGCTCGGGCCTAGACTATGTCACCGCCTGGTCTGCTACCGCTGCATCCCTAAACAATCTCGGGCCCGGATTAGGGGAGGTGGCGATCAACTTTGCCGACCTAAATGGTTTTGCCAAGTGGGTGCTGTGCTGGGGAATGTTGCTGGGACGTCTGGAGATCTTTACGCTGCTGGTACTGTTTACGCCGACCTTCTGGAAGAATTAAACCCGCTGGATCCAATCTCTTAGATCCAGCCGATTTAGAACGCGGCCTAGTCTTTGCCACGTGCCTTGTAATAGGCTTCTTCTGAAATTCCATGGTAGGCCTTCGACTGTTTAGCAAAGGCGCGCATGGAATCGGTGATGCGCTGGGCAAGAGGATCCTCAGCGGCCATCTCGTCCACCACTATGGTGGAGATGCGCTGAAACTCAGCCAGTACATCATCGGGCAATTTCTTAACCTGCACCCCATGAGTCTCAACCAGCTCAATCAGCGCCGCATTGTTTCTCGCGGTATATTCATCGAGCATATTTTGGTTGGCGGCACGGGCAGCGGACTCAACAATGGCCTGAAGATCCTCAGGTAAAGACTCCAACGCCTGTTTATTAATAATTAATTCCAGGGTCGGGCCCGGCTCTTGCCAGCCAGGGTAATAGTAATACTTGGCAATCTGATGGAAACCAAAGGCCAGATCATTGTAGGGGCCAACCCACTCGGCAGCGTCAATTTCACCGGTTTGCATAGAGGTGTAAATTTCGCCACCGGAGCGCTGCACCGACATACCACCGGCGCGGGTAAAGACTTCACCGCCGAGACCGGGAATACGCATCTTCAGGCCTTGAATATCGGCCATAGAATTGATCTCGCGGTTGAACCAACCGGCCATCTGCACACCGGTATTACCACCGGCATAGGGCACCAAATTAAACGGTACGTAGAGTTCCCGCCACAGCTCAAGACCGCCGCCGTAATGTAACCAAGCGTTCATTTCTTGGGCATTGAGACCAAAGGGAACTGCAGTAAACAATGCACTGGCAGGAATCTTGCCCTGCCAGTAATAAGCCGCGCCATGACCCATCTCGGCAGTGCCCTGAGAGACGGCATCAAAAACTTCAAAAGCCGGCACCAACTGTCCGGCACCAAAGACTTTGATCTTCAGGCGGCCATTGCTCATGCGCTCGACATTTTCCGCGAAGTACTCTGGCGCTAGGCCGAGACCGGGAAAATTTTTCGGCCAGGTGGTGACTAGCTTCCAGTTAAAAGTCTGTGCCGCTTGAGTCTCTACAGCAGAATCTGTCTTGCTGCCTTCGCTGCCGCAACCGATCAATGAAAGGCACAGTAGTGCGGCCCAAGTTATACGCATTTTGATCCCCTTATTATGTCAGCCACCGGCATGCCCCGCATTTTCTTAGAGTGACGCCAGATTAGCTGAGGCTAAAATCAATATTTTAGTCCCTACTTCGGCAAAGCGCACATGCACTCTAGCCCGTGGACCGTTTCCTTCAAAATTTAATATCACACCCTCACCATAGACCTGGTGATTGACCCCCTGACCCAGGGAAAACCCGGTTTCATCACCGGAGTCGCTGCGCATTAATCCATTGGAGGCACTAGATGCATAGCTGGTGGGTCTGCTGATGGTGTTTTGCAGACGAACCTCTTCAATCACTTCTTTGGGAATATCCCGAACGAAGCGCGATACTGAATTAAATGACTCGGTACCGTAGATAGAGCGACTTTCGGCAAAGGTCAGATAGAGCTTTTGCATTGCCCGAGTAATACCCACATAGGCGAGGCGACGCTCCTCTTCGAGACGGCCCGGCTCATCCAATGACATTTTATGGGGAAATAAATTTTCTTCGACACCGGCAATAAACACCAAGGGAAATTCCAACCCTTTAGCACTGTGCAAAGTCATTAATTGAACGGCGTCCTGATCTTCATCGGCCTGACGGTCACCAGAATCCAGGGCCACCTGGTCGAGAAACTGGGGTAGTATCGGCAGGTCTTTATCTTCCGCTTCAAAGTTGCGACAGGCGCCAACCAGCTCTTCAAGGTTCTCCACCCGTGCCTGACCGCGCTCACCTTTCTCGCGCTTGTGCATCTCGATAAGACCGCTGCGCTGGATGGCGTTTTCGGCCTGCTCATAGAGCTCTAGCTCTTCCAGCTGACCGCTCATTTCATTGATCAGCTCAAGGAAAACGGCGACCGCATTAATCGCTCGGCCGGGCATACGCTTTTCCGTGACAATCTTTTCCGAAGCCCGCCACATAGAGATTTGATCTTCCCGAGCCAGTGCGCGGATTGTCTCAACGGTGCGATCACCAATACCTCGAGGCGGCACATTGACCACTCGCTCAAAGGCAACGTCATCGTGACAGTTCATCATCAATCGTAGATAGGAGAGGGCGTTCTTAATCTCCAGACGCTCATAGAAACGCTGGCCACCATAAATACGGTAGGGAATATCCGCCTGTAGTAGGGCGGCTTCAAGTACCCGCGACTGAGCATTGGATCTATAGAGAATCGCCGAGTCTTCGCGAAGATTGCCCTGGTTAACCCAGGTCTGTATACGATCGGCAATATAACGCGCCTCGTCATGCTCATTAAATGCGGCATAGAGCGCGATCGGCTCACCCTCACCAGAGTCAGTCCAGAGGCTTTTCCCAAGACGCTCAGCGTTCTTGGAGATCACCCCATTGGCGGCGGTGAGAATATTCGAGGTGGAGCGGTAGTTTTGCTCCAGCTTTACGGTGTGGGTATCGGCAAAGTGACGCTCGTAGTGGAGAATATTTTCCACCTTGGCACCACGCCAGCCGTAAATAGACTGATCATCGTCGCCTACCGCGGTAACACCGGAGACCTTGCCAGCGAGTAATCTCAGCCAGGCATACTGCACCGCGTTGGTATCTTGAAACTCATCGACCAAGATATGTTGAAAGCGCTGCTGGTAATGGTCGAGCACTGCTGGATGATCTCGCCACAACTCCAGGGCACGGAGTAACAGCTCAGCGAAGTCGATCACCCCTAGGCGATTACACACTTCTTCATACTCGCGGTAGATGCGCAGCATGGTGGCCATATGGGGATCGCCTGTCTCTTGGATATGGGCTGCACGGAGACCCTCATCTTTTTGGCCATTAATCCACCACTGTGACTGCTTTGGCGGCCAGCGCTGTTCGTCCAGATCCATACTGCGCATAATACGCTTAACCAGACGCAGCTGGTCGTCGGAGTCTAGGATCTGGAAATTTTCCGGCAGCTTGACGTCTTTCCAATGGGTTTTTAATAGGCGATGAGCCAGACCATGAAAAGTCCCCACCCACATACCACGCAGTGACATACCCATCAGCTCATCGATGCGCTCACGCATTTCACGGGCTGCCTTGTTGGTGAAGGTCACCGCCAAGATAGAGTAGGGAGAGAGATTATCCACCTGAATTTTCCAGGCGATGCGATGCACAAGCACACGAGTCTTGCCACTACCTGCGCCAGCCAACACCAAGAGATGCTGCTTGTCGCTGGTAACCGCTTCTTCTTGCGCCGCGTTTAATTTGTCGAGTATCGAGGTAACATCCATAGCGCAGTATTCTACCAACATGTTCCCCGAAGTTGTTGGCCATTCTGAGGTTTACTGAGAGTTTATTGCGACACCCGTTGGCACGCCCAAAACATTTATTTACTACAAAACTGGCATTATTGACGCTTTTCTTGTAAATTTTTTACATAACGCCATTTGGCTGACCTTTTAGACTTACTATTAGCACTACTATTGGCTCCTTTATGAAACCCGCACAGCTTACCCAAACCATCTGCGACACCATGGATGATCTCCGTAAATCGGAGCGCAAAGTCGCCGAATTTGTTCTCAAGGAACCCCTAGGGGTGATCCGCATGCGCATTGTCGATCTAGCGCAACAGGCGGGTGTCAGCGAGCCTACAGTGGTGCGCTTCTGTCGCGCAGTGGGCTGTCATGGTTTTCAAGACTTCAAGTTAGCCTTGGCGCAACAGCTAGCATCCAGCCCAAGCTACGGCCAGATTGCAGTCACAGATACGGATTCAACTAGGGAATATACTCACAAGGTTTTTGATTCAACTGTAGATACGTTATTAAAGGTGCGGGATAGCTTGGCACTGGAAAATCTTGAGGCGGCAGTCGCCGCTATATGCAGTGCACAGCGGGTAGAGTTTTATGGCTTTGGCGCATCCGCGGCCGTGGCCTTTGATGCACAGCATAAGTTCTTCCGTCTACAAATCACCTCTGCGGCCTACTCGGATCCTCACCTACAGAATATGTCCGCCACCTCCCTGCAACCCGGAGATGTGGTAATCGCGATTTCACAATCGGGGCGCACTCAGGCACTGTTGGATTCGATGGAGTTGGTTAAGCAATCAGGGGGTATTGTGATCGGCCTGGCACCCAGCGGCACGCCTATAGCGCGCAGTGCCAGTATTGCCATTGAAATTGATGCCAAGGAAGATATTCAGATTTACACGCCGCTGTCATCACGGATTGCGCACTTGGCGGTTATCGATGTACTGGCCATTGGTGTGGCACAGAAAAAAGGGCCGCAGCTTCAGGCCCACTTGCAGCAACTGCAATCAGGGCTCTCCTCACTGCGAATCGATTAAGCTGGCTGTAAAATTTATTTTAGGTGCTGAATAAGCAGTGTCGGGACATTGTGGGTATGGGACTTTATTGTCGCAACAAGGGTATTTTCTTTTATCCCTTTTTTAATTGAGGTGACATCCACACCTTCGCTCACGAGTCTTTGATGCGCTTGCTCTATATTCTCAATATCCCAGGTCAGGCCCCACAACTTGTCATTGGCTGGCTGATCATCGGGTTTTTCAACGATTTCTAGGGTTGTTTTATTAAGCCTGAAAAACAGTATTCTGACTTTCCAGCGTTCGACAATCTTGTCCAGCGCCAGTCTGAGATTAAACACATCTCTGTAGATCTTAATCAGCCCATCGGCATCATTGGTTTGGATAACCAGATGATCTAGTTTTCTTACAGAAGAAGGCTCATAGGTAATCGGGATCGGCAGCTCGCCCTCGGTATGTTGAATAACAAAGGAAAATAAACCTCGAGTGAGTTCAGGTGGTAGGAACAGATTCATCCATTTTCGTATTTTTTTATCGTTGAAATTACTCCCTACTCCGCCAGAAAGAGTGGGGAGGCTAAAGCCTTTTTCTCTGAGAGCCGTTGCAACACCGTTGATATTATCGGTTCCAAATACAACTCCCATTAGGCCTTCACCCTTTTTCTCTAGATGATCATTCACTAGAGAAGCCCCCGGACCATCGCCCGTGGCTGACAAAAGCTCAAAGTAGGTGTTTTGAAAATTAAACAGACAATTACTGGTTCCAAAATCAGCATGCTCGCCCTTCCATACCGGACTGAGACCAAATATTTTTGAGTAATTTTTTTCTGCTTTATCTAAGTCTTTAACAGCGATAATAAGGTGGTCTAGGGCGTTAAACATAATTATCCTGTTTTGGATTAAGACTGGCATCAATAGCCGGATTATCCAAATAAAAGTTCGTAAAATAACCTTCCAGGCAGCAGTGTAAATACTCCCGCCAGAATGAGCGCCCCCACATACACACTGATCATAGAAGACATATGGCCATATTTATATTTCTGCAGAGCGGTTTTCTTAAATTTCCTGATGCTCCATACCGAGTAGATCAGCGAACCTATGGTCAGGGGAATCAGTAAGTGAATTAAGGAGTATTCCCCGGGGGTAATTTCCTGAATAAATATTGCGGTTAAAGATATCGTTAACAGCCAAGCAACCCAAATTCGTCCAAAAAATTTATGTTTCGTTGTTCCCTTTTTGGTGAGGAAAATATACAGCCCCAATGGAACTGCCGTCAGGGCAAAAAAAGCATGGATATAAATAATGATCATATTTTCTCCAAAGGATTGCATTCAAAGCTACTTCGCAGTAGTTAAGCGACGTGATTATTGAATAAATGTTGCCTGTGCCACAGCTTTTTCATCAGTTCTAACCCAGGTTTGTGTTCGGAAAAAGAAACCAATATAGCCACGCATCGTCAAATTGCCATCTTCTATCCAGACTTTTGCTTTGTATTTTTCACCCTTACCAGAATCAATAATGTAACCCTCTTGCCAAATTCCATTGCGATTTTTACTGAGATTCAACCAAGCTGTATCGCTGATAGGTTTTTCAAAGAACTCCTGCAATTCCCCCGTGCATTGAATACAGACATTATCGGGGTTCATGCCAGGGTAGTTGACCAAATAACCCAGGAGGCGATTATCCTTAATCTCTAGCTTCCAGAATGCAGTGACCTCACCTGTCTGGTCATCAATACTTTTCCAATAGCCAGAAACAGTTGGCTCGGCGAAAGTCATCATACTTAATAACAATAAGGTGGGCAGAAGAACTGCTCTAATTAGTTTCATTTTGTAGCTTCCTTTTTTCTTGTTCTTGTTCTTGTTCTTTTTTACTACTTAACTGTGACTAAATTTATTTGGGTGTAAGTGTTTTTTGATTTGTTATTATTGCTTGCAGAATGCCTCAAAATTCTTTGCCGAATTCTCAGACAACTCCGAAAAAAACATTGCTGCAGCATATGACTTTTCAGATTTTTTCTCTTTCCCTGCTTTTCTTTCTTTGTCGGCGGTTTTTAATAATTCCCCAGAGGTATATAAGAAAAACCCTGCGGCTTCACTCACTTTTTTACAGTCTTCACTCGCCCAAAGTCCTATATCGGACTCTTCAGCGTGCGAGCATCCTGAGATAGGAATAAGCAAAATTAATAGACAGAAGAAGGAGATAAATTTATTCATAATGTAACCTCAGGTTCGGAAAGTATAGGTCAGTAAAGTTTAGTTTAGTAAGCTAACATAGGCAGTATCAAGATGTCACTAGGTCTGACTAGTCAAAAATGAAGAACCCCACTACCCAAAACTATTCCACCGTGACTGATTTCGCTAAGTTTCGCGGCTGATCTACATCAGTGCCTTTGAGCAAGGCAACATGGTAGGAAAGCATTTGTAATGGAAGGGTATAAATAATCGCTTCGAGACTTTTTGGTACATGGGGCATGTCGATAACAGTAGTACCTGGTTCACTGACAAAGCCGCTGGCAACATCGGCGAAGACAAAAAGCTGGCCACCGCGGGCGCGCACTTCATGCAAATTGGATTTTAATTTTTCTAATAACTGATTATTCGGTGCCACAGTAACCACAGGCATATCTTCATCAACCAGCGCCAAGGGTCCGTGCTTTAGCTCACCCGAAGGATAAGCCTCGGCGTGAATATAAGAAATCTCTTTTAGCTTGAGTGCGCCTTCCAGGGCAATGGGATACTGCTCTCCGCGACCTAAAAACAGTGCATGTTGTTTATTGGCAAAGGATTCTGAAACTGCTTCAATGACCGAGTCTAGGGCCAGTACTTGACTGCAAAGCTGCGGTAGTTGGTGAAGATTTTCCACTAACTCTTTCTCAACTGCTGCATCCATTCCTCGGTGTTTGGCCAGGGAAATTGCCAGTAGCTGTAGTGCTGCCAGCTGGGTGGTAAAGGCCTTGGTTGAGGCGACGCCAATCTCTGGCCCCGCCAGAGTCATCAGTGAAATATCCGACTCTCGTACCAGTGAACTATTAGCCACATTACAGATGGCCAGAAACCCGAGGTAACCATTTTCTTTGGCTTTGCGCAGTGCTGATAAGGTGTCCGCAGTTTCGCCAGACTGAGAGATGGTGACAAAAAGCGTTGCCGCTGGAACCGGAACTTTGCGGTAACGATATTCACTGGCTACTTCTACATGGCAGGGGATACCGGCGTATTCTTCAATCCAATATTTGGCCACTAGGCCTGAGTGAAAACTGGTGCCGCAGGCAATGATATGGATATTCTGGGTTTGTGAAAATAGTGTGTCCGCTTTGTAACCAAAAATGGCTTCTCGAATATGGTCCGCAGCTAGGCGTCCGCTGAGAGTGTTAGCCAAAACGGTCGGCTGTTCAAAAATTTCTTTTTGCATAAAGTGCCGGTACTGGCCTTTTTCTGCAACCTGATCGGCTTCATCTAACTCATTGATTGGCCGCGCAACTGGGGCGCCGGACTGATCAAAAATACTATAGGCGGCACTGGTCAGTTCAACCAGGTCACCTTCCTCTAAAAAGATAAAACGGTCAGTTACCTGACGCAGGGCCATCTGATCCGAGGCAATAAAATTCTCATCGATACCGACACCAATAACCAGTGGACTGCCACTGCGAGCCGCAATAATCGTATCGGGGAAATCTTCGGCGATAACACCCAGGGCATAGGCACCGTCGAGTCGAGTTATGGTTTTCTCAACCGCAGTGCGTAAATTCTGTGTTTGTTGCAAATAGTAATTTACCAGATGGGCCACGACTTCTGTGTCTGTGGCTGAGAGAATCGCGTAGCCTGCGGCAATCATTTCACGACGCAGTTCATCGTGATTTTCAATAATTCCATTGTGTACTACTGAGACACCGCCGGAGTTATGGGGATGAGAGTTAATGCTGCTGGGCTCGCCGTGAGTGGCCCAGCGGGTGTGGGAGATGCCAGTTGACCCGCTGATGGGATCGGCCTCTGCAACCTTCACGAGCTCGGCTACTTTGCCAATATTTTTCCGGGTTTGCAGTTTTTTCTGATTATCAATAATCGATAAGCCAGCGGAATCATAGCCGCGATATTCCAGGCGACGAAGCCCTTCAATTAAAATTTTATAGACATTTCTCTGGGTTGCTGCTCCAACAATTCCGCACATATTCAAACTTCCTATTTGTTTTTAGTCGGGCGTTTCCAGCCCGCTATATTGCGTTGTTTGGCTCTGCCAACTGCAAGGTTACCAGCAGCTACAGTGGAATTAATGGTTGAACCGGCGGCGATAAAACCGTCTTCTTCTATGGCGACGGGTGCCACCAGAGTACTATTAGACCCAATAAAGCTGTTGTCGCCGATTTCGGTTTTGTGTTTATTGACGCCGTCGTAATTGCAGGTGATGGTGCCAGCACCGACATTTACATTTTCACCCAGCTTGGCATCACCCACATAGCTGAGATGATTGATCTTGCTGCCGTTGCCAACAATGGCTTTTTTGGTTTCGACAAAATTGCCTACTTTGGTATTAGAGCCTAACTGAGTGCCGGGACGAATCCGCGCAAAGGGGCCGAGCACTGCATTGTCGCCAATGGTGGACTGGTCAATAACGGTGTTGGCTTTGATCTCTACACCGTCACCTATATGGCTGTCACTGATCTGACAGTTGGGGCCTATATGAACATTGCAACCGAGGGAGACATTGCCTTCAAAGAGGCAGTTCACATCGATAAAGTTATCGCTGCCGGCTGTTAGGTTGCCGCGCTGATCAAAGCGTGCGGGATCGGCGAGGCTGGTGCCTGAAGTCATAAGCTTGTCGGCTAATTGCAGTTGGTAAACTCGCTCGAGAGCGGCTAACTGTGAACGACTATTAATGCCTTCAACTTCACTGGCTGATATAGGCTGTACTCCATTGATGCTGAAGCCATTGTTGCGGGCAATGGCGATCAAGTCAGTGAGATAATATTCGCCCTGAGCATTGTTATTGCTTACCTGTGGCAGCCAGTCGGCCAATAGTTCGGTGGTTAATGCCATCACGCCGGTGTTCACTTCAGAGATCTGCAATTGCTCGGGGCTGGCATCTTTTTGTTCGATAATCGCTTCGATCTGGCCATCGCTGTCGCGAATAATACGGCCATAACCGCTGGGTTCAGGTAGGTCTATGGTGAGCAGGGCGATGTGCTGATCATCGACCGCAGCCAGCATGTTGGAAATGGTGGTAGGAGTGATCAGCGGAACATCCCCGTAGAGGATAACCACCTTAGCCTGCGGACGAAGCTCGGGCAGTGCGCACTGAACCGCGTGCCCTGTGCCAAGCTGTTGGGTTTGCTCGACTAGGGTAAAGGCTGCGTCGCCGTACCTGGCACGAACCAATTCCGCTCCGTGGCCGGTTACCACTATCTTGTGGGCATCGGCAATCGCCGCAGCGGCATCCAGCACATGGGTGAGCATAGGCTTACCGGCAAGCTTATGCAGCACCTTGGGTCGCTGGGAACGCATGCGCGTACCTTTGCCTGCGGCGAGAATAACAATATCCGTTTTTGTCATAGTCTGTTCACTTTTATCGCGGCGGGATAATAATCTAGGGGCTCAGGTTACTGTCAAAAGCGGGGCTACACAACCCTCGGCATAAGCTGGCCGCACAGCCCTGTGCAGTCTCAAATTGCAGCGATAAAAAAGGGCGGCCGTAGCCACCCTTTTTTAACTGTTCTATCTAATCAACAGCTCTATCCAATCAACTGCTTATCCAATCAACCGCCGAGCTTTTTGCGCAGTGTTTGCACGGTGCGCAACTGGGCTGTCGCCTGAGCTAGCATGGAAGCCGCTTTGGAGTACTCAATTTCACCGGATTGATTGGCGATGGCACTCTCCGCTTCTTTGACTGCTTCGGCTGCCGCAGCTTCATCAATATCACCGGCGCGCACCGCAGTGTCAGCCAGAATAGAGATATTGTTCGGCTGTACTTCCAGATAGCCGCCTGACAGATAGTAAACTTCTTCCTCACCATTCTGCTTTACCAGGCGTACTGGACCGGGCTTCAAATCACTGAGCAGTGGCGCATGACCGGCTGTTACACCCAGTTCACCCAGTGAGCCGGTGGCAACAACCATCTCGACTAAACCAGAGAACAGGGATTCATCCGCACTTACGATGTCACAATGCACTGTTATTGCCATGTCTTTATTGCCTTTGCTTGCTGCAACTTAATAGGTTTGAAAGTACTGTCTTCTAAGTACAAAGTTCGAAAGTACAAAGTTCGAAAGTACTAGGCTCTAAAGCAGTCGCTTTAGAGCTTCTTTGCTTTCTCTATTGCTTCATCAATCGAGCCAACCATGTAGAACGCCTGCTCTGGCAGATCATCATACTGTCCGTCCAGAATACCCTGGAAGCCAGCAATAGTGTCTTTCAGTGAAACGTACTTACCTGGTGCACCGGTAAAGATTTCAGCGACGTGGAATGGCTGTGACAAGAAGCGCTCAATCTTACGGGCGCGTGCTACGGCCTGCTTATCTTCTTCAGATAGCTCATCCATACCCAGAATTGCAATAATGTCTTTCAACTCTTTGTAACGCTGCAGCACTGACTGTACACCACGGGCAACAGCATAGTGCTCGGTGCCGATAATCAATGGATCCAGCTGACGTGAAGTTGAATCCAATGGATCTACTGCTGGGTAGATACCTTTAGAAGCAATGTCGCGGCTCAGTACAACAGTGGAATCAAGGTGAGCAAATGTGGTTGCAGGAGAGGGATCGGTTAAATCATCCGCCGGTACGTATACCGCCTGAACTGATGTAATCGAACCGGTCTTAGTCGAAGTAATACGCTCCTGAAGAACACCCATCTCTTCAGCAAGAGTAGGCTGGTAGCCTACCGCTGAAGGCATACGGCCCAACAGTGCGGATACTTCAGTACCTGCCAATGTGTAACGGTAGATGTTATCGACGAACAACAGTACGTCTTTACCTTCGTCACGGAATTTCTCAGCCATGGTCAAACCCGTCAGAGCAACACGCAGTCTGTTTCCTGGAGGCTCATTCATCTGGCCATATACCATAGCTACTTTAGATTCGCTTGGAGTCTCGATGTTTACAACACCGGATTCCTGCATCTCGTAGTAGAAGTCATTACCTTCACGAGTACGCTCGCCAACACCAGCAAATACAGACAGACCACTGTGCTCTGTTGCAATATTGTTGATCAGCTCCATCATGTTGACGGTTTTACCAACACCAGCACCACCGAAGAGTCCAACCTTACCGCCTTTGGCGAAAGGACAAACCAGATCGATTACCTTGATGCCAGTCTCGAGCAAGTCGTCGGAAGCGGCCAGCTCATCATAGGCTGGTGGCTTGCGGTGAATCGCCATACGCTCTTTCTCGCCGATAGGACCTTTTTCGTCAATCGGGTTGCCGAGAACATCCATGATGCGGCCGAGAGTTTCAATGCCTACTGGAACTGAAATCGGTGCCTTGGTGTTAACCACGGTGAGTCCGCGGCTGACGCCTTCGGATGCACCCATAGCAATGGTACGCACAACGCCGTCACCCAGCTGCTGCTGAACTTCAAGAGTTAGGCCTTTGCCGTCGACTACTAGTGCGTCATATACGCTGGGTACCTGATCACGCGGAAATTCCACATCGATCACAGCACCAATAATTTGTACGATTCTTCCGCTACTCATGTCCGGTTCCTCTTTACTAAATCTTTAAATTCGTTTCGCTTTATACAGCTGCTGCGCCACTTACAATTTCTGACAGCTCTTGGGTAATCGCTGCCTGACGGGCTTTGTTATAAAGCAGTTGCAATTCGTCAATCATTTCACCGGCATTCTCGGTGGCATTTTTCATTGCGAGCATACGTGCGGCCTGCTCACAGGCTTTATTCTCTACCACGCCTTGATATACCTGTGATTCGATATAGCGAATCAACAAGCCGTCCAGTAGTTCCTTGGCATCGGGCTCATAGATATAGTCCCAGTGATGCTTAAGGCGAGTATCGTCGTTTGCAGCCAGTGGCAGCAATTGCTCAACAGTAGGTGTCTGGGTCATGGTGTTAACAAATTCGTTGCTCACCACAAACAGCTTGTCGATACGGCCTTCATCGTAGGCGTCCAACATAACCTTTACGCCGCCGATCAAATCCGCCGCATTGGGTTCATCTCCAACATCTCTAACCGCTGCAACGACGTTGCCGCCAACTGCGCTGAAAAAGCCTGCAGCCTTGTTGCCAACAACGCAGATATCCACTTCGATACCCTGATCTGTCCAAGTTTTCATCGACTTTAAAGCCGCCTTGAACAGATTGATATTCAAACCACCGCAGAGGCCGCGATCTGTTGAGATCACGACATAGGCGACGCGCTTTACTTCGCGCTCAGTCAAATACTGGTGTCGGTACTCAGATACCGCGTTGGCGATATGACCAACCACATCGCGGATGCGCTGTGCGTAGGGCTTACCCAACGACATGCGCTCCTGAGCTCTACGCATCTTGCTCGCCGCAACCATTTCCATGGCGCTAGTGATCTTCTGCGTGCTACCAATACTAGCAATTTTGGTTTTGACTTCTTTTCCGATTGCCATGTTTTATGCCTGTCCGATTACTCTGACTTACCAGGTTTGGGTTGCAATAAACTTGTCCAGAGCAGCTTTAAAACCAGCTGCTATGTCGTCGTTATAATCGCCTGATGCATTAATCTGGGTCATCAGATCAGCGTGCTCAGCTTTCATATAAGAAAGCAGGGCTGCTTCAAAATCACCGATTTTGCTCACTTCAACCGCTTGTAAATAACCGTTGTCCGCTGCGTAAACCATCACACCCATTTCGGCGATACTCTGTGGCGAGTACTGCTTCTGCTTCATCAGCTCGGTAACGCGCTCGCCGTGATCCAGCTGGGCTTTAGTCGCTTCGTCGAGATCAGAGGCAAACTGGGAGAAGGCTGCCAGCTCGCGATACTGTGCCAGGGCAGTACGAATACCACCGGACAGTTTCTTGATGATTTTGGTCTGTGCTGCACCACCTACACGAGAAACCGAGATACCTGCGTTCATCGCTGGACGAACACCGGCGTTAAACATATCCGCTTCAAGGAAGATCTGACCATCGGTAATCGAAATTACGTTGGTCGGTACAAAGGCAGAAACGTCACCCGCCTGAGTTTCAATAACCGGCAATGCAGTTAGTGAACCAGTCTTACCTTTCACTTCACCGTTGGTGAACTTCTCGACGTAAGTTGGGTTGACTCGGGCTGCACGCTCTAACAGTCTGGAGTGCAAATAGAACACATCACCAGGATAGGCTTCACGACCCGGAGGACGTTTCAGCAGCAGTGAGATTTGACGGTAGGCCCAGGCCTGCTTGGTCAAATCGTCATAAATAATCAGTGCGTCTTGACCGCGATCACGGTAGTACTCACCCATTGAACAACCAGCAAACGGCGCCAAGAACTGCATGGCGGCTGGATCAGAGGCGGTAGCAGCAACAACAATCGTGTGCTCCATGGCGCCGTGCTCTTCGAGTTTGCGCACAACAGCGGCAACCGAAGCGGCTTTCTGACCAATGGCGACATAGACACATTTAATCCCTGAGCCTTTCTGGTTGATGATGGCGTCAACTGCGATAGCGGTCTTACCGATCTGGCGATCACCAATAATCAGTTCGCGCTGACCGCGACCGATTGGCACCATGGCATCAATCGCTTTCAGACCAATTTGCACTGGCTGATCAACTGATTGACGCTCAATAACACCTGGCGCAACTTTTTCAATTGCATCGGTGAGGGCGGCGTTAACCGGACCTTTACCATCAATAGGGTTACCCAGGGCGTCGACTACGCGACCTTCCAATTCTGGACCTACTGGAACTTCCAATACACGTCCGGTGCATCGGGCTTTTTGACCTTCGGCCAGTGACTGGTAGTCACCCAAAACCACGGCGCCGACAGAGTCACGCTCGAGGTTAAGTGCCATACCATAGACGCCGCCATCAAATTCGATCATTTCGCCATACATCACGTCGTCTAAACCGTGAATACGAATGATACCGTCTGATACGGAAACAATGGTGCCCTCATTTTGGGCTTCTGAAGAAACATTAAGATTGTCGATACGACTCTTAATAATTTCGCTGATTTCTGATGGATTCAGTTGCTGCATGCTTAGGCCTCAAATCCTTAGGAGTGTAATGACTCGGCGAGTTTGGCCAATCGGCCACGAATGGATCCGTCTATAACGGTATCACCGGCACGGATAACCGCACCACCCAGCAGACTCTTGTCTAAACGAACCTGCATGTTTACTTTACGTTCTAGTTTGGTGCTCAGCGCGTCAATAAGCTTCTGCTGTTGTTCAGCATCGAGCTCATGGGCGGCGGTCACTTCCACATCAACCGCTTTTTCACGGTTGGCTTTTAAAACATCAAATTGCTGCGAGATATCCGGCAGTAGCTGTAGTCGACGATTTTCAGACAGAACGGTTAAAAAGTTCCTGCCCTGATCGTTGAGTGCATCGCCACAGATTTCAATCAATGCCTGCGCCTGCTGATCCGCCGTAACACTTGGCGACGCTAACAGTCGCACAACATTCGATTGCTGAGCAACCGAACCGGCAATCGCTAAGCTTTTTGACCAGCCCTGCAAATCACCCGCCGTCTCGGCAAACTCAAATGCTGCTTTCGCGTAGGGCCGAGCTAATGTGCTTAATTCTGCCATGATTAACCTCGGTTACAGCTTCGCTGCTAAATTATCAACCAATGCACGATTGGCCTTGTCGTCAATAGACGCTTCCAGCACTTTCTCGGCACCAGCCAGAGCTAGCCCTGCAACAGCAGTGCGCAACTCTTCTTTAGCGCGATTGATCTCTTGCTCAATCTCAGCTTCGGCAGCCACTTTCAGGCGATCGCCTTCAGTGCGTGCCTGAACCTTGGCTTCATCAACGATCTGATTTGCGCGCTTGTTGGCTTGATCAACGATGCCAGCAGCTTCCTGCTTGGCTTCTTTCATCTGATCTGTGGCTTTGTTTTGCGCCAATTCCAGATCACGCAGTGCACGATCAGCCGCATCAAGACCATCAGCGATTTTCTTCTGTCGCTCTTCCATTGACTCAATAATAACCGGCCAGACAAACTTCATGCAGAACCACACAAAGAATGCAAAGGTTACCATTTGGCCAAAAAGCGTTAGATTAATATTCACGCCATTACCTCGTTAAACACTCGTTAAACAATGGATTAACTTTCGCTAACCGGTTTGTTACGCGCCAACACCTGGAGCAACAACAAAGATCAAGTACATAGCGATACCAACACCAATAATAGGCACAGCATCGATCAGACCCGCGAGCAGGAACATTTTACCTTGCAACATTGGGCCGAGCTCTGGCTGACGAGCTGTAGCTTCGATCAACTTTCCGCCCAACAAACCCATACCAACAGCCGCTCCCAACGCGCCCAATCCGAGCATAATTGCCGCAGCAATGATTACTAGTTCCATCGTAGACTCCTGAATTCAGTCATTAAAAAATTTACAGTAAGATTAGTGGTCTTCATGCGCCATGCTTAGATAGACGACAGTGAGAACCATGAAAATAAATGCTTGCAGGGTAATAACCAGAATATGGAATACCGCCCAACTCCATTGCATTAACCCTCCACCCAGAGCAAACACACCGCCGCCGATGGCCATAAACGCCATACACAGCAAGACTGTTTTACCCGTAGATACTTTCCCTTTGAGATTTAACCAGCATACGCCAACGACCAAAACAAAGATCGCTAACCAAAATAAGGCGCTGGTTTCTTCGCCAAAGAGTTGTGCGTGCAGACCGCCAGATATAAGACCAGCTCCTGCGCCCCCCGCAAACATAGTTGCGATCAGGATAAAGATCATTTCGCCGGCATACATATTGCCGAACAGTCGAAGACCCAATGAAAAAGGTTTTGCCAGTAGGCCAACAGTTTCCATAAACAGGTTAATCGGAATAAATGCCCAGTGATTGAAAGGGTGCATAGTCAGCTCTTTAACAAAGCCGGTGCCCTTAATCTTAAAGGAGTAGTAAACCATGAGGACAAAGACCGCCAGGGCCATACCCAGGGTAACGTTGGGATCTGTCGAGGGCACCACTTTCTGAAAGTGAACACCAGTCAGGGCCAACAGTGACGGAATCAAATCAACTGGCAGCAGATCCATCAGGTTCATCAGGAAGATCCAAACGAAGATGGTCAGTGCCAATGGCGCAACCATCTTGTTGCGGCCATGAAAGCTATCTTTTACCTGACCATCGATAAACTCGACAATCATCTCAACAAAGTTTAACCAGCCAGCAGGAACGCCGGTGTGGGCTTTTTTTGCCGCGCGTAAAAACATCCAGCAAAACAGTGAACCCAAGCCGATTGACCAGGCCATGGAATCCACATGAATCGCCCAAAAGCCCATATCAATGGCTTCTTGAGAGCTGTGTGCAAAGCCCCAGCCGGTATCGGGATGATTCCCGTAAACCAAGTTTTGGAGGTGATGCTGAATATACTCAGTCGTGCTTGCGGGGTTTTCGCCTGCCATCTGTGTCTCTCAACTGGTTGTTGCTCAATATTACATCGAGCGTTACTGTTAATTACGTGAGTTACTTACTTTATATGCCTAGCGCTTTAAGACTGTAAAAATCGAAAACCACTGCACCAAAATCATTATTACAAAACTACTAAACAGCGCGCCGACATTAAGTGGGCTGACCAACAAAAAGGTTGCGGTAAATAACACCGCCGATAACACTACCTTTCCCGTCTCGCCCCAATACATAGCACTGACAATTGACTGCACTCGCCTAGCACCTGCATACCTAAAGGCCTGTCGAGCAAACCAAGCTTGCGGAATAATCTGAATTAAACCGCCCAGCAACGCCGAATAAGCGACTACAGCATTCCAACCCAACAGTGCGACCGCAGCAGGTAGCAAAAGAGCTATCTGGTAGAGCGCGACTTTCTTTACGGCTGGTAATGAAATGGTCGTCATCGTATTGGTTTGACACCTTTTCTTGCTGCTCTTGCGGGTAAGCCTAAGTGGCCCATCCGCGAAGGCTGCGCATTATAGGTATAGTGGTGGCGATATTCAATACGGTATCGAGGCTATATGGTCGAAATTCACCCGCTAGATGATAGCCAGATCCTATCTAGAGGTCAGTTAATCGACCGGAACGAAAGCCTTACTTGAGATGCGCGAGAATACCGTCCAGCTCATCGACGCTATTGTATTTAAAAATCAGCTTGCCGGTGCCCTTGGCACTGTGTTGAATTGTCACTGGAACTCCGACCTTTTCCGATAGGTCGTCTTCCAGGCGCTTAATATCCGGGCTATTCTCTGCTTCAGTCGCTGGCTGTGCGGTATCACCAGACTGCAATTTCTTCACCAGAGACTCAGTTTGACGGACAGTCATGCTGGTGCCGGCGACGGTGCGGGCGGCATTGACTTGCATGGGGCCGTCTAGGGCCAGCAGACATTTGGCGTGACCCAATTCGAGGTCGCCGCGCTCAAGTAATCGCTGAACTTCTATTTCTAGGCTGGTGAGACGCATCAGGTTGGTCACGGCGGAGCGGGATTTGCCCACCGCATCGGCCACCTGCTGTTGAGTTAATTGAAATTCCTGCTGTAGGCGCTGCAGAGCCAGACTCTCCTCCATGGCATTGAGGTCTTCGCGCTGAATATTTTCAATCAGCGCCATGGCGATGGCAGCTTCGTCTGAAACCTCGCGAATAATGACCGGAACAGTGTCCAAACCGGCCTGCTGGGCGGCACGCCAGCGACGCTCGCCAGCAATAATTTCATACTGTTCGTCGGCCAACTGTCGAACAACCAATGGCTGCATAATGCCCTGACTGCGAATCGAATTGGCCAGCTCTTCTAAGGCTTCAGCGTTAATATCCCGACGCGGCTGGTATTTGCCCCGCTGCAACAGTTCTACCGGTAGTTGACGGAGCTGGCCATCGGCAACATTGGTGTTACCGAGACTGTCTAGGCTATCTAGACGGTCTAGACCATCTAGACCGTCTAGATCATTAAAGTCCGCGTCGCTACCCATCCCCAACAGCGCATCCAAACCCTTACCTAAACTCTGTCGTTTTGTGGCCATAAGTCTATTGTCCTGCTGTTTCGGGTTGCGGTTTCTCTGAATCGGCTTGAGCCTGACGCAGAATTTCACTGGCCAGGGCCAAATAGGCGAGGGAGCCTTTTGAGTTGCGGTCGTAGGCCAGTGCTGGCAAACCGTGACTCGGGGCTTCGGCGAGACGAATATTGCGCGGAATACTCACTCGGTAGACGCGGCTGCCAAAGTATTTTCGCAACTGGGCAGACACCGCATTGGTCAAGCTATTGCGCGGGTCGTACATGGTGCGCAAGATGCCTTCGATGCGAAGGCTGGGGTTAATCAATTTGGCGATTTGCTTGATCGTATTATTGAGCGCCGAAAGCCCTTCAAGTGCGTAGTATTCACATTGCATGGGAATAATCACGCCGTCGCTGGCGACCATGGCATTTACCGTGAGCATATTCAGCGAGGGCGGGCAGTCAATAATAATATAGTCGTAGTTACTGGAGACGCGCTTTAGGGCATGTCGCAGGCGGGTCTCGCGGCCAATCTCTTGCATCAACTCCACTTCCGCAGCAACCAAATCATCATTTGATGGCAGCAGGTGAATCTTGGCTTTAGGGCAGGGAACAATCACATCTTCAATTGCGGCTTTCTCGGTCAGCACATCATAAACACTGGTTTTGCATTTGTGTTTATTGATGCCCACACCCATAGTGCTGTTGCCTTGGGGATCAAGGTCAACCAGTAGGACACGCTGCTTATACGCCGCTAATGAGGCCGCCAAGTTGACGCTGGTGGTGGTTTTACCGACGCCGCCCTTCTGATTTGCGATTGAAATTATTCTAGTCACTAGACTGACCTTTTGGCTGTTTTAGCGCGGCAGTTTTAATATCCGGCTGCGGGTCGCGGCTGATAACAATTAAGTGGCGTTCGCCATCGACACCCGGTATCTGCAATGTGTGTGAAGCCTCGACCTTATAGCCTTTGGCAACCTCACTCAACTCCGATTGTGGAAATTTTCCTTTCATGGCCAAAAACAACCCCTCGGCACTGAGCAGGTGAGCACATTTATCCACCATGTCGGCAACCGACGTAAAGGCACGGCTCAACACCGCATCATAGGGCGCAGCAGGTCGGTGAAGCTCGACCCGAGACTGAATTTCAACCAGGTTGGATAAGCCCAGATCGCAGCGCGCCTGAAATAAAAATCGGGTTTTCTTGCCATTGCTATCAAGCAGGGTGAAATGCCGGTCGGGGCACATAATAGCCAGCGGGATACCGGGCAAGCCAGCTCCGGTGCCCACATCAATTAATTTTTGCCCACTCAGGTGGGGCAACAGGGCCAGGCTATCGAGGAGATGCAGCTTTATCATCTCCCCCGGATCGCGAATGGCGGTGAGGTTATAGGCTCTATTCCAGGTAATCAGCAACTGCAAATAGGCGAGAAGCTGATCTCGCTGCTCAGGGCTGTAGTCGATGGCCATGGCTTTCATACCCGCTTCAAGGCTAGGGGCCAGGTGCGCTTCGCTGGGCAATTTAAGCGGCATGTTTTTTCAACTGCACAATCAGCAGGGAGATAGCGGCCGGGGTAACGCCGGGAATTCGACTGGCACGGGCCAATGTTTCCGGTGTGGCGTCGGTGAGCTTTTGCTTGACCTCGTTGGACAGTCCTTTCACCGCCAGATAGTCAAAGCCCTCTGGAATACGGGTCTTCTCGTGGCGTCGCAGGCGGTTGACCTCGTCTTGCTGACGGCTGATATAACCGGAATACTTGGCGTCGATTTCAACCTGTTCGGCGATCTTCTGGTCCACCTGATGTTCCGGGTAGAGGGAGCCGATAATTTTATAGTCAATCTCTGGACGCTTGAGTAACTCAAACAGCGAGTATTCGTGAGAGAGCTTATTTTCAATATGCGTTGAAAGCTTTTCCGCGGTGTCACTGGCCGGTTGAATCCAGGTGCTTTTTAAACGCTGACGCTCAATCTCAATGGCTTCACGTTTCTCACTAAACTGCTTCCAGCGGTTGTCATCAACCAAACCGAGCTCGCGGCCCTTTTCGGTGAGACGCATATCGGCGTTATCTTCTCGCAACAGCAGGCGGTATTCCGCGCGGCTGGTAAACATTCGATAGGGCTCGGTGGTGCCCATGGTAATCAGATCGTCAACCAAGACGCCGGTATAGGCTTCGTCCCGGCGTGGACACCAGCTTTCACGGTCTTGCACCTGTAGTGCAGCATTGGTTCCTGCCAACAAACCCTGGGCTGCCGCTTCTTCATAACCAGTTGTACCGTTGATTTGACCGGCAAAGAACAGGCCGTTTATAGCTTTGGTTTCCAGGGAATATTTAAGATCCTGAGGATTAAAGTAATCGTATTCGATGGCATAACCAGGACGGGTGATATGGGCGTTTTCAAAGCCGACGATGGAGCGTACCAACTGCAATTGCACATCAAAGGGTAGACTGGTCGAGATGCCGTTGGGGTAGAGTTCGTAGGTATTTAAACCTTCGGGCTCGACAAAAATCTGATGCTGGTCTTTATCGGCAAAGCGCACCACCTTATCTTCAATGGAGGGGCAGTATCTAGGCCCAACTCCATCAATCACACCGGTGTAGAGGGGCGATCGATCCATACCGCCCTTGATAATCTCATGGGTCTGGCTGTTGGTGTAGGTGATCCAGCAGCAGGTCTGCTGCGGATGCTGGGCAACTGACCCAAGGTATGACATCACCGGTTCCGGTTTATCACCCCACTGCTCAGGGAGCTGACTGAAGTCGACAGTCCGTGCATCGATGCGCGGCGGTGTACCGGTTTTTAAACGCTCAACCCGAAACGGCAGGGAGCGCAGACGCTGGGATAAACTCAGGGCCGGAGGATCTCCAGCGCGACCAGCAGAATAATTTTCCATGCCGATATGAATCTTGCCCGCCAGGAAGGTTCCTGCGGTGACCACCACGGTCTTGGCTTTAAAGGTTAAGCCCATCTGTGTGACAACCGCAGTAACCCGGTCGCCCTCAACGGTTAAGTCATCCACCGCCTGTTGGAAAATGGTCAGGTTTTGCTGATTCTGAAGGATATTGAGGATCGCGGCTTTGTATAAAACCCGATCAGCCTGAGCACGTGTGGCGCGCACCGCAGGGCCTTTGCGCGAGTTGAGCACGCGGAATTGAATGCCGCCACAATCTGTTGCTGTCGCCATGGCGCCGCCGAGGGCGTCAATCTCTTTCACCAGGTGGGTTTTACCTATGCCGCCAATGGCGGGATTGCAGGACATCTGCCCGAGGGTTTCAATGTTGTGGGTCAGAAGAAGGGTTTTGCTGCCCATGCGCGCAGCAGCCAAGCAGGCTTCAGTGCCGGCATGTCCACCGCCAACGACAATAACATCAAAAGAATCTGGGTAAATCATAGGGCGCAATCAAGAGACCAATTTAAGGTGGGTCAGTATACCGGTGCAGGGTTAAATTTTAAGCACTTTATTTTGTTGCTGCTTTGGCTTGTTAGGTTATTAACTTATTAAGTAATTATTTATATATAAAGTATGTAAAGGTTATTGTTATTGTTATTAGGAGAGCCTGTTTTTGGGGATAACTCAATTAATACAATTTAAAACAGGCGTTTAGAGAGGCTTTTTTTTGTATGACACTGTGAATTGAAAATGTTTTGAGCTGTATGGAGCGGGTATGGCGCGGTATAGAAATTTGCGCTATTTTGATAAGTCGCTGTTTAGAGCGCCAATCTGTGGACAGTTATTTTTATTGTCCACCGCCTATCAACAGGTTTTTATGTAGAGCTCTATTTTGAGGCTTAGTCTGGGGATAACCTGTGGTGTCTCTGTGGGTAGGCTTGTTACTACTCTTTATATAGCGTTTTCTCACTCTAGAAGCGGTAATTACCCGGCAATTTTGATTTAAGCATTGATCCCAGGGGTGAATTTCATTAAACTCCCGCGCCCTGACCCGCTACTACCTTTAGCAAGTAATAAAGAGTATCGCAGGTTCTTGTGAATTTTATGTATCTCTCGGATTAGACGTTATGAAAAGAACATTTCAACCTAGCATCATCAAGCGCAAGCGCACTCACGGTTTTCGTGCCCGTATGGCAACTGTTGGCGGTCGTGCCGTTTTAAACCGTCGTCGTGCTAAAGGCCGTAAGCGTTTAGCCGCTTAAGTGTCGGTAGGGCTTCTTGTGCCCAGAGCAACCTTCGGTAAAAACCGACGCTTACTCAAATCCTCTGACTTTAAAGAGGTGTTTGATAATAATAGCGTTCGGGTTGCTCACCCCAATCTCCTAATTCTATCTGAACCCAATGGCAGAGAGTCCTCGCGCCTGGGTTTAGTGATCGGTAAAAAGAACGTTCCCACTGCTGTGGCACGGAATAAGGTCAAGCGCGTCGTGCGTGAAACCTTTCGCCTGACAGAGCTGCCTGTGGCCATTGATCTGGTATTTCTCGCGCGAAAAGACCTGGGTAAGCTATCCCAAGCTGAATTGGCCACCCTAATCCAGCAATCTTGGGGTAGACTGGCCGCGCGTCTGATTAAACAGAGTAAAACTGATGCGTAGATTGGCTATCGGCCTGATCAAAGCATATCAATATGCGATCAGCCCACTGCTTGGCTCGAACTGCCGCTTTCACCCTACCTGCTCCAGTTATGCTGAAGAGGCATTCCGTCGCTTTGGGGTTATAAAAGGGGGTTATCTTACGTTGCTGAGAATAGTAAAATGCCAGCCTTTCCATTCAGGGGGTTACGATCCGGTGTTACCGGTTGAACATTCTGGTAAATCGGACAAAATGAAAAGCTCCGCTAACAATAATCACACAGAGTCATAAATCGAATGGATTGGAAGAAAAGTCTAAATATCGCGGCGATTGGTTTCGTTGCCTGGTTGCTCATTATCGAGTGGAGCAATTTTCAAGACAATGCTGCGAGTCAGATCCCAGCCCAAGAATCAGCATTAACGATTCCACAAGCATACCAGTTACCCACTCTTGACGCCCAGCCAACTAATCCGCTGGCCGATGAACTGCCCTCCCTTGATCAAGCCCCTGTTGCGGTGGTTGAGAAGCGAGTGGACGCGCGATTAGTGACGGTGACTACCGACGCTATTGAAGTGACCATTGACACCTTGGGTGGTGATATAGTCCAGGTGAAGCTGCTCAATCATCTAACCAAGATGGCTGAAGACGGCGGCGTGCCTTTCACGTTGCTGACCCGTTCGGCGCAAAATGAATATATTGCTCAGAGTGGCTTGATTGGTAAAAACGGTACTGATACTCGAGAAGGGCGTGGTGTGTATTCCACATCGGCTAGCGCATTTAGTCTCGACAGTAACCAATCGGACTTACAGGTTGATCTGACGCTAAACCAAGAGGGTGTGAGATTGGTCAAGCGTTTCTCCTTTAGCCGGTCTGGCTATGTGATTGGCGTCAGCTATCTGATTAATAACAGCAGCTATGAGCCATGGGAAGCGACTTTTTATGGTCAGATTAAGCGGGATTCCCATGAGCCCTTGGTTGAATCCAGTGGTGGCGTTCAGCCCTATCTAGGCGCTGCACTAAGAGAAACGGATAAAAATTTCGCCAAACATGATTTCGGCGATATTGAAGGCGGCACGGTTAAGAGCAGCATTAAAGGTGGTTGGGTCGCCATGGTGCAGCATTACTTTGTCAGTGCCTGGGTGCCGCCAGCGGATCAGAACAACAATTTCAGCCTGCGCAAATTATCCGGTCAAGATGTCTACCTGTTTGGTTTCACGGGTGAAAAGATAAATGTGGCTGCTGGATCCTACGGTGAGTACAAAGCGCAGTTTTACGTTGGTCCCAAAGATCAGGAGGTCCTCGAAGAGCTGGCTGAATACCTGGATCTAACGGTCGATTATGGCTTCCTGTGGATGTTGGCGAAGCCCATATTCGCGGCGATGAAGTTTATTCACTCTGTGGTTGGCAACTGGGGCTGGTCGATTATTCTGCTGACCATCGGCATTAAGATTTTGCTCTATCCCCTGTCAGCGGCAAGTTTGCGTTCCATGGCAAAAATGCGCAGCCTACAGCCAAAGATGGAACGCTTGAAAGAGACTTACGGCGATGACCGCCAGAAGATGTCTCAGGAATTGATGGGCCTATACAAGAAAGAAAAGGTCAATCCTGCCGGCGGTTGTTTCCCTATGTTATTGCAGATGCCCGTATTCTTGGCGCTGTACTGGGTGCTCTTGGAAAGTGTTGAGATACGTCACTCACCTTGGATTTTTTGGATTGATGACCTGTCGGCAAAAGATCCGTTCTTTATACTGCCGCTGATCATGGGTGCCAGCATGTTGTTGATGCAGAAACTGCAGCCAATGCCCACAGACCCCACTCAGGCCATGGTGATGAAAATTATGCCCATTGCCTTCACCTTCTTCTTTATGATCTTTCCCTCGGGATTGGTGCTCTACTGGACCGTTAACAACCTGCTGTCGATGTTCCAGCAATGGTATGTCAATCGCCAGCTGGCCAGCGCCTCTGCGGCGGCTGCGGGTAAAGCGGTTAAGAAGTAGAGTGGTTGCATAGAGCAGTTAATAAGTTATAAATCTTAAGGCCCTTTCGAGGGCCTTTTTTATCGGGGTGCTTTTATTAGAGTCCGGTTATCAGGGTTCATTTGTTGAGGTGTGATTGTGCAAAACAGTGTAGACAGTATTGTTGCTATAGCCACCGCGCCAGGCCGCGGCGGTGTGGGTATTGTGCGCATATCGGGTGCTGACGTTAGTGCCTTTACCGCTGCCATAATCGGCAAGCCTTTACTCCCGCGACAGGCGACCTTTTGCGGTTTTATGGGTAGCAATGGTGAAGTGATTGACGAGGGCGTGGCGATTTATTTCCCGGCGCCAGCATCCTTTACTGGGGAACATGTATTAGAGCTACAGGGCCACGGTGGCCCGGTGATTCTGGATGCCCTGGTGCAGCGCTGCGTGGAGTTGGGTGCCCGTCCGGCGCGACCGGGAGAGTTCAGTGAGCGAGCGTTTCTCAACGATAAGTTGGATCTGGCTCAGGCCGAGGCGATTGCCGATTTAATCGACGCCAGTTCTATCCAGGCAGCGCGCTCTGCGGTGCGGTCATTGCAGGGGGATTTTTCCCGCCTGGTCAATGAGCTGGTTCAGCGGCTGATCAATATTCGTATCTACGTGGAGGCGGCGATTGATTTTCCCGAGGAAGAGATCGATTTTCTCGCCGATGAGCGGTTGGCAGACAATCTCCGGCAACTTATTGCTGATATTGCCGATACCCAAAGTAAAGCACAGCAGGGTTCTCTGCTCCGTGATGGCATGACGGTCGTGTTGGCGGGAAAGCCCAACGCCGGTAAATCGAGCCTATTAAACGCCTTGGCGGGACGTGATGCGGCGATCGTGACGCCACAGGCGGGAACCACCAGAGATGTGCTGCGGGAAACCATTAGTCTTGACGGTATGCCGCTGCACATAGTCGACACCGCTGGCTTGCGCGAGAGCGCAGATGAAATTGAGCTGGAGGGTATCAGGCGCGCTTGGCTGGAAATTGAAAAGGCCGATCTGGTGCTGTTCTTGGTTGACGCCAATGAAACGGATAGCCCCGACTTGACGGCTATCTGGCCGGAATATTTTGCTCGCTTTGGCGATTCAATGCAGCCTATTACCCTGGTGCTGAATAAGATCGACCAGTCAGGCCATTCTGCTGGTCGTCTAGATCTAACAATCAATAGCTTTGCTATTTCAGCGAAGCACAGAGCCGGGCTGGATGAGCTGGTTGGGTTTCTCCACGCCAGTATGGGCTTTGAAGAGCGGGCTGAGGGGTTGTTTTCGGCTCGTCGTCGGCATCTGACCGCGTTACAGGCAGCCTTTGACTTGGTGTTTGTGGGTCAGCAGCAGTTGAGTGGCAGCGGTGCCGGTGAGTTGCTGGCGGAAGATCTGAGGTTGGCGCAAGACCGCCTGTCGGAAATCACAGGAGCCTTCAGCTCCGATGACCTTCTTGGGCATATCTTTTCGTCCTTCTGCATTGGAAAGTGACCCCGTTCTGTGGTCGAGTCACCTTCCAGGTTGGTGCGTATCAACAAAGGGCTAATCAACCCTTAGCAAGGGTTTTAAACACCGGTTTTAAACTGGTTACTAACAGGTTATCAACAGATGTTGGTTAATTATTGACCAGTATGTATTTATCCCCATGTGAGTAAAAATAAGTTTGATATTCGCTAACATATTGAAAAAAATAGGGTTTATAAATTGTACGAAAACTGTCCACATTTTTCTGGTGTGGATAAATTAATTTTAGGCGTATAGACTCCAATGCTGTTAAAAAGGCTGTGGCGCTGGCAGTTTTTGGGCGTTTATTGGACGTTTTACTTGCAGTAGAGAGCAGGGCTATCTCAGTGAATGGCTAGGTAGGCATAAGTAGGCATAAGTAGCCAAAAGCAGATAGACGTAGATAAAAGGCATCAGCAAGTATTAAAAGTGCAGCTAAAAACAGAATATTAAAAAAAATAGGCTATTAAATTTTGGGCTTATTAAATAAAGGGCTTATTAAAAAAAAGCTTATTAAAAAAGTTTGAGTACGAATGTCCGGTTTCATCGTGGCGCTTTCGTGGCGATTTGCCATGGGGTTTATCAAATAGGCAGTGCGGCCTTGGCTCTTATGAAGAGCCCTGCCGATATTACACTGGGTTGATTTTTGGGGTTGTCATTGAATCAAGAAGCAAAATTAGTGGGCTTAAATCCAATTGCAGGGCATGGCGCCTTGAATCTAACAGGTGGCGAACAGTTGATCGATGAAAGCGCACTTGAGGTGGTTTGGGCGAGTTGTACCAAGCAGTTGAGCAGTGAGTTGCCAGCCCAGCAGTTCAACACCTGGATACGACCCCTGCGGGCGCAGCTGTTTATCGGTGACGTTGATGCGCCAGAATTGCCCCAGAGAGTGCAGTTGATTGCACCCAATCGGTTTATCGAAGACTGGGTGAAAAATAAGTTTCTGACCCGTATTGCCGAGTTGTTTGCCCAGTTTGATGCTGGGCAGTGTACTGTGGCGGTTGTGGCGCAGGCTGAGAAAGTGCCGGTGTTCAAGGCTGAGGCGGACCGGGTGAATAACCGGGTCCTGTCGAATGCTGGTGCTACTGGTGACAACCGTATTAGCGATGGGCCAGACTTTTCCCGGCCCGCGGTGACTGCTCCTCAGCAGATCGACGAAAGTGCCTCGCCGTCTGGGTTTGCCCCCCAGGACAGGCCACTTATTCAGCGTATTACCGCACCGGCGATTATTACCTCCGCCGCCGAGCACAGCCTCAAAAGTAATCTCAATAGCGCCTTTACCTTCGATAGCTTTGTTGAGGGCAAGTCCAATCAGTTGGCCCTGGCCGCGGCCCAGCAGGTGGCGGAAAATCCCGGGGGATCCTATAACCCGCTGTTTATCTACGGTGGGGTTGGCCTCGGTAAAACCCACTTAATGCATGCGGTGGGCAACGCTCTGCGGGTGCGCAAGCCGGATGCAAAGATTGTCTATCTGCATTCCGAGCGGTTTGTGGCGGATATGGTTAAGGCGTTGCAGTTAAAGGCGATCGATGAGTTTAAGCAGTTTTACCGCTCCGTGGACGCACTGCTGATTGATGATATTCAGTTCTTTGCCGGCAAAGAGCGCAGCCAGGAAGAGTTTTTCCACACCTATAACGCGCTTCTTGAGCGCGGTCAGCAGATGATTCTGACCTGTGATCGTTACCCTAAAGAGATCAATGGCGTTGAAGAGCGTCTCAAGTCCCGCTTCGGCTGGGGACTCACCGTTGCTGTTGAGCCTCCGGAGCTTGAGACTAGGGTGGCGATCTTGATTAACAAGGCAGAGCAGGCGGGCATGGACCTGTCCCGAGACGCGGCGTTCTTTATTGCACAGCGCATTCGCTCCAATGTTCGCGAGCTCGAAGGGGCGCTGAAGCGGGTCATGGCTCATGCCCAATTTAGCGGCCGGGTTATCGATATAGATTTAATTCGAGAATCCTTAAAAGACTTGTTGGCGCTACAGGATAAGCTGGTTACCATAGACAATATTCAGAGAGTGGTGGCGGACTACTACAAGCTTAAAATGTCCGATTTGCTGTCCAAGCGACGCAGTCGCTCCGTGGCACGACCGCGGCAGGTGGCAATGGCGCTGGCCAAAGACCTGACTAATTACAGCTTGCCGGAAATTGGCGAGTCCTTTGGTGGTCGAGACCATACAACCGTGTTGCATGCCTGTCGCAAGGTAAAAGAGCTAGAGGGTACGGATAGAGATGTAGAGCGGGATTTAAAGAATCTCTATCGTACGCTATCGAATTAGTAGGGCTTTTTAGCCGACCCTTTAATAGACACTCAATAGAGTTCTAACAGATAACTGAAACAGTGCTGGAGATTAATTCTTACCATGAAATTTAGCCTTTCTCGCGAAGCGTTACTCAAACCCTTACAGTTGGTTGTTGGTGTGGTAGAGAGACGCCAAACCCTGCCAATCCTGTCTAATGTACTGCTGACGTTGGATGGTTCGCGCTTAGCGGTAACCGGCACCGATCTGGAAGTGGAAATCATTGGCCATGCAGACGTGGTGAGTGCGGACGAGGCGGGAGAAGTCACTGTTTCGGCACGCAAGCTGTTGGATATCTGTCGTTCTCTGCCAGAGGGCGCCAATGTTAAGTTCTCCAGCAGCGATGGCAAGGCCCAGGTAGTTAGTGGCCGCAGTCGCTTTACCCTGGCGACGCTCCCAGCTAATGAATTTCCCGCTGTGGATAACGGCGAAAACAATATCGAATTCGATATTGATGCGGCTATTTTGAAAAACCTTATCGATGCCACGTCCTTTGCCATGGCGCAGCAAGATGTACGTTATTATCTTAACGGTATGCTCTGGGAAGTAAGTGCCAACAAACTCCGAGCAGTAGCCACAGACGGCCATCGCATGGCGCTCTGTGACGCGGAGTGCAGTATTGAGGTGTCTGAGTTAACCAAGGCTATTCTGCCGCGCAAGGGCGTTATTGAGCTATCTCGGCTGGTTGCCGACGAAGGTTCGGTACGTGTGGCCATGGGATCAAACCATATTCGTGTTAATGGCAGTGATTACTGCTTTACCTCCAAGTTAGTCGATGGCGCCTACCCAGACTACGACCGCGTATTACCCAAGGGCGGTGACAAACTGGTCGAGGGTAATCGTGCGGAACTTAAGCAAGCTTTTGGTCGCACAGCCATTCTCTCCAATGAGAAGTACCGCGGCGTGCGTATCATGCTCTCCAATGGCGCCATTAAGATGGTCGCCAACAATCCCGAGCAGGAAGAGGCCGAAGAAGAAGTTGGTGTGGACTATGCTGGCGATGAGTTGGAGATTGGCTTCAATGTCAGCTATCTGCTGGATGTGCTCAATGTGCTGAAAGGGGATGCTGTACGCTTAACCTTATCTGATTCCAGTAGCAGTGCCTTGGTAGAAGACGCTGCTGACGGCGCCGCCGTTTACGTTGTTATGCCTATGCGACTGTAGAGAGGTCTTGGTTTACTTCTCTATGGTGGCCGGCGCTGCTAACTAATGTTTCTCTCCAAGCTGGATATATTTCAGGTGCGCAACCTGGAAGCTGTTCAGCTTCTCTGTCACCCTCAAGCTAATATTATCTATGGTGCTAACGGCAGCGGTAAAACCAGTTGCCTTGAGTCCATCTATCTCCTTGGCCGTGGCCGCTCCTTTCGTCATCGTGATCTTCGGGTGGTAGTGAATAACCAAGCTGATGAGCTGGTTGTGTCGGCGCGCTTAACCCGGGATTCAAGTGGCTCTAGTCATCAGCTGGGTATAAAGCGCACATCTAAGGGCCAGTTTGAGGCGCGGGTAGATGGTAAGTCCCTACAGTCTGCGGTACAGCTTGTCTCTGAGTTACCCCTCCAATTGATTGATGCCCATAGCTTTATGCTTTTAGAGGGTGGCCCCTTACAGCGTCGGCAGTTTCTGGATTGGGGTGTGTTCCACGTGGAACATGGTTACACCGAGCTGTGGAGGCGCTTTCAAAAAACGCTAAAACAGCGCAATCAACTGCTTCGCCATGGTAGAATGGACGAAGCCCTGCTGCGCACCTGGACGGCTGAATTAACGCCTCTCTGTGAGCAGATCACCCAGTTTCGTCAGGCTTACCTGGCAGAACTGCGGGAGCCGATAAATCGTGCCGTGGGAGCCTTTGATGGGTTGGGCGAGGTGAGTTTTGACTACTACTGCGGTTGGGATGATAGTCGACCACTTGATGAAGTCTATGAGCAGGATAAGACTCGCGATATTGCCACCAAGACGACGAACCATGGTGCGCACCGAGCCGATATAAGAATAAAGGTAGATGGCCAGCCAGCGGCAGACCATCTCTCTAGAGGGCAGATTAAGCTCTTGGTCTATGCGCTTAAGCTAGCGCAAGCAAGCCACTACCGTGAAAAGTCAGGTGAATCCTGCCTTTTCTTGCTGGATGATTTGCCCGCTGAGCTTGATTATCAGCATAGAGGCCAGGTGATTGCTTATCTCAATGAGCTTGGTTGCCAGTACTTTATTACTGGCGTGGACAAGCAAGATTTTGAATGTTTGCTGGAAAAGATGCCACATAAGATGTTCCACATGGAACATGGCGTGGCTTCGATTGATGAGACAACAGGAATAGAGAGTTTATGACTGACGAACAGAATTACGATTCTTCGAGTATTAAGGTACTGAAAGGCCTAGACGCCGTGCGCAAGCGTCCGGGAATGTACATTGGCGATACTGATGACGGCACCGGCCTGCACCATATGGTGTTTGAGGTGGTTGATAACTCGATCGATGAGGCTCTCGCGGGTCACTGTTCCGAGATCAAAATCGTTATTCACCAGGATGAATCCATTACTGTCTCCGACAATGGCCGGGGTATTCCCACAGAGATACACGAAGAGGGTGTATCGGCAGCAGAGGTTATTATGACCGTCTTGCATGCGGGCGGTAAGTTCGATGATAACTCCTATAAGGTTTCTGGCGGCCTCCACGGTGTGGGTGTTTCCGTGGTCAACGCACTGTCAGTGGCATTGCGCCTAACCATTCGCCGCGGCGGTAAGGTCCATGAGCAGCATTACTCTCATGGCGAACCCCAGGGTCCGTTGACCGTCGTTGGCGATACCGAAGAGACTGGCACAGAGGTTCACTTTGTTCCTTCAGTTGATACTTTCACCAATATTAAATTCCACTTCGACGTGTTGGCCAAGCGTCTGCGCGAGCTGTCTTTCCTCAATTCTGGTGTGCGAATTGTCTTAGCCGATGAGCGTAGCGGCAAGGAAGAGGTTTACGCCTACGAAGGGGGTCTGCGAGCGTTTGTTGAGTTCCTGAATACCAACAAAACCACTGTTAACAAGATTATGCATTTCAACACTTGTCGCGAGGACGGTACCAGTGTTGAAGTGGCTCTGCAGTGGAATGATGGCTTTCAGGAAAGTATCCACTGTTACACCAATAATATTCCCCAGCGCGACGGCGGCACACATTTGGCAGGATTTCGTTCAGCCCTGACCCGCGGTCTCAACACCTATATTGAGAAAGAGGGTATTAATGGCAAAGCCAAAGTCGCCACCACTGGTGATGACGCCCGTGAAGGCTTGACCGCCATCGTCTCGGTAAAAGTGCCGGACCCCAAGTTCTCCTCCCAGACCAAAGACAAGCTGGTCAGTTCTGAAGTGAAAACGGCTGTTGAGCAGGAGATGGGTGAGAAATTTACCGAGTTCTTGCTCGAGTTCCCCCAGGATGCCCGTGCCGTCGTCAACAAGATGATCGATGCGGCTCGCGCCCGTGAAGCGGCCCGCAAAGCCCGGGAGATGACTCGCCGAAAGGGTGCCTTGGATATTGCTGGCCTGCCCGGCAAGCTCGCTGACTGTCAGGAAAAAGATCCGGCACTCTCTGAACTCTACCTAGTGGAGGGAGACTCTGCAGGTGGTTCGGCCAAACAGGGCCGCGATCGCCGCACGCAGGCTATTCTTCCCCTAAAGGGTAAGATTCTCAATGTCGAGAAAGCCCGTTTCGATAAGATGCTCTCCAGTGCTGAGGTCGGCACTCTGATTACTGCTCTAGGCTGTGGTATTGGTACTGAAGAGTTCAATGTGGCGAAACTGCGTTACCACACTGTGGTTATCATGACCGATGCGGACGTGGATGGGTCGCATATTCGGACTCTGTTATTAACCTTCTTCTTCCGTCAGATGCGTGAGCTGGTAGAGCAGGGCCATATCTTTATCGCCCAGCCACCACTCTATAAGGTCAATCGTGGCAAGAGCGAGAAATATGTAAAAGATGACGAGGCGCTGCTCGAATATCTGACCGCCAAGGCCCTTGAAAACGCGGCGTTGCACGTTAATGCTACCGCCCCCGGCATTCAGGGCACAGCCCTTGAGGACCTGGTTAGCAAGTACCGCCATGTTATCGTTCTTATTGATCGAATGTCCCTTGTCTATCCCAAAGAAATCCTTCATGCGCTGGTCTATGCGCCGAAGTTCTCTGCGGAACTTCTTGAAAGTAGTGGCGATCTTGCGGTCTGGTGTGGCGAACTTCAGGAAAAGCTTGAACTATCTGATAATGGCACCCATCGCTATAAAGTCTTAGTAGATGAGGATAAAGAGCGCAATATCTTCCAGCCAAAGGTCGAGATTACCGCCCACGGCATTCCCAATTACCACCTGCTCAGCCGTGAGCTGTTTGCCGCCAACGAGTACCGTGCCATCGCCGGTCTCGGTGAGGTTCTACAGGGGCTGATTGAAGAGGGCGCCTATGTTAAGCGCGGAGAGCGCAACGCCCAAGTTGAAAGCTTTACCGAAGCATTGGATTGGCTGATGGCAGAGTCACGCAGAGGCATTAGCACCCAGCGCTATAAAGGACTGGGTGAAATGAACCCGGGCCAGCTCTGGGATACGACGATGGATCCGGATGTGCGACGCATGTTGCGGGTGACCATTGAAGATGCCATCGCTGCAGACCAGATGTTTACCACCCTGATGGGTGATCAGGTCGAACCCCGTCGTGACTTTATTGAAACTAATGCGCTGTCAGTGGTTAACTTGGACGTCTAATCTGTCTTGAATCGTTACAGAAATACAAAAACGCCGCCCCAATTGAGGCGGCGTTTTTGTTTGTTCACTGCTGTGATTGAAGCGGAGTCTCGGGATGGAGAGCCATCAGCTTATTATGACAAGAGCTTCAGCTCGTTGTGACAAAAGCCGTTAGCTTATGATGATATGAAGTTTAAGCCCGCGCACCCCGTTGCCTACAGGGCGTTTGCAATCCACTGATGAGCCCGCTCGGTCAGTTCCCGAGGCTTCCCCTCAGCTGTATCAATCGGCGGCCCAATCACCAAATTAATCGTACCCGGGGTCTTTAGCCAGCTCTTGGCAGGCCAGCAATGCCCAGCGTCGTGGCGCACAGGCAGTATCTGCACCCCAGCTGCTTTCGCCAGTGCCGCACCGCTGGTCATAAAAGAACCCACTTCGGCGGTGCGAATGCGCGTCCCCTCCGGGAAAATCACCACATTGATGCCTTGGCTTAGACGTTGCTTACCCTGCTTTAACACTTGGCGAATAGCGCCAGCGGGATTTGATCGTTTGATGGCAATGGCGCGCATCGAATACAACCCCCAACCAAATAGGGGGATCCAGAGCAATTCGCGCTTGAGAATCATGCTCGCGGGGACAAATAGTTGCTGTAGAAAGAAGGTCTCCCAGGTACTCTGATGGTTGCTCAGCACCACACAGGCGCTACTGGGAATATTCTCCAGACCACGGACCTTGATGCGCACGCCGCAGGTGAATTGCAGCCACAGCATAAGTAGTTTATTGCCTGAGGTGACGCAGCGCTGGCGATAGCGGAAGGGCAGGAAGCCGACGATGCATAGCACTAAGAGCATTAGCAGCACCAATAAAATCAACCCAGTATAAAACCCAAGAGCTCTGATGCTCTGCCAAATTCTTATCATTCCATTGATACTCCCCGTTAAAATAGGCGTGATTAATAGGTCCCGCTAGGTGCTTTTGAATAGCATCTTTCGTCTCTAGCTAGAGGCTTTCCATATGATTACTATTTACTCACGACCAAGTGGGAAATGTCCGCCACATTTAAAAATAACTGTCGCAGGCTGTGGAGCAACGCCAGGCGATTAGCGCGAATCTGTAGATCATCTGCCATCACCATAACGCCCTCGAAAAACACATCCACTGGCTCCCGCAGAGTCGCCAGAGCGGCGAGTACGCCGATATAATCCCGTTCATTGACCAGTGGCGCAATAAGCTGACTTAGGCGCTGAATATCTGCCGCCAACTGCGTCTCGGCAGAATCTTCAAACAGCGAAGGATCGACCTTCGCGGCAAGGCTGCTGTCATCCTGCTTGGCCAAAATATTTAATACGCGCTTATTGGCCGAGGCCAGAGCCACCGCTTCTGGTGCTCGGGAAAATTGATCCACCGCTTTAACTCTGGAATCTATATCCAGGGGGTTAGAAAGCCCCAATGCGGCCACTGAGGCAAACACCTCAGGCGTAATACCATCGTCGCGATACCAAGATTTTAAGCGCTCTGTGACATAAGTGAGTACTTGCACGCATAGCTCATCAGAGGTGTCAGTCAGGGCTAGCTGTTGTGCCGCCGCTTCAATGGCCACTTTCAGATCCATGTCGATATTGCGCTCAATAATGATGCGCAAAATACCCAAGCTGGCGCGTCTCAGGGCAAATGGATCCCGCGACCCTGAAGGCTGCTGGCCAATGCTGAAGATCCCCACCAAGGTATCCAGTCGATCCGCCAGAGCTAGGGCTGTGCCAGTGGCCGTGGCGGGAATCTTATCGCCAGCAAAACGCGGTAGATACTGTTCCAGCAAGGCCTCGGCTACGGCGGCGTCTTCACCGTCGTTAAGGGCGTAGTAGCGGCCCATTACACCCTGAAGATCGGCAAACTCGCCAACCATCTCGCTGACCAGATCGGACTTGCACAGCTCACCAGCGCGACCGGCAGCAGCCACATCGGCGCCGACAGATGGCGCCAACACTTTAGCCAGCGCACTGACCCTGGCGGTCTTGTCATAGACACTGCCGAGCTTGGATTGGAAGACAATCTTGCGCAGGGACTCGCGCCGTGCCTCAAGACTGGTCTTTAAATCGGTATTGTAGAAAAACGCTGCGTCAGCGAGACGTGGGCGAATCACTCGTTCGTTACCGTCGATAACCTGCTTGGGATCACGGCTGGCGATATTGGCCACAGTAATAAACAGCGGCAACAGCTGATTGTTACCGTCCACCACATGAAAGTACTTCTGATGCTGGGCCATGGATGAGACCAGAGCTTCAGCGGGCACTTTTAAAAAGTGCTCCTCGAAGCGACCTATCAGGGGCACTGGCCATTCATTCAATGAGGTGACTTCTTCCAGAAGGTTCTCATCGATCACAGCATTGCCGTTGGCGCTCTTCGCAGCTGCAATAACACCACCGCGAATCAACTCCCGGCGCTCAGCGAAATCGACCATCACAAAGGCGTTGTAGAGCGTGTCGCGATAGGCCAGAGGCGATGTGATTTCAATATTGCCGGTGCTGTGAAAGCGATGGCCGCGACTGAGATTACCACTGGTTAAACCGAGAATAGTGGTTTCCACAGTTTGATCGCCAAACAACACAACCGCCCACTGCACCGGCCGCACAAACTCCTGACGACTGCGGCCCCAGCGCATGGGCTTGGGAATGGGTAATGCAGCTAAAGACTGATTGATGATCTCACCCAGCAGCGCCTCGGTGTTGCTGCCGGCTAGGGTCTGGCGCACACAGAGCTTGTCCTGCTGGCCATCGTTTTCCACCAATCCAGCCAGAGCGGCCACTTCAAGGCCATTCTTTCTGGCAAAGGCTTCCGCTGCTTTGGTTGGCTGGCCATCGGCGCCAAAGGCGACCTTGGCGGGGGGACCCCAACTGACTATATCCTGGTCCGGGGTCTGCTCAGCGAGATCTGTGATCACTACGGCTAGGCGGCGCGGCGCGGCATAGGCGGTCATCTCGGTAAAACTGAGCTGTAGGTCTGCCAAGCGCTTGGTAATGCCATCGGCAAAGGTCTCAGACAGCTGACGCAATACTTTCGGTGGCAGCTCTTCGGTGCCAATTTCCACTAGAAAATCTTTGCTCACTTGGCTGCTCCCGCTTTATCTGCTCGTTCTTGCTTAGCCTGCTGCTGGGCTTTTTCCTTGGCCACTCGAGCCATCACCTCTTCGGCGAGATCCTTGTCAGCCAAAGGGAATCCCAGGGCCAGGCGTGAATCAAAGTAGCCTTGAGCAACCGTGCGGGCCAGAGTGCGCACGCGCAAAATATAGCGCTGACGCTCAGTCACCGAAATGGCATGACGGGCATCTAGCAGGTTAAAGGCGTGGGAGGCTTTCATCACCATTTCATAGGCGGGCAGTGGCAAGCCGCTGGCAGCCAGTGACATGCTGTCTTTTTCACATTGATCAAACTGGGCAAACAGCGCGTCGACATCAGCGTGCTCAAAGTTATAGGTCGACATCTCCACTTCATTCTGGTGGAAGACATCACCGTAGGTCACGTCGCCTTGCGGGCCATGGGCCCAGACCAAATCATAGATACTGTCGACACCCTGGAGATACATGGCAATGCGTTCCAAACCATAGGCGATCTCACCGGTGACAGGGAAGCACTCAAGTCCGCCAGCCTGTTGGAAATAGGTGAACTGGGTAATTTCCATACCGTTAAGCCACACTTCCCAGCCAATGCCCCAAGCACCCAGAGTTGGCGATTCCCAGTTATCTTCAACAAAGCGCACATCGTGCACTTCGGTGTCGATACCCAGAGAGCGCAGCGAACCCAAATAGAGTTCCTGAAAGTCACTGGGTGACGGCTTCATGGCGACCTGAAACTGATAGTAATGTTGCAGTCGATTGGGGTTTTCACCGTAGCGGCCATCAGTTGGACGGCGACAGCCCTGTACATAGGCGCTATTCCAGTTTTCTGGACCAATGGCGCGCAAAAATGTGGCCGGATGAAAGGTGCCCGCACCCACTTCCATATCCAGGGGCTGAAGTACCACACAACCCTGGTCAGCCCAGTATTGTTGCAGTCTGATAATTAGCGCCTGAAAGGTTTCAGGGGGCGTGCCGACATTGTTCAAGGTGGATACCTGCGGATGTAAGGAACAGTTAAAAGGGTATTTTTATCGCGAATGGGCAATTATAGGGCGGCAGCCCAATAAAGAAAGGCCGGAAGGGCGCTAAAGCCTTAATTAAAGTCCCCGAAACCCAATCGGTTATGGATATAATACCCGCCACTAACCAAGCTGCAGGAATAACCTGCGTGACAAGCACAGATTAATTATCCAGAGGAAGGGTTTCCATGGCACATGTACGACACGGTGAAAAGGTTCGCAAAGCAGTATTTCCAGTAGCCGGTATGGGTACAAGGTTCTTACCCGCAACCAAAGCCAACCCGAAAGAGATGCTCCCTGTTGTCGACAAACCCTTAATTCAGTACGCGGTTGAAGAAGCAGTCGCCGCTGGTATTACTGAAATGATCTTTATTACTGGACGCAATAAACGCAGCATTGCCGATCACTTTGACAAAGCCTATGAGTTGGAACACGAACTCGAAAAGCGCAATAAAACCAAGCTTCTGGATATCGCGCAAAATATCGTCCCCAAAGGGGTCAGCTGTACCTATATTCGCCAGAACGAAGCGCTGGGTCTGGGCCACGCGGTATTGACCGCGGCCCACCTGATTGGGGATGAGCCCTTTGCAGTGATTTTGGCCGACGACCTGATTCACGGCGAAAAAGGCGCCGTGCAGCAGATGGTTGAGCTCTACGAGTTTTACAAAAGCTCAGTGGTTGCGGTACAAAAGGTCCCGGGCCCAGAAATTTCCAACTATGGCGTTATCAGTGGCCGGCCTCAGGCTGACCGGGTTCACCTGTTGGACAAGATTGTTGAAAAGCCCGCGTTTGAAGATGCCCCCTCGGATATGGGTGTCACCGGTCGCTATATTTTCACCCCGCAAATTTTTAAACATCTGGCCAACCTCAAGCCCGGCGCCGGTGGAGAGTTTCAGCTTACCGACGCGATTCAAACACTGCTTACCGAAGAGCAGGTCTTGGCCTATGAATACGCCGGCACCCGCTATGACTGTGGCAGCAAGATGGGTCTGCTCAAGGCCAATATCGAACTGGGTCTACTGCACGGCGAAATTGGCGAAGACCTGCGCGCCTATCTCCGTGATGAATTGATCGCTACGCTCTGACTATTAGGGTTTCAATAACAAAGACTATTAGAAAAAGTACTCTTTGAATAAGACGCTCTAGCAGGGGCCAAAACCCGCTAGATACTCGGCGCGAGGTTAAATAACAGATTTGAAAAACGCTATTCTAGTCTTACTGTTGCGAAGCTTTGCCTTCCTGCCGTTGCGCCTCAGTCGCGCCTTAGGCCGTGGCGTCGGTCGTCTGATTTACAGCCTCAAACTCACCCCAGTGCGGGTCGCCCGGGTCAATCTACGACTTTGTTACCCAGAGCTTGCAGACGCCGCTATCGAGGCGCTCTGCCAGCAGCGTATGTTGCAGCTGGGCCAAGCGTTTTTCGAAACACCCAGAGTCTGGAGCAGCTCCACAGCCTGGCTGGAAAATAAGATCGTCGCCGTCGAGGGCTTGGAACTACTGCAAGAGTCCCTGGCTGCTGATCCCGGCACACTGCTAATCATTCCCCATCAAGGCAACTGGGAAGTGATTGGCCTGTGGCTCTCCCCGCAAACCAAGATGACCTCTCTCTATGAGCCACCCAAAATAGCGCCACTGGGTCGCTGGATAAAATCCTCCCGGGAAAAATCCGGTGCCACGCTGGTGCCCACCGATGTCCGTGGTGTTGCCGGACTGATCAAAGCCTTAAAGCGCGGTGAGACCACCGCCATCTTGCCGGATCAAAAGCCGGGGGCTAACGGCGGTGTCGAAGTCCCCTTTATGGGTGTGCCGGTACCGACCATGACTCTGGTGACCAATCTACTGAAGCGCTCCCACAGTCGAGCCCTATTGGCTACGGCCCTGCGTGAACCCGGCGGTTGGAGGCTGCATTTTTTGCCGGTCAACGAGGATCTTTACAGCGATGATCAGGTGACCGCAGTCACTGCGCTAAATGACGACGTGGCCCGCATTGTGGCTCTGGCCCCGGAACAGTATCAATGGGAATATAAGCGCTTTCGTGGGCAGTTCGACGGTCGTGACATCTATGCCAAAAACCCCTAAAGCTATCCGCTCTTTGAGCCCAACACATTTTTCTAATAAGGCTATGTGGCGCCAATCAACGGCAGCTAGTAACACCATTGTTCCACCCTTCTGGTGGGATTGGTTAATGAACCGCGGCTCGCTTACCGAGCGGCTGATCCATGCTTGTGATGGGCAGTTTAAGGTCGAAGTGTTGAGCCAGTCACTACAGCGCCCGAGTCTCTCCGAGCGTCGAGCGCTGTCACTACCTGAGCACCGCCTGGCTCTAGTTCGCGAAGTTCTATTGTACGGCGGTGGCGTACCCTGGGTATTTGCCCGCAGCGTTATTCCCCTGCAAACCCTTACTGGCCGTCTGCGCAAATTGCGCCATCTCGATAGCCGGCCTCTGGGGGCACTGTTATTCAGTGATCCGACCATGACTCGGGAGCCTTTTCAATGGGCCTGCATCGAGCCTGATGGCCAACCATTATCAACACAGCTGGTGCCTCTGGATAAGCGCGCCTGGGGCCGTCGATCGGTGTTTAAGCTGTCGGCGAAACCGCTGCTGGTCTGCGAAGTCTTTTTACCAAGCTTTTCATTACAGGATGTTGCTAACAACATCACTACGAGCCATGCCTATGACTAATCCCTCAGCTCCTCAGCCCTCAGCTGCCCAGCCCCCAATGGCTAATCGATGGCTGCGCCTGATGCGCCTCGACAAACCCATCGGCACCTACCTGCTGCTGTGGCCCACCCTCTGGGCGCTATGGTTTGCCAGTGGCGGCCAGCCCAGCGCTGCCAATCTGATAATTTTTTGCCTTGGGGTGATTGTTATGCGCGCCGCGGGCTGTGTGATCAATGATTACGCCGACCGCCATGTTGACGGCGATGTGGAACGCACTCGTCTGCGGCCACTGCCCTCCGGCGAAATCCGTGCCAGTACCGCTCTAGCGCTGTTTTTTGCACTGCTGTTTACCGCCCTGATACTGGTACTGTTAACCAATACATTAACCATCACCCTGGCCTTTGGTGGCGCTGCTGCAGCGACCCTCTATCCCTTTTTAAAGCGCTTTACCCACTGGCCTCAGCTGGGCTTGGGTATCGCCTGGGCCTGGTCCACGCCGATGGCCTTTGCCGCCCACAACAATGGCTTGCCCGCTGAGCTCTGGGTTATATTTGTCGCCGTGGTCTGTTGGACTATCGCCTTTGACACTTACTATGCCATGGTCGATCGCGAAGATGATCTGCGCATCGGCATCAAATCCACCGCAATATTGTTTGGCCGCTATGACCTGTTGATTATTGGCCTGCTACAGCTTGCCGTGGTGCTGCTGATGGTGACTGCAGGAATACTGTTTGGCCGTGGTCTGATGTACTTTGCAGGGCTCGCCGTCGCGGCAGGGTACTTTATCAATCAGTATCGGGTGAGTCGGGGGCGGGATCGCGATGCCTGCTTCAAAGCATTTTTGAGCAACCACCGGGTGGGTATGATTATTTTTATCGGGCTAGCCGGGGACTATCTGTTGAACCCCTAAGATAAGTGTTTGCCAAAGCAGGTTATCTCAGCCGATTTTCTCGAAAAGCACTCTATCTCAGCTGATTTTCTAGAAAAGCACTCTATCTCAGCTGATTTTCTCGAAAATCAGCAGCCGGTTGTTGGCGGGCATATCATGGTCGTCGAGCAGTATTAGATTGGCGTCCATGGCCAATTTATTGATCGCGTCAAATTCCCGAATACCACGGTGGGCAACCTGCTCACGCAGTCTTTGGTCAAACAGTCGATTGCTCTCCGAGGTAAATTCACCAGCATACTTCATCGGCCCGTAAAGACAGAAAAGCCCATTAGTTTGAAGGCTTGAGGCGGCCCGCTGGAACATTGCCTGAACCTCATGCCAGGCCATAATATGGGCCGTATTAGCAGTATAGATAGCGTCAAACTCAGTATTTGGCCAATCTTCAGCGGCGACATCTAAGCTGATGGGCGCCCGCAGGTTGGTCGAGGGATAGTCGCTGATCCACTGTAAAATGCCCGAGTGGTTTTCAATCAGATCACTGGTCTGCCAGATCAAGTGGGGCAGCTCGTTGGCAAACCACACCGCGTGCTGACCGGTTCCAGAACCGATCTCCAATAGATGGGTTTTGCTCCGCAGCAGCGGCGCCAGCAGATGAAAAATAGGCGCCTTATTGTTCTCGCAGGCTTGGGAGAACGGTTTATCCTTAAAAATAACGACTGCTCCTGATCGGGTTGCTGCGGTTTAGTTAGGCGAGTTGCCTCTAACCTATTAGCGGGTCAATATTAACCTGTAACGTTAGCCGCGTAATTTTAGCGCGTAAAACTAGCCGCGTAAAAACACCGGCGCATCCGCTTCGCTGAGGGCGGCATTGTAGACATAGCCATCAGTGTCGAACTGATTGATCTGCTCGATTGCGCTGATCCGGTTTTGAATAATATAGCGGCTCATCAAGCCCCGCGCTTTTTTGGCATAAAAGCTAATAATTTTGTACTTGTCGTCTTTCTTGTCCATAAACACCGGCGTCACAATGCGCGCGGTAATATCTTTTTTGCGCACAGACTTAAAATATTCATTCGAGGCCAAATTAACCAGCACCGACGACCCCACTTGATTCAGTTCCTGAGTAATAATATCGCCCCAAAACTGGTAGAGATCCTTGCCTCTTGGGTTGGCAAACTTGGTGCCCATCTCCAGGCGATAGGCCTGCATCAGATCCAGAGGTCGCAGCACACCATAGAGCCCTGAGAGAATTCGCAGATGATCCTGAGCCCAGTGCAAATCCGCTGCGCTCATATTGTCCGCATCCAAGCCCTGATAGACATCGCCCTTAAAGGCCAAGACTGCAGCTCGGGCATTATCGCCATTAAAGGGTGTCTGCCACTCTTGAAAGCGTTCGTAATTGAGTGCCCCAAGCTTATCGCTAAGGTGCATCAAGCTAGAAACATCCTGAGGTGCCAGCTTTTTTAGGCCCTGTGAAAGCTCCTCAGCATGATCTAACAACGCCGGTTGTGACAGCAGAGGTGCTTCAATAGAACTTGAATAATCGAGTTTTTTTGCCGGAGATATAACAACTAACATAAGTAAACTGCGCCGTTTAGTGGAAATTAGCTAGAATTAATGATGTTATTATATCAACTTGCGAGACGCGCGCGAGGCTCTATTTTTAGCACCGCTTTAAATCCGATAGGTTTCAGTTTTATCTCATGGACGGGGAAATACTATGCAAAATCGATGGAGACAGGGAATGCGAAATGGATTAGTAGCTGTTGTATTGGCGTTTGTCATTACCGGCTGTTCAGTTAACCCAGTGACCGGCAAAAGCCAGCTGTCAATTATCTCACCGCAACAGGAAGTTGCCATAGGTGAGAAAAACTACTCCCCGTCGCGTCAATCTCAGGGTGGTGACTACTATCTTGATCCCGCGCTGCAAACCTATATTCGCGGTGTCGGCAACAGGCTCGCCGCGGTCAGTGATCGCCCAGACCTACCCTATGAATTTGTTGTGCTGAACAATCGCGTACCCAACGCCTGGGCTCTACCGGGTGGCAAGATCGCCATTAACGTTGGCCTGCTAGTGCTACTCGACGACGAGGCACAGCTGGCCGCGGTGCTCGGCCACGAGATTGTGCATGCCGCCGCCCGTCACGGCGCCACTCAAATGACTGCGGGCACCCTGGCCAATATCGGCATGGTGGCTGTGGGCGTGGCCGCTCAGGGGCAGGCTGGCGAGCAGCTCTATGGTATGGCCTCGCAACTGGGCAGCGCCGCCTGGATGGCAAAATATGGTCGCGATGACGAACTGGAATCCGATTATTACGGCATGGCTTATATGGCCAAAGCGGGCTATGAGGCGCAGGGAGCAGTGGAATTACAGCAGACCTTTGTTGAGCTGAGCAAGTCGCGACAGGCGGATTTTCTCAGTGGCCTATTTGCCAGCCACCCACCCTCAGCTCAGCGCGTCGCCGCGAATAAACTGCGTGTCGCAGACTTTGCCCCGGGTAAACGTTATCGACAGCGCTATCAGCAGGCCATCGCCCAGCTGACCAGTGATGCCCCGGCCTATGCCGCAGAAAAGCTAGCCACCCAAGCTCTGGCGGACGAAGAGCCCGGTGCAGCCATTAAACACCTGGATAGGGCGGTGGCCCTACAGCCGGACGAAGCACAGTTCTGGCTATTGCGCGGTCAGGCCTGGACTCTGCTCGAGAAGCCGGGCAATGCAGAAAAATCCTACACCACGGCAATCGGCAAAAACTCCGCCCTCTACAGCCCTTACTTAGGCCGCGGTGTTGTGCGCTACAAGCAGGGCGACAAAAGTGCTGCCGAAGCGGATTTTAAGCGCAGCTACGAACTGCTGCCCACGGCAACCGCTAGCTACTATCTTGGGGAGTTGGCCCTGGGGCAAAAACAGTACCAGCAGGCCCAGAGCTATTTTCAGCAGGCCGCTCAGGCTCCCGGCCAGCTGGGCATCCAGAGCCGTGAAAAAATTCTGCAGGTCAACTTGCAGCTGCAACCTCAGACCTTTTTAGCCTTTAGCCAGGCAGTCAGCAGCAAGGGCGCGCTGTTGGTGACGGTGGTGAATACCAGCCCCCGTGCCATGCGCAGTATTGTCCTCAAGGTCAATGGCCCAGCAGGTCAAACCAGAACCATTAATATGGTCAAAGACCTTCAGTCCGGGCAACAACTGACGATCAATACAGGGCTGAACTACTTTTTGCCCGACCAGCAGGTAGCCCGTTATCGCATCGCGGCACAGAGTGCAAAGCTGATAGACTAATGTTTTCTTAAAATGCCCAGAGGAGCGTTTAATCATGCAGGAGAAAAAGCCAAAGCCGCCCTGCGCCGTGTGCAGATTAGTCCGCATCTACCTGTTGGTGGCGGTGCCGATTATTCTGATTATGTGGATCAGGCCGGAAGTCAGCAGCCTCAAGGGATATGATCTAACCAATATATTTTCCACGCTAATTGGTGTGATGTTGGTCTGCACCATTCTGTGGAAGGCCTACCATGAATTTTGGAAACCGAAGATCGATGCCGCCAGAAAAAACAAAGATTGATTGCTGGGGCTGTCGCCACTTCCAGATAACTCACCAGCCGAAAACCCCCTATGGCTGCCTGGCCATGGGTTTTAAATCGAAGATGTTGCCCTGCTTGGCGGTGGCTCAGATCGACGGCACTAGTTGCCTAAGCTTTCAGCCAAAACGTCCGCACAAGTAACCCAGTACCTTACTCGTCGCGCACCAGCATAAACGGCTGGGCAACTGCACGCGCCTGACGGCAAGAGAGTCGGCCGCTGTAGGTGTTCACCGCACAGCGAAAGACATCCTGATGCAGCGTTCTGCTTGAGGTCCAGTGGTTTGAAACCGCAATCTCTGGAAACACATTGTGGTTCATGGCCGGTGCCACACAGGAATCTTCGGTGACCGACTGCATTTCATTGTCTGTAGGCAGGCGCCAAGTGATACCGGATTTTTCTGAGAACTCCACGGCATAGTCCATGGCATCTTCCCAGTTGAGATAGAGTATCTCACCCTTGCAGCGAAAATTGGAGTAGCGCTGACCCGCGGAGCAGCGATACCAGACCACATCGCTTTCACTGTCTCTGGCGAAGCCTTCGTTATTGACCACAAAGCGACCTTTTTCACCTCGGGGAATACTCTCGGCGCAGGTCTCGGCACTGCGATAGTCACCACAGCTGTTGAGTAGCAATAACATTGTCATGGCGGATAACAGGGTCAAGATTCTGCGGCTAGGCAATTTGTTGGGTCTCGACATCACAATGTAGCCTCCTCGTATCTGGGAAGAGATAGACCCTGGGTCATAGCTCTCAATTCTAGCTCTCAGTTCCAATTCAGGCAGATCCGCGACATCCGTGAAAGATGAAGTTACGCTGCTATATAAGCATAGCTTACTATATCCTAGTGCGGTAATTTGTTCCTTTCACCCACTACTTTATCTATCGACAGTTAGAGCAATAACTCTAGTCTCGGGGGACCTATTTAAACCCTAACCCTAAACTTACTATTAACAGCCCTCAACCTTTTGGCAGAGCTGCCGATATATAGGGGTAGTCAAAGAGTAAGTCGCTTCAGTGGTGATTTGGGCGCAGACATTACTCCGAGAAACAGCAGCAAAAAATATTAGTGCCGCCTGAAAACGCAATCGGGCGATTAAAATTTTCGACATTGGTAAGGACTATTCATGGATCTCGCAACGATTATTGGCCTGCTCGGCGCCTTCGGTTTGATTTTTATGGCCATCGACGACATGGCCGCATTTATCGATACCCCGTCACTGCTCATCGTGGTCGGCGGCTCGATCATGGTTGTGATGTTCCGTTCTTCCCTGGGGGAATTTCTCGGCGCTATGGGCGTTATGGGCAAGACCTTCAAAAACAAAATCGATGAGCCAGGAGCCTTGATTGAGCAAATTGTTGATCTCGCCACCATTGCCCGCAAAGACGGCATGATCGCTCTCGAAGGTCAGGAAATCGACAACCCCTTCATGTCCAAAGCGGTGTCCATGTTAGTGGATGGCACCGACCCGACGATAATCAAAAGCTCACTGGATCGAGAGTTGAGCAGTACTAAACAGCGCCACGCTCGGGGTGCAAAAATATTCTCTGCCTGGGGTGAAATTGCACCGGCCATGGGCATGATTGGAACCCTTATTGGACTGGTGCAGATGCTTGGCAATATGGGCGATCCAAAATCCATTGGCCCGGCCATGGCGGTTGCTCTGCTGACCACCATGTACGGTGCAATTCTAGCCAACGTGATCTGTCTGCCGATCGCCATGAAGTTAGAGAACCAAGCGGATTTAGAAGCCGCCAACAATGAACTGATTATCGAAGGCATACTCTTTATTCAGGACGGCGGTAACCCCCGTGTCCTGAGTGACTTCCTCGGCTCCTTCCTGGGTCCCAAAGCCCGCTCCAAGCTAGCGGCCGCGTAACCCATACCATGGCAGATGATCAAGAGCTCGATAAAGCCCCGGAGGGCGGTGCTGTTCAAGAGCCCTCCGCACCGCCAGCTGAAGACTGTCCGCCCTGCAAGGGCGGGGCGCCATCCTGGATGGCGACCTTTGCTGATATGGCGACTCTGCTGATGGCGTTCTTTGTACTGCTGCTGTCATTTGCCGAAGTCAATGTGCCCAAATTTAAGCAGATCGCAGGCTCCCTGAGATCCGCTTTTGGTGTCGCCCGCATAATACCAAGAATCTCCATTCCCACCGCCACCAGCATGGTTAAGCAGGAATACACACCAGCCATGGCCGAGCCCACAGTGATCGACCAAAAACGACAGCGCTCGGAAGATATTTCTCAAGAATTTATCGTTAAAAAAACCGAATCAAAAGATGCTGATTTCAAAACCAAAGAAGAATTCCTCAGTGTTCAAGCGGCCCTTGCCGAGCAGATCGAGCAGGGTCAGGTCACGGTCAGAATCGAAGATAACAAAGTCGTGGTCGAGTTGCGCTCAGACAGTTCCAGTGGTGGCCAAGACAAAGATGATGCGGGCATGGGCGCCGGTGGCCCAGTCAGCCAGATGACTCTTGAGGTGGCATCGAAAGTGGTCGAGTTGCAGTCCAATCTGTCTACCGAAATTGAAGTGCGCAAACAGCAGCTGGCCTCGGGAGAACAGCGCGGCGGCGCCCAGTCAGACAGCGACAGCAGCCAATCATCGGGTGGTAGTGCCAATCAGCGACGACAGGATGCCGATGATCAGTATCAACAGATACGTCTGTCCCTGGCCGCCGATATTCAAAACGGACTTGCGGAAGTAGAGCGGGACGGCGACAAAATTCTTGTTCGTCTTGCCAGTCAGGGCTCATTTGTCTCTGGCAGCGCCAACTTACAGCCGGGTTTCGCCGGACTGCTGACCCGCGTTGGCAACTCTCTTTCAGCCTCCAGTGGCAAAGT
>CAJQKW010000012.1 GCA_905478975.1 uncultured Pseudomonadales bacterium | reverse complement strand
GCAATTTCGACGACTTTTTGGTTGCGCCGCTGAACAGAGCATTCCCGCTCTCCAAAGTGAACGATATTACCCATCGAATCACCCAGTATTTGCACTTCAATATGTCTGGCTCGCGCCAAAAATTCTTCGACATAGACATCGCCGAGACCAAAGGCTGCCGTCGCTTCAGATTGGCATCGCTCAAAGGCTTCTTCAAGATCTTCTTTTTTATGCACTATACGAGTGCCGCGGCCACCACCACCGGCAACGGCTTTGATAATAATGGACCCATTAACAGTATCGAAAAATTCAGTCAGCTGCTCTAGGGTCACAGCATGATCCGTTCCCGCTAACACCGGCACACCGGCATCAATCGCTGCTCGCCTTGCGGCACCTTTGTCACCGAATAGTTTTAGGTGTGCTTCACTGGGCCCTATAAAGGTAATTCCTGCCGCCACACAGCTTGCCGCCAGGTCTGCACGCTCAGATAAAAATCCGTATCCCGGGTGGATAGCATCACAGTTGGCTGCTTTGGCTGCCAGTATAATCTGCTCAATATCAAGGTAAGCCTGAGCGCCCGTGCCGGTGAGTAATAAGGCTTCATTGGCAATCTTGGTGTGCAGGCTATTGTAGTCATCGCTCGAATAAACGGCTACCGATCTGATACCCATATCCGCTGCGGCGCGTGCAATTCGGATTGATATCTCACCCCGGTTGGCAATAAGTATTCCTTGAGACTGCATAAATTTTATCCCCGCTGATGGCCTTTAATTATGGTTAAAGGCTTTTAATTGTCGCTAATGGCTTTAATTATCACAAACCATTGGCTTTAATTATCGCCAATGGCTTGTGATAACCCTTAGCGCTAGGCAAGTCGTGGTTTGTTACCAATGATGCCGTCTTGATTTAATATTTCTAATTGGCTATCTGAGAGCCCCAACAGCCCACCCAGTATCTGCTGGTTATGTTGCCCCAATGTCGGCGCTGGGGTCCTGACAGGAATCGCCTCCCTGCCCGGTCTCCATGGAGAACTGGGATGGGGCTGCTCACCCATAAAATCGTGGGTAATAAATTGCATATAGCCCCGAGCAATCAGATGGGGGTCATCCATTAAGTTTGAGGCACTGTTAAGCGCAATGGCGGTCACACCGGCGGATTGCAGTTTATGCATCAATCCCCGGGCCTGCTGGGTCGCAGTCCAGTCAGTCAGAGACTGCTGTATATCTTCAAAACTAGCCCGTCGCTGGTCTGGGCTTAATTTATTAAACTGCTGGAGAGTCGGTATTTGCTCGGCGGCTGAATTCCACTGCTGTTCGGTTTCCACTTGAATTAGTATCCATTGCTCTTCGCCCTCGCAGGCAAAGACGGCATGAATAAAATAGTCCGGATGAAAATTTCCCTGACGCAAAGGTGGCTCACTATTAACCGACTGATGCACCATACCATGCACTGCATGGGGCAACAGGCACTCGACCTGACTAAGATCTACAAACTGGCCCTGGCCAGTTTTCTTTTTATGAAAAAGAGCCGTGAGCAGCGCAGCGCTGCCATAAAGACCGGCTATGGCATCACCAAAGGCAACATGCAGCATGGTCGGGGGTTGGTGCTCGCTGCCCTGCAAATGGGGCAACCCTGCCGACTGCTCAACGGTAGAACCATAGGCACGAAATTTAGCCCAGGGCCCTGTACCACCAAAGGCGGGCATGGACACCATCACCAATTGAGGGTTGACCTCTCTAAGCACCGGATAATTCAGTTTAAGTTTAGGTAGTACAGCGCCAGAGTAGTTTTCAATCACGGCGTCTGCTTTAGCCACTAATCGCAGCAGTAGATCTCTGCCAACTTTCGATTCAAAGTCCAGAGTGACATCCAGTTTGTTGCGATTGAGATTAATAAACCGCACCTCTTTCTCGGCGCCATTATTGTCTATCCATTCTTGACTGGCCTCCCAGCTTCTAAACCAGTCAAAACGCGTGCAGCTCTCTATTTTAATAACGGTGGCACCTAAATCAGCCAGATTGCGTGTCGCCAAAGGCCCAGCCCAGCCCATTGAAAGGTCGACAATGGTAATACCCTCAAGTGGTCCTTGGGAGATAATAGAGTCTCCTTCTCCCTTGCTGTCGCACTGGCTCGTATCCAGTGAATCATTGGTAGAAAGGCTCTCTGTATCCCAGCCCTGATTATCTGCTCCAAGATTGGCAGCATCTCCACCAAACAGTGGTGGTGTCTCCAAGAGCCTAAAGGGGCAGGAAGGCGCTTGAAAAGTATCACCATCGCAACTGTATTCACTAAAAGCCTGGCGCTGAACATATTGATCAACCGTTAATAACTCTTCCATGGTTGGCACCCGCGCAAGTGGAATGCGCATGCCCTGCCCTCTGTAGAACAGATCCTCAGCACTGTGCTGTGACAGAGCCTCAAGAATGCGAGGCTCCAGTATTTCCACATCCTCTAATCTGGCCATGCTGTGCTGATATTTGGGTTCAGAAGCAAAATCATCCAGCCCTAATAATTCACAAAAAGCGAACCATTGCGCAGGATTGAGTACAGTCACCCCCAGCCAGCCAGCCTTGCAAGGCCATATACCCAGAGGATATGTTGGGGCAAATCGATTGATACCCATTCTTTGTGGCAGGGGTTCCTGATTAAAACTCATGGCCGCACCAATATCGGTAAGGCACATGTTAGCCTCCCAGATTGAGGCATCAAGACAAAAAGCGGCGGGCTTATCATCTCCCTTAAGGTGCTGACCCAATAGATAGGCTGCTGCACCATTAAAAGCACTCAAGCCACCTACAATTTGCGGCTGGTACCCAGTGGGAATAATCGGTGGACCCTGAGATTCGCCGACACCCTGCATCACCCCAGTGAGCGCATAAATCGACGCATCGGAGCCATTAAAATCTGCATAGGGTCCATTCAATCCATACCAGCTAATAGCACAGACATTAGTATCAAAATCATCAACCGATACAGATGAGGGCAAAGTACTCAAGTCCAGCAGCACCAAATCTGCAGCGGCAATGGCCGGATGGGTCGTCAGGGGATCATCGCAGCACACACTTTCCTTGTTGGCATGAAGATACCCGTGGATAGCACTGTTGCCATTATTTAATAGGGGCTCAATTCGGCGAGTAGAAAACCCCTGCGGTGGTTCCAGGTTGACTACCCTCGCTCCATAATCAGCAAATAGCTTACCGGCGTAGCCACTGGCAACTGTGCC
>CAJQKW010000011.1 GCA_905478975.1 uncultured Pseudomonadales bacterium | reverse complement strand
TTCAAAACCCTTTAGTTCAACACTCGGTAACCACGCCCCGACAGACAGCGTCGAACTATGCGTTCTTGCTCATGACGCGCACGCTGATTACCTTTTACACCCCCCACTACAGCACCAGCACCAGCACTGCGTTCGGCGGTTTTATGGTTGCCCAACACGGCACCCAGAACACCACCTAATACAGCCCCTTTCACCACACCTTCAGTGGTTTCAGCACTGACATCCACGTGCTGCGCATAGTGCTCACAGTCGCCAAGATCATCGTAATAGGCATCCATATCGACCCCCTTACTATCAATAATAATCTGCTTAGGCGCACCATAATCGCGATAGCCGTTGGCGCATCCACTGGTGATTACAGCCACAAGGGCCAAACCCAGTAATGACATTGTCTGATTTTTCATAAGTGATCCCTTCACTAAAAACATTCTCTGTACCAACGCCAAACTCATTACTTGGTTGACCTGTCTCGCTCTAGCTAGCGGATTATTTGGTGTTGTTCATAATACCGCGCACCGCCGCAGGAATATCCGCTGGCAGTATCACAAGCTTGGAATTTTGCGACTTGCCCATTTCACGGAGAGATTCCACATACTTCTCGCCGAGCAGATACATGGCCGGTAGCTCTTTGTCCTGAATTGCGTCACTGACTTTGGTCAGGGCGGTTTTCGTGGCTTCAGCCAGCACTACCTGAGCTTCAGCATCGCGACGGGAGGCTTCAAGACGACCATCGGCAGTCAAAATAGCAGCACTCTTATCGCCCTCAGCGCGGGTCACTGTGGCGCGACGCTGACGCTCGGCGGCAGCTTGCTCTTCCATGGCAGCCTGCATCGTGCCCGAAGGATTAATATCCTGAATCTCGACGGTCTTGAGTGTAATACCCCAATCGGCGATATCATCGGAAATCGACGTCTTAAGCTTGGCCTTAATCTGATCACGTGACGACAGTGCATCATCCAGTTTCATTTCACCGACAATCGAACGCAGCGAAGTCTGCACCAGGGTGCGGATCGCCAGTTCGTAATCTTCGACGCCGTAAACCGCTTTTTCCGGTGAGACAATATTGATATAGGCCACCGCATTGGCAACGATCACCACGTTATCCAGAGTGATCACTTCCTGGGAGGGAATATCCAAAACAATATCTTTGGTGGTGACTTTAAATGCCACATTATCAATATAGGGGACAATAATATTCAAGCCCGGCTTCAGGGACATATGATATTTACCCAGTCGCTGGACCACCCACTTGGAACCCTGAGGAACCAGACGTACACCTTTTAACAGGGTAATTATTACCAGTAATAAAATACCTACAACTACAATCGGACCTTCCATCGTGCTTACTCCCTTACAGAGTTGTGCCGCAGCCACCAAGGCTGACAGCTAATTTAAATTTGTTTAGCGCAGTTTAACAACGATCAAGGTATTGCCAGCGATCTCTTTAATAAACACCCTATCGCCAAGACTGACCTGGTCATCGCAGATAAAGTCCCATTCATCGTCACCCAGCACCGGTGTGGTAAAACGCACCTGACCGCGGCTGTGCTCGGTGGGTGCTTTAATCACCTGCCCCGCTTCACCTATGGCCGCATCACGACTGATACCAGCAGTGGTTCTATCGGTCATCTTGGGCTTAAAGTATTTAAACCAGAGCACCGTAAACGCCACCGAGGAAATCGTCCAGATCAGAATCTGCGCGGTAAAGCTAAGATCGATCAAGGTCATTACCAGTCCGACGACTATGGCGCCCAGACCAAACCAGAAGATGGTGAAGCTGGGAATAAATATCTCTCCCGCCACCAAGGCCATGCCCAATATCAGCCAGTGCCAGTACAACAGTTCAAACTCCATAACTTGTCCTCAATGATTTGTTTTCAATAATTGGCGTTTTAAGAGCCTTGGTGCAACTGCAAGGTCATCAATATAGCATCTTCGCGACCGAACTCAGTTCTATAGTAGTCGCGCCTGCGTCCCACCTCAGTAAAGCCATAGTTGAAGTAGAGACGAAGCGCGGGGAAATTACTCACCCGCACTTCCAATAATACCGACTCAATTGAATCAGGCAGTGATTGCAGTGTATGACGGAGCAGCTGAGAGCCCAACCTCTGGCCCTGGTACTCAGGGTCGATGGCAATATTAAGAATCTCAGTTTGATCCACTACAGTGGCCCTGACCATATAGCCGATTGGCTGGTTATTATCAGCTCCAGCACCGCAGATCACCCAACACTGATGTTCCTGGAGACTCTGCTGAAACTGCTTAGAACTCCAGGGCGCCGCCGTCACTTCCACTTCAATAGCCACTACCGGAGCAATATCCTGCTCAGTCATTGGCCGAATCAAGGTCTTAGGGATATTGGCTGCATCGACTGTCACAGGAATTTAAACACCTTGGTTTCAAGCACTAAAACTAAGCAGCAGCTGGTGCAAAAGAAATCGACTTCAACTGCTGCCAGGCAGTGGCTTTAAGCTGCGGTTGATCGATCATGCTGCTCAGTGAAGGGACTAAGAGGGCAGTAATCTCTTCAGTCAGCGATAGATGACCAAAACTGGGCTGCTCGCTGCGCTGCTGCGGACTCAACAGCCAGTCAGCCGCGGCTTCACCGAACAGCAAGATATGCTTAACCGGCTTGGCACTCAGTCGCGCCTGAAGCAGGGTAGCGAGAAACTCGCGCACTTCGCTCTCATCACCTTCAGCATTGGGATAAGGCGGCCACTCCACCAGTTCCATCTGCGGTAGGCGGTGAAGACCACAGCCCACAGCATTTAGGATATTGGTCAACAATTGCATTTGATCACCGTCGGCTAGAGCCCCTTCAACTGCACTGCAAACCAAAACTTCGGAGTTGGGCTGCCAGAGGGAAAATTTGACCTCGATCAATGCCGCCGGGCCCTTAGATTCTGGCGCCCCACTGACCGTTGGCTTTGCCACAGGTGCAGCACGGGAGACCTTTTTGGTCGCTATCGGCTCATCGAAGTTGAGATTCATGCGCGCCGCCACATCGATAGTTTTACGATCGACAACGGCTTCGGCTACTTCTAGAGAGGGCTCATTAAATACTGCGCCAGCAGGTACTTCATCAACTAACAATACAGCATCTTTCGGCACATATTGCACTATGCCGAGAGTCTGTAAGTAGTAGGCCTGCTGGCTGGGCTGCATTAGATACCGCCCATCTGTGGGTGCAAACCACCGGGATTGCGCATCAGCGTCAAGGCATTTAAGTAGGCCTTGGCACTGGCCACCAGAATATCGGTATCAGCGCCCTGACCATTGATAATACGGCCATCTTTTTCCAGCCGCACAGTCACACCACCCTGAGAATCAGTGCCCTCAGTGACTGCGTTAACGGAGTAAAGCTGCAACTTACTGCCACTGCTAACCAGACTTTCAATGGCATTAAAGATCGCATCCACTGCACCGTCCCCAGAGGCTTCGGCAATGTGTTGCTTGTCTTGGTAAGCAATAACAATTTTTGACTGTGGCGCCTGACCGGACTTGGACAACACCTCTAAATCTACCAAGGTTAAGACATCTGCCTCGGTACCCATCTGCGCATCGGAGACCAGTGCCTGCAAATCTTCATCAAAAATTTCGCGCTTTTTATCGGCCAAGGCTTTAAAGCGTTTGAACAGCTCGTTAAATTCTTCTTTGCTGTCAAATTTAATGCCCAGTTCTTCCAGCCGTGAGGAGAGAGCCGCGCGGCCCGACAGTTTGCCCAGAGACAATTTATTGGTGCTCCAGCCAACATCTTCGGCACGCATAATTTCGTAGGTCTCGCGGAATTTCAAAATACCGTCCTGATGAATACCGGACTCATGGGCGAAGGCATTGGCTCCGACTATGGCTTTGTTCGGCTGCACAGGAAAACCGGTAATGCTCGAGACCAAACGCGAGGTCGGCACTATATGAGTTGCATCAATATTGGTTTCCACTGGAAACACATCTCGACGCGTACGAATTGCCATGACCAACTCTTCAAGAGCCGCATTGCCGGCACGTTCGCCAAGACCATTAATGGTGCATTCAACCTGGCGGGCACCGCTCTGGATGGCAGCCAAACTATTGGCCACAGCCAAGCCCAAATCATTGTGGCAGTGCACCGAGAAAATCGCCTTGTCGGCGTTGGGCACTGTATTCATCAAGCGCTTAATCATCGACGCATATTCGCTGGGATCGGAGTAACCCACGGTGTCGGGTAGATTGATGGTTCGTGCACCGGCATTGATCACCGCTTCAGTAATGCGGCACATAAACTCAAACTCGGTGCGACTGGCATCTTCCAGGGAAAATTCCACATCATCAATCAAGCTGCGGGCAATTTTAACCGCGCCAACCGCCTGCTCGAGAACCTGATCCGGCTCCATCTGCAACTTGTGCTTCATATGAATCGGCGAGGTGGCAATAAAGGTGTGTATACGGCCAGCATTGGCACCCTTAAGCGCTTCTGCGGCCCGTTCTATATCACCGCTGACTGCACGGGACAGGCTGCAAATGCGGCTTTCCGTGACACTGCTGGCGATAGCCTGAATGGCGTCGAAGTCGCCCTGACTGGAAATCGCAAAACCGGCTTCAATAACATCGACGCGCATTTTTTCCAAGGCGATGGCGATACGGACTTTTTCATCTTTGGTCATGGATGCGCCGGGGCTCTGTTCACCGTCACGCAACGTGGTATCAAAAATAATTAACTTTTCTTTGGCTTGCTCTGAGCTGTTCATACTGTCTTCTCTTCCTAAAGGGAGCCACGCTTTTTAGTTAGCCTGATTTAAGTTCTAACTAAGTTCTGGGGCTCATTGTAAAACGGATCGGACCCCTATGGGGTCAGAATTTCACTGCATTTTTGCCAAGATTGCTTTTCGTCTAGCGAAAGCTTGGCCAATGCACGGAGTTTTGATGAGGTAGCACGAGATGAGGTAGTACGATAGATGCCCCTCAGGGCAGGAGAAGAAGTAGTCCACGAGCGGAAACAACAGTCGCGTGACTGAGGCTGAGAGCGCTTTTGTTGAAGTGGATATTCATAAGCTTATTCAAACAGATTTTGACGCTGTTGCCAACGCCTAATTAAGCCTCGTCGGCTGGCTTGCTGCCAGAATAGCCCAATTTGCTTAACAGCCAGATCACCGGAGCAGAAAAACTAAATACCGCGGCCATGGCAAAGAGAATGCGCGGTGGATCAATCGTAATCACCACAAAGCCCATAACCACAGACAGGATAACCATAAAAGGCACCTTGCCACGCAGATCGATCTCTTTAAAGCTCGGGTACTTGAGATTAGAGACCATCAGCAGACCGGCAACTGCAGTGAGCAGGGCACCGGTAACCGATAACCAAAATGATGAATCGAGCTCGTAGGCGGACCAGATAAAACCAGCGACCAGCGCCGCTGCTACCGGACTAGGCAGCCCAGTAAAGGTTTTATTGTCAGATGATTCCGCCTGTACATTAAACCGTGCAAGACGCAGCGCCGCGCAGGAGGCGTAGACAAAGGCCGCAGCCAAGCCGACAGTACCCAGATCACTGACACCCCAACCATAAGCCACCACCGCTGGTGCAACACCAAAGGAGACCATATCTGAGAGGCTGTCGTACTGCACACCAAAGTCACTCTCGGTGTTGGTCATACGGGCCACGCGACCGTCTAGGCCGTCGAAAAACATCGCCGCGAAAATCGCCATAGCGGCCCATTCATAGTTGCCACTAAAACCCGAAAGCACTGCATAAAAACCGCCGAACAATGCACCGGTAGTCAGCAGATTGGGCAGCAGGTAGATACCTTTGCGACGCGCTGGAACAGTATCCCCAACAGGTGTTTTGAGATTGACTACATTCTCTGGGGTATCGGCTTTTTTGATCATACAAATATTACTCGCAATGGCTTTTGGATCTCTAAGGGCCGCATTATAGGCTTTTAACCTTCCAAATAGCAGCTCTGCATTTTTTCTAAATCTGCGACAGAGAGTCCCAGAGCTGTGGTCAAATAGGTTTTCACATCACCGTACTGCTCATCTATAGCCTCGAGAAAGGCGACTATATTGTCCTGATGTACCGAGCAATAGGGAATCAGCCAGTCGCGGTCCCAGGTTTCAACCTTAGCTTTGCGCAGATGGCCTTCAACAATTTCTATTAGCGCATCTGAATCATAATGCTCAGTGGTGAGCATGTAATCGTCAATAATCGTCTGGCGGGGCACGTCCAGCGCCGAGAGAATCAAGGCCGCTGCCATACCAGTGCGATCCTTGCCCGCGGAGCAGTGAAACACCGAGGCGCTGTCCGCGTTATCCACTATATGACGCATAAACCGACTAAACGCCGGAATCACTGCATCTATGCAGGAGCGGTAGGAATTCACCACCAGCTGGTGGGAGGAGTCGGCGGTTAATTCGCCGCCAAACAAAAACTCCCAAAACCGCGAAATATCACCAATATGAATCTGGTAGTCATCGATAAATTCGGCACGCACTGCACAGCTGGGAGACTGCTCCTGCTCCTCTGTGCGACGGAAGTCATGGATCTTGCTAATACCAATGGCTTCAAGAGTATCTAGATCGCCATCACTGAGACGGGCCAAGTGTCCGCAGCGCATAATTTTTCGCCACTTAACCCTGCGGCCCTGAGTATTGGTATAACCGCCGATATCGCGAAAATTAATGCCACCGTCCAGAGCGACGACGCGAGTTTGATTCTCAGCTGCTGACATATTGTCCCCTTGCCTACTTTGTTATTTTTTTTTGGCTGAAAACTAAAACGGCTCACTTGTTAGCGAGCCGTTTTAGAGACTGTTTTACACCCTACTTTACGCGATAATAGTCAGCGAGGATTAAACCCGTAGAAATTTGTCGCCCCGGGCTATACCGGAAACGCCACTTCTGACCACTTCCATAATACCCATTTCTCGGACCGCCTCAATAAAGGCGTCGAGTTTTTCGCTGTCACCAGCCAGCTGCACTGTGTAGGTTACCGGCGTTACATCAATAATATGGCCGCGGAAAATTTCCACACAGCTTTTTAGCTCAGTGCGAATATCACTTTCGGTGGCTTTGATCTTAACCAGCATCAGCTCGCGCTCGATATAGGCGCCCTGCGTTAAATCAACCACCTTGATCGTATCGATCAACTTGTGCAGCTGCTTAACAATCTGCTCCGCCATATGATCGTCACCCTGAGTGGTCAGGGTTAAGCGGGACAGGGTTTCGTCATCCGTAGGTGCCACAGTCAAGGTATCAATGTTGTAACCGCGCTGGGCAAATAGGCCGACCACTCGCGAAAGTGCACCGGATTCATTTTCCATCAAAATAGAGATTATCCGTTTCATTAGGTTCTCTCCGTCTTGTTTAGCCACAGATCACGCATGGATCCACCGGGCATTTGCATTGGGTAAACGTGCTCAGAACGATCGACGTCGATATCCATAAAGACTACTCGATCTTTCATGGCAAAACACTCGCGCATTTTCTCTTCAAGCTCATCTATATGGGTAATTTTCATGCCCACATGACCATAGGCCTCAGCCAACTTAATAAAATCCGGCAGTGACTCTTCATAGACGCTCTCAGAATAGCGGCTACTGTAGTTCATATCCTGCCACTGACGCACCATACCCAGTGCCGCATTATTGAGATTGATAATCTTCACCGGCAAATTGTGCTGACTACAGGTAGAGAGTTCCTGAATATTCATCTGAATACTGCCTTCGCCAGTAACACAGGCAACGTCACAATCCGGGAACGCCAGCTTGCAGCCCATGGCCGCCGGTAAACCGAAGCCCATGGTGCCGAGACCGCCGGAGTTAATCCAGGTGCGCGGTTTGTCGAACAGATAGTACTGTGCGGCAAACATCTGATGCTGGCCCACGTCGGAGGTGACAATCGCCTTACCTTCGGTGATCTTGTAGAGCATCTTGATCACGTCTTGAGGCTTGATGCAGTTGCCTGAACTCTCTTCGTAACGGCTGGCGGTATAGATACCTTTGTCGGCGCGCCACTGATCAATCTGCTGCCACCATTCGGCGATGGCATCTGTGTCAGGCGTGATTTCAGACTGCTCGATAAGACCTAACATTTCCGGCAGTACCGAATTACAGGTACCGACTATGGGAATATGTGCCTCGATGTTTTTCGAGACAGTCGTAGGATCCACATCTATATGGATGATGGTTGCATGGGGGCAGAACTTCTCCAGATCGTTAGTCACCCGATCATCGAAGCGCGCGCCGATGGCAAAGATCACATCCGCATGGTGCATCGCCGTATTGGCTTCGTAAGTACCGTGCATACCAAGCATGCCCAGATACTGGGGATCAGTGCCGGGATAGCCACCCAAACCCATCAGCGTATTGGTCACTGGATAATTGAGCTTCTTGGCCAGGGCAATCAGATGCTCAGAGGCATTGTCCAGAACTACGCCACCGCCAGTGTAAAGAACCGGGCGCTTGGCACTGATCAAAGTCTTTACGGCACGACGAATCTGCCCGCGGTGACCCTTATCCGTGGGCTGGTAAGAACGCATCTTAATCTCAGCGGGATAGACGTAAGGCACTTTGTAACTGGGATCGGTGACATCCTTGGGGATATCAACAACCACCGGGCCGGGACGACCGGTGGCGGCAATGTAATAGGCTTTGGCAATAGTCTCGGCGATATCTTCAGCGCGAGTCACCAAAAAGCTGTGCTTAACAATAGGACGGGAAACACCGACCATATCGGTCTCTTGGAAGGCATCCTGACCAATTTTGGTCAGCGGCACCTGGCCAGAGATCACCACCAGGGGGATCGAATCCATATAGGCGGTGGCAATACCAGTTATCGCATTGGTGGCACCGGGGCCCGAGGTCACCAGGGCAGTACCCACTTCACCAGTGGATCGCGAGTAGCCATCGGCGGCATGCACTGCAGCCTGCTCGTGGCGAACTAGCAAATGATGGACGTCTTCCTGTCGATACAGGGCGTCATAGATGTGCAGTGCCGCACCGCCGGGATAACCCCAGACATGCTTGATACCTGCATCTTTTAAAGCGCGGATAAGAATTTCACCGCCGGATAATAATTCCACAATAGTTCCTCGTCGCTGTTAAGTGTCAGGACGGTTCTCAGTGGCAAGCGGCTGTTACATCAAGATAGACTCCGCGAAGGCGGTAAACTTCAGTCACACTGGTACGTGTTTACGACTGCAATCAGTGCTTATGGCTGCTAATCAGCTCAAGGCTGTTAACAAGCTCATGGCTATTGGTAAATAGCTGCACTATCTCTGTTGATGACCAGCGGCATGGATAACGCCAATCTGGTACTGGATCCAAAATTTCTGCATCAATACGAGCAGAACCCTGACAATTTAACAGTTTCCAACAATTAGTCAACGATCAATTGAGCAGCTAGCCGATCCACACTAGGCTGTATCTATAGTGAAATTCAAACTATATATCTAACCTATAAGCGATCTATTCAACAGCAGGAATAAAAGGAAACCAGTATGGGACGATTTCTCTGCACATTAATTATTATTGCCAGCGGCTGTCTGGGACTCTCAGCCCATGGGGGAAAGATTTATAAGTGGGTCGATCAACAGGGTGTCACCCACTACAGCGAGCAGGCACCAACGGATAAAAAGACTGAGACTGTCCGAATCAACCCCCACCAGGCCGAGAGTGAATCTCCCCAGCCCCTGTCAATGGAGGCGGAAGCTGAGACTCAACAGCCACAGCTCCCGGGCGAGGCCGACCTCAACCAACAGCAATTGCCAACTGAACAGCAAAAAACTGAACAGCAAAAAAGAGTACAACAGCAAAAAAGAGTACAACAGCAAAAAACAGTTCAACAGCAGAATTGCGCAACCGCTCAACAGAAGCTCCTGGCACTGCAAAATGCCGGGCGGGTTCGACAGCTGGACGCCGACAGCGGCGAATACATCTACCTTCCAGACGAAGTAAAGCTCGCACAAATACAGCAGATGAGCGATTATCTACGGGATAAGTGCCGTGGTTAGCCGAGTATCCGCTAACCTCAGGTCAAAAATAATAATAAAAAACGATCTCGCGGAGCCTAAAAATGAGTACCCTTTCTCGATTCCTTGGCCGATTCATTAGCCGATTTCTTAGCCGATTCCTCTCCTCTGTATTACTGATTAGCCTGCTGGCCAGCTGCTCCCAATCTGAATCCCAATCTGAATCCCAACCTGAATCTAAAAACACAGTGCTAATCGACAATGTCCAAGGCTACAGCTTTAACAATCAGCGTGAGCTATTTCACTTTACCGCGATGGCCATCAGAGACGGCAAAGTGTTAGCCACCGGCGACTCGCAACTGTCGAAAGACTACCCCCAAGCAGAGAAAATTGATGCACAGGGAAAAACCCTAATACCCGGCATTATTGACGCCCACGGCCATGTCTCGAGCCTCGGCTTCACCCTATTAAGTGTTGATGTCCGCGGCCTCGAATCCGCTCAGCAAGCTGCCGAGAAAGTCGCTAACTACGCCGCCCAACAACCACAGCTACAGTGGATCAAAGGTCGCGGCTGGAATCAGGTGCTCTGGCCAGATCAGCAATTTCCCAACGCCGCCCTACTCGACCAATTGATCGATGACCGTCCCGTTTGGCTGAGCCGTGTCGATGGCCATGCTGGCTGGGCCAACAGTGCTGCCATGAGTGCAGCGGGCATTGATGCCAATACCACCTCCCCCGCCGGTGGCGAAATTCTCCGGGATGCCCAGGGCAACCCAACCGGCGTATTTATCGACAACGCCATGAACCTAATCGATCAGGCAGTGCCCAGCCCCACTAAAGATGAAATTACCGTCGCCCTGGATACCGTGAGCAAGCACCTACTGAGCCTCGGTATCACTTCAACCCACGATGCCGGCGTCAGTGCCAAAGAGCACAGCCTCTACCGTGAACTGGCTGACAGTGACGCCATGCAGGTACGCCTCTACGGCATGATCTCATCGACCGATCCCGAGCTTGAACAAATTCTTGCCGCTGGCCACAGTCAAGGCAGCAACGATATGTACAGCGCCCGCAGCATTAAAATCTATACCGATGGCGCCCTTGGTAGCCATGGTGCAGCGCTACTGGAACCCTACGAAGATCGCCCCGATCACAGCGGGCTACTGCTCACCAGTGCCGAGCAATTGCGCCAGCTATTTAGTCTCGCCATAGGCGCTGAATTCCAAGTGGCCATTCATGCCATTGGCGACAAGGGCAATCGCATCGCCCTGGATGAAATTGAGCATGCCTACAATACTGTTGGTGGCCGTCATCTGCGCCACCGTATTGAGCACTCTCAGGTAGTCGCCCTAAGTGATATCCCCCGCTTTAAAAGCCTCGACGTGATTCCCTCCATGCAGCCGACTCATGCCACCAGCGATATGAATATGGCTGAAGACAGAATTGGTGCCGAGCGTTTAAAAGGTGCCTATGCCTGGCGCAGCTTTCTCGATCAGGGTAGCCGTGTTGTCTCAGGCTCTGATTTTCCGGTTGAGTTGGCCGCGCCTTTTGACGGTATTCACGCCGCGGTAACCAGACAGAATAAAGCCAATCAGCCCGAGGGTGGCTGGATTGCTGAAGAGGCCATGACCATCAAAGAAACTATGCGCAGCTTTAGTATCGACGCCGCATGGGCTGCGCATCAGGAAGATAAGTTGGGTGGACTAACGCCGGGCAAGTGGGCCGACTTTATTTTGCTTGATCGGGATATCTACCATATTGCCCCAGAGGATCTGTGGAAGACTCAGGTATTAGAAACTTGGTTGGCTGGCAAGCAAGTATTTAAAGCTGACTGACGTACAAAAGCATCCCGGAGCTTTGCTATAAAGCTCCGGCACTCTCACCGACGACCTACAGCAGACCTGCAAAAAACGACAACAGTTTGTGATGAGCCGAATATTGTATATAATCGACTCACAAAATGAGCCGAATAAATCATTTAATCGGCTCATTGTATTAAAAAGTCCGTTAGAAAAAAGACTTGAGGGTTGTAGTAATGTCACAAATGGCGTCACAAACACAGTGGATATGGCAGCAAAATGCATGGCCTGCCCTGACCTGGGACAGCGATACTCTGGCCACCCGACTTCGAGAAGTCACTCAACTCCAGGGAACCTTACTCGGTAAAGCGGGCGCCACTGCCAACGCCACTAAGGCTGAATCGCAACTGAATGCCTTACTGCAAAATATAGTCCAGTCCTCCGCCATCGAAGGCGAAGTCATAAATGTTGAATCTGTTCGCTCATCTCTAGCAACACGCCTGGGTGTTAAAAATGCAGGGCTCAATACTGCAACGGCAAAAACCGAAGGCCTAGCCGATCTGTTACTCGACGCTACCCAAAACTATCACCAGCCACTGACATTGGCGCGGCTTTACCAATGGCACGCTTACTTATTTCCAGAAAAGCCCGAGGGAGAGTTCTCCCTGACAGAGATTGCTGTGGGTGAGTTGCGTGGAGAGGAGCCCATGCAGGTGGTCTCAGGGCCCCATCAAAAACGTAAACTGCATTTTCAAGCACCGCCCAAAAATGCCTCGCAAGAATACCCCAGAAGTCTCGAAGAACAGCTCAATGAATTTCTTAACTGGCTGCAAACCAGTGCCCAAGACACAACCTTGGACCCTATTCTCCGTGCTGCTCAGGCGCATTTATGGTTTGTCACCCTGCATCCTTTTGATGATGGCAATGGTCGTTTGGCCCGAGTGATTACAGATTACACATTGGCCCAAGCCGAGCATCAGGCGATCCGTTTTTACGCCATGGCCGCCAGCATAATGGAAGAGCGCAAAGGCTATTACGACATTCTTGAGTCCACCCAAAAGGGAGGCTTAGATATCACCCCTTGGATGGCATGGTTTTTGGAAAGGCTCAGGCATACCTTGGCCGCTGCCCTGGAACGTATAGATACAGTGCTAATAAAAGCGCACTTTTGGCAAACTCACGCCCAGAGCAGTCTCAACCGACACCAGACAAAAGCGCTTAATCGACTACTGGATGAGGGTCCTGGGGGTTTTGAGGGAGGCTTAACTGCCGCGAAATACAAAAATCTAACCAAAGTCAGCAAGGCAACTGCGACGCGACATTTGCAAGAGCTATTAGAAAAAGGCTGTCTGGAAAAGTTAGACGGCGGTGGCCGAAGTACCAAATACCAAATCAATTGGCCTAAGTTCTAGAAGAACTTGAGACCTACTCCGCCAACTGCACGGCAATAGTATTGGCACTGCGCTCAACGCTATTATCTTGATTCAGATAGACCAGCTTGGGCTTGTGCTCAGCGACCTCCTGCTCGGAGAACTGGCCGTAGCTGGCAATAATAATTCGATCGCCAACCTGGAATTTGCGTGCGGCTGCGCCGTTCATAGAAATAATCCCGGAACCGGGCTCAGCAACAATCACGTAGGTGGTTAGACGCTCACCATTGGTAATATTGTAAATATCGATCTGCTCAAATTCCTGCATGCCAGAGAGCTTTAATAAATCTGCGTCTATGGCACAGGAACCGTCATACCAGAGCTCAGCTTGGGTCACAGAACCCATATGCAGTTTGGCCTTCAGATAGGTGGACAACATCCATTTTCTCCTAAGTCATATTGTTTAATAAATCCGCTTTGCAGTGTTAGTCGAGGCGGATACTCAAATTATCAATCAGTCGCGCCGACTCAGTAAAGATAGCACCCAGAATAGTGATTTCCAGATCGTCTTCCGCCGCCGGATCCAAGGTTTTACTGTTACTCAGGGTAATATAATCGGTCTTAAAACCGGCATTGGCAATACGTTCAATAGCCAGTATTTCTAACTCGCGAAAATTCCGCGCGCCCTCTTTAACCTGCTGTGCAATCCATTCAAGGCTGTCTTTCAACACCACAACCTTGGGGCGTTCCTGCTCAGTGATATAGCTATTGCGCGAACTCATGGCCAAGCCGTCGGCTTCGCGATGAATCGGCGCTGCGGTAATTTTCACCGGCATACAGAGATCTTCCGCCATGCGCCGAATCACAGCTAGCTGCTGATAATCTTTAATACCAAAAATAGCTTCGTCGGGCTGCACTATATTAAACAGTTTGGAAACAACCGTAGTCACACCTTCGAAGTGGCCGGGGCGGCTGGCACCACAGAGCACATCGGTCATGGTCGGGCAGATAACCCGACTCTGGGTGTCTAGGCCATTGGGATACATCTCAGTATCATCGGGATGAAAGAGGTAATCACAACCGGCTTCCGTAAGCTTGTCGCAATCCATCTGGTAAGTGCGCGGATACTTATCCCAATCTTCATTGAGACCAAACTGTAGGGCATTAACAAAGATTGAGCAGACCACAATATCGCAGCTCTCACGGGCCTGTTTCACCAGCGCCAGATGACCCTGGTGAAGATTGCCCATGGTGGGCACAAAACCAATACGCAAACCTTCACGGCGATGAACAGTCAATGCGTCGCGAAGACCACTAACGGTGTGGAAGATTCTCATGTTCGTTTACCCTGTGGAAGCTTATCTGTAGAAATTAGTTTTCGCTGAAGTAGTCGCCAGCCAGATTTTCGAAGCGCGTGTACTTGCCAAGAAAGGCTAATCGGCAAGTGCCAATGGGACCATTTCGCTGCTTGCCGATAATGATCTCAGCACTGCCCTTGTCGGGACTGTCTTCGTTGTACACCTCATCGCGATAGAGAAACACAATCACGTCAGCATCCTGCTCAATGGCACCAGATTCTCTCAGGTCCGAGTTAATCGGTCGCTTGTTGGGACGCTGTTCAAGATTACGACTCAACTGGGACAGTGCAATCATCGGGCATTCATATTCGCGAGCCAGATTTTTCAATTCCCGAGAGATCTGCGAGATCTCCTGCACCCGGCCATCAGCCGGATTATTACCACTCATCAGCTGTAGGTAATCCACCATAATTAAACCGGGCTGAGCTCGAGCATAGAGTGCTTCGGTATCTGCTGGCGTATCGGGACCATGTTCCTGGTGCCATTCCTGACGCAGCTGTTCGACCCGCTCGCGGGTGAACTGCTTGATTTGGTTGCGCATCCCCAGGGGCGTAATACCGGAGGTGTCATCAATAAATAGTGGGCGATCTTTAAGGCGCTGGGCGGCGCTACTGAGGCGCGGCCAATCATCTTCGGTGAGATTACCGGAACGCATCCGCGTCTGGTCAATTTTGCCGATGGACGAGAGCAGTCGAATAATCAGCTGGCTGGCTGGCATCTCCAGAGAGAAAACCAGTACCGGACGATCTTGGTTTAGGGTCGCATACTCCACCATATTCATGGCAAAGGCAGTCTTACCCATGGACGGTCGTCCCGCGACAATCACCAGGTCAGACTTCTGCCAACCGGAGGTCATCTCATCGAGATCTTTAAAGCCGGTGCCCATGCCAGTGATATCAGCATCATTTTTAAACAGCTCATCAAGGCGTTCGACGGCCTCTTTCAGCAAGGCATTAACTTCTTTAAAACCGCCCTTTTTCGGCCGGTTTTCAATAATTTCCTGGAGTCGACTCTCGGCTTCCGCGAGCAGCTGAGCACTGTCCCAACCCAGGGGATTGTAACCTTTGCGCACTGTCTCACTGGCTGCGCCAATCAGCTGGCGGACAATCGAGCGCTCGAGAACAATCTGGGTATAGGCCGGAATATTCGCCGAGCTCGGTGTGTTACTGGCGAGATCGACTAGATACTCGGCACCACCAATACTGGCCAATTCATTGCTGTTGAGCAGGGACTCACTGAGGGTAATGGCATCAAAGGGCTGGGCTTCTTCCGCCAGTCTCGACATCGCATTAAAAATAAGCTGGTGGTCTTGGCTGTAAAAGTCGGTATCCGACAGCACCGTTGCGACGGCATCAAAAGCATCATTCTTGAGCATCAAACCGCCGAGTACGGCCTGCTCTGCCTCAATCGAATGGGGCAGTGGCTGACTGGCTGCGGGTTCTGCAAATAATGCTTCGTTCATAGTTTTTACTGATAATCAGACTCTTAGTTACTAGAAGGCTACGCGAAGTTGAAGCAAAGTTGAAACGAAAACGGCACTGCATCTTATTCAGAAGCAGTGCCGCTTTGCAATAAATTCCCGAACTAACTAGGAATTTATTCAGCTTCAACAACAACAGTGAAGCTTTGAGTCACGTCTACGTGCAACTGACACTCAATGCTGAACTCGCCAACAAAACGGATTGGACCGTCTGGCATGTTGATTTCGCTCTTACTGATGTCGCTACCAGCAGCTGCCAGTGCATCTTCCAACTCGCGAATACCCACTGAACCAAACAGCTTGCCTTCGTCGCCAGCAACCGCAGTGATAGTCACTGAACCGATTGCAGCCAGTGCGTTGGCACGTGTTTGTGCTGCGCCTAACTTAGACGCTGCAGCAGCTTCGAGATCTGCACGACGCAGTTCAAAGTCAGCAATGTTTGACGCTGTAGCAAAAACAGCCTTGCCGTGCGGGATCAGGTAATTGCGACCGAAGCCAGCTTTTACATTAGCCTTGTCACCAATATTGCCCAACTTACCAATCTTCTCTAACAGAATGACTTCCATCTTATTATCCTCTTTTCATACTTGGCTCAGGAGTCGCGGTTTTTAAACGCCGCGAGACGAGAGCGTAAATTCAATATGCTATCAACCAATCCAAGGCCGACCAGCACAGTACCTGTTGGACCGATAAAAAACAGTCCGAAGTACATGAGTCCAAGCCACTGCCCACCCCATCCCATCAGTTTCACCGTTGAATGAACCAGTGCCACGCCAGCTATTAATAGCGGCAGCGACAACAACTCAATCCAAGGCGTGTACTCACGGGGCAAGGTCACACCAGTAACAACAATCGCAAACAAGATAATCGCAACCCGCTGCTCTAATCGAAAACCGTGGAATTCCTCTCGAAATCCGCCGGGATTAAATAACAGCGCCTGCCACCATCTGGCTACTAGCAAGCCACAGACCACAGTAAGAGCGATCATCCATGCCAACAAACCAAGCACAAATGTTCTGTCGGGAACCAGACTCAGCTCCTCCGACACACCGGCCTGCGCACTAATCTGTGCAACCAGCTCGGCAACCTCTGCCACTACCTGATCAATATCTGCACTGGCAACAAATCCAACAATGGATACTGCTACAGCACTACAGATACCGACTCCAATCAATGTCCACTGCCACGACGCCGTGGTGCGTAAAACATTGGCTGCGACCACTATTACTACCAGTGCCGCAGAGGGAGCCAGGGTTAACAACGGGCTCATACTGCCAGTTAGGTAAAGTGCCAACCAGGGCAACAATGCCCAAAGTGCAACAATTAAACCTTCTGAGCTATCTTTACGAAGGGTGACCAGGCCGATGGTCGCTGGGCTTATCAAGGGTAGCAAGCTACCAAATACCGCAACTCCACAGGCCTGAGCACGCCCACGCATAATTAATTCTGCTAGGGCTCGCAAAGGACTTAACCTCTATTACTTATGGCTATCAGTGTATGGCAGCAACGCGATGTAACGAGCGCGTTTAATAGCTTCTGCCAATTGACGCTGATAGCGGGCTTTAGTACCAGTGATACGGCTAGGTACAATCTTGCCGCTCTCTGAAACGTAGCCTTTCAAAGTGTCTAAATCTTTATAATCGATCTCAGGCGCGCCTTCGGCACTGAAACGACAAAACTTTCTACGACGTACAAACTTAGCCATTATTCTTCTCCCTCGCTTTTAGCTGCTTCAACAACTTCTTCTGCTGGTGCTTTGGCGGCTTCAGCAGCTGCCTTGGCAGCATCGTCAGCGGCTTTAGCTTCATCAGCTTTAGCTTTTGCAGCGTTGCGGCGCTCACGTGCTTCTTTGTCTGCTTTATCAGCATTCTCGATTTTCATAATCGGTGACTCAGCTGTAACAGCTTCATCGCGACGGACAACCAAGCTGCGCAGAACAGCATCGTTATAACGGAAAGTAGAATTAAGCTCGTCGAGAACTTCCTGACTACATTCAACATTCATCAGAATGTAGTGAGCTTTGTGAATTTTATTGATTGGGTAAGCCAACTGACGGCGACCCCAGTCTTCCATGCGATGAACTTTGCCTTCACCAGCTTCAATAGAAGCTGTGTAACGCTCGATCATGCCGGAAACTTGCTCGCTCTGGTCCGGGTGAACCAGAAATACGATTTCGTAGTGACGCATTGTATCTCCTCGTGGATTTAAAAGTCTCCCGCTAGCGCCTATCGGTCACTGCAGTAAGACAAGGAGTGCCTGAGCCGAGAAGCCCAGACGCTGTAAGGCGCGCTATTGTAGTGACTTGACCTGCCCGTTGCAACCGACATTTTCAGGGCGTTTTAGGGGGATTATTTGGCCAGTTTGGAACGGCCGATAAGGCTGAATATCGAGCGCACATTACTCCGCGGCTGCGTCAGCACTGAGGTGATAGCCACCTCTTCAAAGGCGACGATAATATGGAAGACAATAACCGCATTAAAGAACAGATCAGCGCCCATTAACGTCAGCAGGTAAAACGCCGGCGCCATAAGCACCGCAGCGGTCTTGGCACCAAGGGTATGGTAACTGGGATACTCACCAAACTTGTTTAAGGCATGCACCACCGGGAGCATAAAAGACAGGGTCGCGGCGACCAAGAACCAGGCCTGCTGGACAAAGATCTGCGGCCAGATCCAATAGAGCCCGAGAATCATGCAACCATAGGTGAGCACATCGCCCCAACTATCCAGCTTCGCCCCCAACTCAGAGGTCTGATTTAGCTTGCGCGCAAGATAGCCGTCAAAGACATCACTCAACAGTGAAATGGCGAGAACCGCAAGAAAGGCCTGAGCCCTGCCGAAATAGGCCAAGGTAATCAGAACCGGCACCAGGGCCAACCGAGAGAGACTTAAGATATTGGGTATTGAATAAAGTGTTGGCTTCGCCATATCCCCTACCGGAGGTTTGTATTATTGTTTAAACCGTTTTGTGCAACGGTTTATCTAGCATAAGCATAGCTGAAAATAGCGCCCGAGGACGGCGACCTCGGGCAGATACATTTACAGGCAATCTTAAACGCTACAGCCTAAAAAGCATTAGCCGCGTCGCTGACGGACGATTTCAAACAGGCAGATCCCTGTAGCCACCGAGACATTTAAACTGCTCACCTCACCGGCCATAGGTAGCTTGGCCAGGTAATCGCACTGCTTGCGGGTCAGCTGGCGAATACCCTTCCCCTCAGCGCCCATAACCAGCACCAGAGGGCCGGTCAAATCCAGATCATAGATAAACTGCTCCGCCTCACCGGCTGCACCTACCACCCAAGCTCCCGCCTGCTGTAACTTCTCTAGCGTGCGAGTGAGATTGGTTACCATCACCAGAGGCACCGACTCGGCAGCACCACAGGCGACTTTTTGCACCACCGGGGTCAAGCCCACAGAGTTATCCTTGGGCACAATGACGGCATGCACACCGGCGCCATCTGCGGAGCGCAAACAGGCACCGAGATTATGCGGATCGGTGACACTGTCGAGAACCAGAAACAGTGCCTTATTGCCCTGCTTCTCCATCATCTCCAGCAAAAAGGCTTCATCGTGAGTTTGCCCCTCTTCACAGAGCGCAATAACACCCTGATGACGGCCCTCAACTTTGTCATCAAGATTCTTCACCGTCGCCCACTGCAAGGTCACCCCATGCTGTTCAGCCAACTTGTGAATTTTTTGCAGACGATCATCCTGACGGCCACGTTGCACATGCAGCTCCCGTACGCGCCCTGGCGCTGACTTAAGCATGGTTTGAACAGCATGTATGCCGTAAATCCAATCCACCACAATCTCCCGATAGTTTTTCTAATGATTGCGCATTGTACTGGCTTTCGGCAGAATTCGGAGATGATTAACCACCGCGACCAATAATATATGTCCCCATCTGAATCTGAGTCCTATGCCACTGCCAATTTGTGGCGTCGTCTCGCCGCACTTATCTATGATGCCTTCCTGCTGTTTGCTATTACGCTGGCCTATTTCACCTTGCTAACGTTGCTGAAAGCTATATTGATTAGTACACAACCGATTGAAGACTTTCAGCCTGGACTGTTGCTGCAATGCATAATGATGCTTGGTTGGCTTGCCGCATTGATTGGGTACTACTATATAAGTTGGCGCAAACAGGGCCAGACATTGGGCATGAAATCCTGGCGTCTGAAACTACAGCAAGCGGACGGCTCACTGGCCACCCCCGAGCAATGTATCAAGCGCAGCCTCCTCGCCAGCCTATCTTTAGCCATTGGCGGTATGGGTTATCTCTGGTGCCTAGTACCACCAGCCAAAGCCTGCCTGCATGATATCTACAGCGCCACCGAAGTTGTGGTGCTACCAAAAACAAAATAACCAAATAATAAAAGGCGCACCATGGACACTGAGAAAAAATTGATCCTGGCAATGGATCAGGGCACCACCTCCTCCAGAGCCATATTATTTGATCAAGACTACGCCATAGTCGCCCAGTCACAGCAAGAATTTGAGCAGCACTTCCCCGACTCCGGCTGGGTTGAGCACAGTGCCCTAGATATCTGGCAAACCTCCATCGACACCGCCAAGCAGGTGTTGATCGAAGCGGGAATCGACGCCCAGCAGATTGCCGCCATCGGCATCACCAACCAGCGCGAGACCACATTATTATGGGATCGTAAAACGGGAGAGCCGATCTACAACGCCATCGTCTGGCAGGATCGCCGCACCGCAGAGTATTGTAATGGTCTTAAAGATCAGGGCCACGAAACCATGGTCAGCGGTAAAACTGGCCTCCTTCTCGACCCCTATTTCTCCGCCACCAAAATCGCCTGGCTACTAAACAACGTTGACGGCGCCCGTGACCGAGCCGAACGCGGCGAACTGGCCTTTGGCACCATGGACAGCTGGCTGCTGTGGAATCTTACCGCGGGCAAAAGCCACGCTACCGACGCTACCAATGCCTCGAGAACCATGCTTTACAATATTCATCAGGGCCAGTGGGACGACGAGCTATTAGCGCTGTTTAATATTCCCCGCTCCCTACTGCCTGAGGTTAAAGATTGCGCCGCCGACTTTGGCAGCACCAGCCTGCTAGGTAATAAAAGTGCAATACCAATCTTAGGCATTGCTGGCGACCAGCAAGCCGCCACTCTCGGCCAAGCCTGTTTCGACACCGGGATGATGAAATCAACCTATGGCACTGGCTGTTTTGCCCTGTTAAACACAGGTACCACAGCCGTAGCCTCAAGCAACAAACTACTCACCACCATCGCCTACCAGCTTGATGGCAAGGTCACCTACGCCCTAGAGGGCTCAATTTTTATCGCCGGTGCCGCCGTACAATGGCTGCGCGATGGTCTCGGCATTATCGACAGCGCCCAACAGTCAGGGGAACTGGCCCAGCAGGCCGATGACAATCAACAGGTCTATATGATCCCCGCCTTCACCGGACTGGGCGCCCCCTGGTGGGACGCCGATGCCCGCGGCGCTCTATTAGGCTTAACCCGTGGCACAGGTCCAGCGGAAATAGCCAAAGCAGCACTGGAGTCAGTTTGTTACCAAACCTTGGATTTGCTCAATGCCATGCACGCAGATTGGGATCAAGATGCAGAAACTGTACTGCGTGTTGATGGTGGCATGGTCGCCAGCGACTGGACCATGCAGCGCCTCGCGGACATTTTACAGGCCCCGGTGGATCGCCCAGTGATTGCCGAGACAACGGCACTGGGTGCCGCCTGGCTGGCAGGATCACGTGCTGGAATTTGGCCAGATCAACAGGGCTTTGC
>CAJQKW010000010.1 GCA_905478975.1 uncultured Pseudomonadales bacterium | reverse complement strand
TTTTTTTGTTCAGCTTTTTGCCTCTCGGAAGCTGATCTTGAACCTGTTTTTGTGCCTTGATCGCGATATTTTGGTCGGTGCAGAGATTACAATGCGCGGCACTTGATTCGCTCGCGGCACTTAATACGCTCGTGGCACTTGATTCGCTCGCGGCGCTTGCACGATTTTGCTACCTAACTCTATAAAAGGATTTTGCTCTATGAGTCTCTTTCGTCTCGGCCTATTGGCCACATTAACCGCTACACCTCTCCTGGCTACTGCTGACATTGCCGGCCTCTATGCAGGCACCGGCGTTTGGCAATCGAGCCCGACCGGTACTCTGGGTAATACCAGTATCAGTCTTGAGAATACGCTGAATTTTGATGAAGAAAACAGCAACTATTTTTTTATTGCCCTAGAGCATCCAATCCCCCTGTTGCCCAACCTGCGTCTTACACGCACGGATCTGGAGTGGGCCGGGCAGGGCGTAGTCTCTGCGGGAACCAGTCTTGATGAAGTAGTGTTTCCAAGTGATCAGGCAGTTGCGGCAGATCTCGACCTCAGTCATACCGAAGTCACTTTTTACTATGAAATCTTGGACAATATTGTCGACTTGGATCTGGGCCTAACGGCGCGCCTGTTTGACGGTGAAGCCAGTTTGATCGGTGCAACCCAGCAGGAACGTGTCGAGCTAGATGCCGTGATCCCGATGCTCTATGGCAGAGCTGGAATTGACCTTCCGTTTACTGGACTCTCTGCTGCCCTGAGCGGCAACTGGGTTGACGTCAATGATGTGAGCCTGACCGACTGGAGTGCTGAAGTGAATTATGATTTTAAAATTGCTCCCACTCTCGAGGCTGGTCTGAGTATTGGTTATCGCTCAATGCTGATTGAAATTGATGATCAGGACGAGCTGCAATCTGATGCTGAATTTGACGGACTGTTTATTGGTCTGCGACTGGTGCTCTAGTCGAGGCTAATGTGAGAAGCTGATGTGAGAAGCTCATGGAAAAAGCCTGATATTACGACCTCAGGCTTTTCCAGGGGCGACGAATCTCGTCATGGCGAATAATGTACTCGCCGGTTTTACGGTCATTAAAGAAATGGTGCAAGGCCAGTTCCACAACTGGAAAAGCCAACTCTCCCCAGGGAATATCCGCTTCATCAAACAGCGCTACCTCTGAGGACTCAAACGTGGCATTGAACTTGGGTTCTGCGAGCCTAGCGCGATAAAACACATAGACCTGATTAATCTGCGGAATATCAAACAGCGCGTAGAGGCTTGGTTCCACCACTTGGGCATTAGCCTCTTCCTCGCACTCGCGCAGTGCGCCCGTTAGAGAGGACTCACCGTTCTCGAGAAAGCCCGCGGGCAATGTCCAGAAACCGTGACGCGGTTCAATGGCGCGGCGGCAGAGCAACACTTGATCGCCATACACCGGCAACACCCCGGCAATCACCTTAGGGTTCTCATAGTGAATCGTCACGCAGTGAAGGCACACATGACGTTCGCGATTATCCCCCTCGGGGATCTGTTTGATAACGGACTTGCCACAGCTAGAACAAAAATTCATGAAATTCTCAGAAATAGACGATAGCCGAGTATAATGCACAAATGTTAGAAACTATTAAAAATCGCTTAAAAACCTTCCCCTTGGATCGTCATCAGCCTAGCCCGCAAGAGCAGGGCTCAATGGCCGCTGTGCTGGTTGCCCTGCACGGTGACAATGCGGATCCCCAAGTTATTTTGACTCAGCGCGCATTCCATCTGAATAATCATGCCGGTGAGGTCGCCTTTCCCGGAGGGATGTGGGACGCAACAGACAGTGATTTATTGCACACGGCACTGCGGGAGGCTGAAGAAGAAATCGGTCTGTCCCCCAGTTTGGTGCAACCGATCGCCACACTTCCGGTCGCCTCACCGAAGCGCCGCAGTCTCAAAGTCACGCCCTTTGTTGGTCTGGTCGATGGCCCGTTGAATTTGACCGCAGATCCCAGTGAAATTGGCGCACTATTTGACGCCCCTCTGCGGTTATTTATGAATATTGAAAACTACGATTATTTTGATATGCAAACTGAACATGGTGCACTGAGTTTCCCCTTTCTGCCGTATAACGGCTATAAAATTTGGGGCTTTACCTTAAAGGTGCTTACCGACATGTTGAATGCCACTTTAGAGGCGGATATTCACCTCAACTATCCCAGCGATGAGCGCATCGAAGAGTTGCGTCAGAGGGTTGCGCCAGAGAGCTGAGTTGAAGCCGCGAGCTGAATTAAAACAGAGAGGAAAACAATGATTTACCGAATTGGCGACCAGACCCCCGTGATTGATGCCAGTGTGTTTGTCGCCCAGAGCGCAGACGTGATCGGCCAGGTTACGCTAAAGGAGCATTCCAGCGTCTGGTTCAATGCCGTGATTCGCGGTGACTGTGATCGTATTGAAGTGGGTGCGCGAACTAATATTCAAGATGGCGCTGTGCTGCATTGCGATATAGGTCAGCCACTGATTATTGGTGAAGATGTCACCGTCGGCCACAACGCCATGATCCACTGTCTTGAAGTGGGCGATCGAACCCTGATCGGAATCAATGCGGTAATTCTTGACGGTGCCAAAATTGGCAGTGACTGTATTATTGGTGCCAACACATTGGTTAAAGCGGGCAGTGTGATTCCTGATGGCTCGTTGGTGGTAGGTTCTCCAGGAAAAGTGATTCGCCAGTTGGATGAGCAGTCTCGCACTATGTTGCTCGGTTCAGCGGCATCTTATGTCCATGAAGGAAAAGTCATGTTAAACGAGCTTGTTGAGGTTCAGCGCTAATGTCCGATAAGCCGGTAAAGTCACCCTGTAATTCAGTGTGCATGTTAAATGATGAAGACGTCTGTATGGGCTGCTACAGAACTTCGGAGGAGATTCGAATTTGGTCGGTGCTGAATAATGATCAGCGCCGGGATGTGGTGATTGCCTGTGGTGAGCGCAATCGCAAGGTTAATCCGTTTTACTAGGCTCTTTTTTACAAGGCTCTATATTTAAACGCTGAAGCCTAAACCCGAAATTCGAAAGTTCAAAGCATCAGATACATTATTCGTCCGCTTCTACCCGCTTTTTCTTCATCGACGTCACCGCGATCTTCTTGATCATGGTGCCGTTGATCTCTTCTGTTTCAAATCGATAGTCGTCCACCATAAAGCTCACATTGCCGTCGGGAATACTCTCAAGCTGCTCAAGGGCTACGCCATTCAGTGTCTTGGGCCCATCGGTGGAAAGACTCCAGCCAGTGGCCTTGTTAATCTCGCGAACAGTGGCGGCACCATCAATCAGATAGCTGCCGTCGCCGCGAGCTGAGACCTCATCCGCCTCATCTGCGGTATTGGTGGTGAAGTCGCCAACAATCTCCTCGAGAATATCTTCCAGCGTCACCAGCCCCTTAACATCACCGTACTCGTCCACAACCACGGCAAAGCGATTGCGGGTCTTTTTAAAGTTCAGCAGCTGGGTGGTGAGCATCGTGCTCTCGGGGATAAAGTAGGGCTCTTCTGAAAAGCGTTTGATCGCAGCGTGAGTGACTTTTTCTGCACGGGCCAAATGGTTGGCCTTGCGGATATGGAAGATACCAACAATGTTGTTGATATCACCGTCATAGATCGGCATGCGGGTATACTCAGACTTGAACAGCTTGGCCATCAAAATATCGGGGTCATCTTGGATGTCTAAGCCATTGACCTCACTGCGAGGAATCATAATATCCTCAACCGCGACGTTTTCTAAGTCGAGAATACCTTTCAGCATGCCCTGGTGGCTGTCAGACATTTTATGCCCGGAGACATCGACTACCGAACGCAGCTCCTCAGTATCAAGGCCATCATCTCGCGACGAGTTGGGGTCGAAGCCAAGTAGTTTTACCAAACCGTTGGTGAGCTTATTGATCGCCCATACCAGCGGCCAAAAAATTGTTAGCAGTGGTTTAAGAATATGGCTGGTTTTAAAGGCAAACCACTCGGGGTACTGCGCCGCGATGGTCTTGGGTGTAACCTCAGCAAAGACCAACACCATAATGGTTAGGGTTGCCGTGGCCACCCAAGGCGCCGCAGCCTCGCCAACATAAATAATCGCCAGGGTATTGGCAATAATGGCCGCGAGAATATTTACCGCATTATTGCCAATCAAAATCAGACCAATCAGGCGGTCGGGGGTGGCGAGTAATTTGGCTGCCCGACGGGCACCAGAGCTCTTCTTGCGTTGATGTCTCAAGCGATAGCGGTTGAGCGACATCATGCCGGTTTCAGAGCCGGAGAAAAATGCGGACAGGAGTAGCAGTATGAAGAGTGCCAACCACAGCATCGACGATTCAGAAACGTCCAAGAATTAAGAGCCTTTTATAAGAGGGTCGAACATGTTGAAGTAGTTTTTTGCTTTTAGCAATAGAGTTTTGCATGGAAGGCTGACAGCGGTTAGATAGTAACTAGATAGCAATTAGATAGCGGTTAGGCAGCGATTAGATAACGGTTGAGAGCTGCCGCTTAAACCAGCAGGAATTCCAGAACCACTTTACTGCCCACATAGCCGAGAACAATGGCGCCAAAGCCCGCCCAGGTCCAGCGAATCGCAGTTTTCCCGCGCCAGCCCTGCACCTGTCGTCCCCAGAGCAACAGACCAAAGAAAATCCAAGCCGCCAGGCTAAACACCACTTTATGTAAAAGCTTCTGAGCAAAAAAGTCCTCATAGAAGATAAATCCGCTGATCAGCGACAGGGTGAGCATTAACTCTCCGGCCCAAATCAGTTCAAACAGCAGCGCTTCCATACTCTGTAGTGGTGGGAAGGTGCGCATCAGCAAGTTCTGATGTTTATGCTTGAGCTGCCAGTTCTGATATCCCATCAGGGCGGCTTGCAGGGCCGCTATAGCAAGCAGGCTATAGGCCAGGATAGAGATTAGCACATGCAGTTGCATACTCGGGGCTAGCAGTATCGCGATTTTGGTACTGGAGCTGGCCATCGCGGCTGCAATGGTAATAGCTGAAATGGGAAACAGAACCAAATTGAGGCTGTGGATGGGCTTCTTTAGCCCGCTTAAAAAGACCACTACATTAATAATCAGTGAGATCAGCGCAAAAATTCTCAGCAGACTGAGGTCAAGACCCTCGGAACTAAACAGAAAATCAGCCACGGCCTGGCTGTGCAAGACGATCGCCATCGCTCCAGCAATTTGAAGCGCCGTGCTTGGAATATAAATTTGTTTGCGCAGCTGCATAACCTGATAGCTGAAAGCCAAAAGGTATACCGCGATTGCTGCACTGGCAAAGAGGCTGGTCATTACATCTAAGTCGCAATTAATTTCAACAGAGTGTGTCATATTCAGGCAGCGGGGTGAAGAGTTGCGGCAATTAATTGCTATAATGCTGCGCATCTATAAAACGTCGGAAAATAGTCTCATGGCAATGTTTGAAAATCTCAGCGATCGGCTCTCGGATAGTCTTAAAAAAATCTCCGGCAAAGCCAGCCTCAGCGAAGCCAATATTCAGGATACCCTGCGGGAAGTGCGCATGGCCCTACTGGAGGCGGATGCCGCCCTGCCAGTGGTCAAAGATTTTATCGAACAGGTCAAACAGCGCGCCCTCGGGCAAGAAGTTAATCGCAGCCTTAATCCTGGCCAGCAGTTTCTAAAGGTTGTTCAGGCTGAACTTGAATCGGTGATGGGCGAGCAGAATGAAAGCCTCAACTTAGCCGCTCAACCGCCGGCGATTATCTTGATGGCGGGTTTGCAGGGTGCGGGTAAGACCACCTCTGTTGCCAAGCTGTCCCGCTACCTGAGTGAGCGGGAAAAGAAAAAGGTCATGGTGGTCTCTGCGGATGTCTATCGTCCTGCGGCCATTGAGCAGCTCAAGACTCTGGCCAACGAAGTGGGTGCCGAGTTCTTCCCCAGTGATATCAGCCAAAAGCCAGTTGCTATCGTCAACGCCGCTATAGATAGTGCGAAGAAGAAATTTGTCGATGTACTGATTGTTGATACTGCCGGTCGATTGGCTATCGACGACGAGATGATGGATGAGATCAAACAGGTCCACGCCGCCGCCAACCCCATTGAAACCCTGTTCGTGATCGACGCCATGATCGGTCAGGATGCGGTGAATACGGCTAAAGCCTTTAATGAAGCTCTGCCACTCACTGGTGTGATCCTCACCAAGGTTGATGGCGATGCTCGCGGTGGTGCCGCTCTGTCGGTGCGTCATATTACCGGCAAACCGATTAAATTCCTCGGTGTTGGTGAAAAGACCGACGCCCTAGAGCCTTTCCACCCGGAACGTATAGCCTCGCGCATCCTCGGTATGGGCGATGTCATGTCGCTGATCGAAGATGTCGAGCGCAAGGTGGATAAAAAGAAAGCTGAAAAGCTCGCGCAAAAGATTGCCAAGGGCAAGGGCTTCGATCTCGAAGATCTCCGTGATCAGCTACAGCAGATGAATAATATGGGTGGCATGGCCGGTTTGATGGACAAGCTTCCGGGCATGGGCAATATGGCCCAGATGGCGCAGCAGCAGAATGTCACCAGTCAGTTTGACCAAATGGACGCGATTATCAGCTCCATGACGCCGAAAGAGCGTCGCAACCCAGATATTTTGAATGGCTCGCGTAAACGCCGCATCACCGTGGGTTCCGGTACTACTATTCAGGATCTCAATCGCCTGCTCAAGCAGCACAAGCAGATGGGCAAGATGATGAAGAAAATGAAGGGCAAGGGCATGCAGAATATGATGCGCGGCCTAGGTGGTGCTATGGGTGGCGGCCCCGGTGGTTCTATGCCGCCAATGGGCGGGCTGCCTCCAGGTGGTTTCCCGCGCCGCTAGATTGCGCTGATAGTCAGGCGCTAGCTGGCTGTAAGGCTAGATTTTCAAGCACAGTAGCTTACTGTTCAAAGATGTTTCCTTTTAGTCTTTTATGACGTAAGATACCGCGCCTTTCGGGGAGCTGCGTCCAATGCTGCGCGGCCCTTTTAAAAGCATCAACTCTGGCGATTGTGCCAGTTTGAACACAGGATTTTTGTACATGGTCACAATTAGATTGGCACGTGGTGGCGCTAAGAAACGCCCGTTTTATCACATCACAGTATCCGACTCACGCAATGCGCGCGACGCACGCTACATCGAGCGTATCGGCTTCTTTAACCCGGTTGCTCGCGGTGCTGAAGAGCGTCTGCGTATGGACCTTGACCGCGTTACGTTCTGGCAGGGCCAGGGCGCACAGGTCAGTGATCGCGTTAAGTCGCTGATCAAAGAAGCTGCCAAAGCTCAAGTAGTCGCTGCTTAATCTATCGGCATCTGTTGCTGAACACATCTGGAGATCATAATTGATGGAAACTCTGGTTGTGGGTCGCATAACAGCTGTATTCGGTGTCCGAGGCTGGGTGAAAGTCCATGCCTTTACCGAACAGATCGAGACGCTTTGCTCTTATCAGCCTTGGTTGATAGACACCGCGTCTGGAGTGAAGCCGATTCAGATCGACCAATGGCGTAGACATGGCGAAAGCCTGGTTGCGCATATTGTTGGTATTGATGATCGCGATATAGCACAGACCTGGTGTGGCAACGACATACTGGTTGAGAAATCGAAGCTACCCGATCTGAAAAGCGATGACTTTTACTGGTATCAGCTCGAAGGGCTGTCAGTAGTAAGCCATTTTGAGGGTGAGCAGATTCGACTTGGCACAGTTAAGTCGCTTCTCGAAACCGGCGCCAACGATGTGTTAGTGATCAAAGGCGATGGCGAGAGTGTCGATCGGGAAGAGCGTTTAATCCCTTACGTTGATCAATTTGTCACCAGCATTAGCATGGCGGACAGGCGGATTGATGTGATCTGGGATCCGGCTTTTTAGAA
>CAJQKW010000009.1 GCA_905478975.1 uncultured Pseudomonadales bacterium | reverse complement strand
GCTGGACGCTGAGACTAGCGAAGAAGATGAGATTGCCGAGATTATGAATGACGTCGACCTCGACTTTTTATAGCCTGCCTCTTTAACAGTGCCAACCCTGCTTGCGCAGTTTGGCTCTTGCCGCTGCTTTTTAACAGAGCCAACCCTGCTTAAGCAGTTTGTCTCTTGCCGCTGCCTTTTAACAGAGCCAACCCTGCTTGCGCAGTTTTTCTCTTGCCACCGTGGGCCGCTTCAGTAAGTCGTTATAAAGTCTTTTTCTCTTAACACACCGGCAATTCCATGTTGGCGAAGTACTCCAGCTGGGCTTCTTTGCTCGGCAGTGCCATGGCTTCATCCACCACAGTGCGGGTCAGGTGAGGTGCAAAGGCATGAATAAAATCATACATATAGCCTCTCAGATAAGTCCCTTTGCGAAAGCCTATGCTGGTGACACTGGATTGAAATAGGTGCCCTGCTTCGATGGCCACCAAATCTGTATCCACCACCGGATCATAGGCCATATGGGCGACTATGCCGATCCCTAAACCCAGGCGTACATAGGTTTTAATCACATCGGCGTCGGTGGCGGTAAACACCACTTTCGGCTCCAGGTGCTTTTCGCTGAAGGCATCGTCGAGACGCGAGCGACCAGTAAAACCAAACACGTAGGTAACAATTGGGTGCGCCGCAACATCTTCAATGGTCAGTTCCGCTAGCTGGGCGAGAGGATGGTCTTTGGGCACCAATATACAGCGATTCCAACGATAGCATGGCATCATCAGCAGGTCGTTGTAGAGTTCCATGGCTTCAGTAGCAATGGCAAAGTCCACGGTGCCGTCTGCCGCCTTCTCGGAAATCTGCACCGGTGTGCCCTGATGCATATGCAGCGAGACCTCTGGATACTTATTAATAAACCCTTGAATCACTGTCGGCAGCGCATAGCGAGCCTGAGTGTGGGTGGTAGCAATAGACAGGCTGCCTTTATTCGGGCTGTTGTGCTGCTGGGTCAACTGTTTGATGCTCTCAACCTGACGCAGAATATCCCCGGCGATTTTAAGAATCTCCTCACCAGTGGGGGTTACCCGGGTCAGGTGCTTGCCACTGCGAGAAAATATTTCCACACCCAGCTCATCTTCGAGCAAGCGGATCTGTTTGCTGATGCCCGGCTGAGAGGTATAGAGACTTTTGGCGGTGGCTGAGACATTGAGGTCGTGGTGGGCGACTTCCCAGATATAGCGCAGTTGTTGCAGTTTCATGGCATGTCCTCGACGATCTTAAGATAGCTAACCCGTAGATTGAGTCCCATCTTGATGTTTGCTCTATTTGAAACATACCCTCATCTATACGATAAAGCTATAAAAATATACAAAACTATTCCTTCATAGAATAGCTAATGGTTGCTAAGGTGCCCATCTATTTTGCGCCTAAGTGACCGCCCCACTCAATGATTGACCTACTACTCTATATTGCCTCTGGCGCCGCTGTGGGTCTTGCCATCGGACTCACCGGTGTCGGTGGCGGCTCGCTGATGACGCCACTGCTGATTCTTTTTGGCTTTCCCTACAATGTCGCCATCGGTACCGATCTGCTCTATGCGGCGATTACCAAGGCCGGTGGCGTGGTCAGCCATCAGAAGCAAAAAACTATCCAGTGGCACACGGTGCGTATGCTGGCTCTGGGCAGTGTACCGGCGTCGATTATCACCGCCCTGTTCCTCAGCCAGCTGTTTAGCGACTCGTCGGAATATGAGGGTATCCTGACCCGCAGCCTGGGGGTTATGTTGGTATTGACCGCTACGGTTATATTATTAAACGGGCGCTTGCGAAAGTCAGTTAAAGTAAAATCTGAGGACGCCGATGGGTTTTTCGTCCGTCATAATGACGCTGTGATTTTCTTAGTGGGTCTGTTTTTAGGGGTCTTTGTCACCCTATCATCTGTGGGTGCCGGGGCTTTTTGTGCCGCGGTACTGATGGTGCTCTACCCCCGTATGCCAGCCCTGAAGATCGTCGGAACCGATATAGCCCATGCCGTGCCGCTAACCTTAGTGGCGGGCCTTGGGCATCTGATCTGGCTGGGCAATGTGGACTTTATGCTGCTGGGCTGTCTATTGATTGGCTCCTTGCCAGCGATTCATTTGGGCACCAGACTAGCGCGCAGGATTCCAAGTAATATACTGCAAACCACCATTGCTACCCTATTACTGGGCATGGGCATTAAGTTTGCGGTTTTTTAAAAGGCTTTGAATGCTCGAGGACCGGAAGAGTGGAAGAGCCCTAAATAAAGTCTTTGCCGAATCGAACCACAAAAAAACCAAACATCAGCGCATAGAAAAGATAGTAGAGCACCGAATGGCGCGCCTTTTTACGCACCTCTTTCAATCCCTCGGCGGCCTCGTCAGCTAAGTTGCGCTGCTCTATTTCGATTTGTAGAAAGTGCAGAGCCTCACCGCTGGGTTGATCCTTATACCGCTTAAGTATCTCGGTATCAGACAGTTTTAAATACTTCCGTGAACGTAAAACCGCCATAGTCTAATACCCTATACCCAGATCAGCCTTACTCTTTAAGCTCATTGGCAACACCGTGGGGTACATGGCCCGTAGCCACATGTTCGCTGGCCGAACTACAGTGAACCTGCTGATCGTCAAAAAATACATCAGCACCGAAAGACTTGAGAAAGTCTCCTTTGCTAAGACCGCCGAGAAATAGGCTTTCATCGATCCGAATGCCCCACTCTCGCAATGTGCGCACAACCCGTTCATGAGCTGGCGCTGCTCGGGCGGTGACCAGAGCGGTGCGAATTGGGCACTCGTCTATGGGAAATTCAGCTTGCAGTGAATGCAGTGTCTGCAAGAATTTCTTAAACGGCCCTGCATCCAGTGGCATGCGCGCTTCGGCCTTCTCGTTAGCGGTAAAAGCATCTAGACCGCGTTCCTTAAAGATCCGCTCAGAGGCGTCGGAGAACAGCACCGCGTCACCATCAAAGGCAAAGCGCAGCTCATCAGATTCACTGATGCTCTTCTGCGATGGCAGCAGCGTTGCAGCCGCCATACCGCTGTCGAGAGCGCTGCGAACATCCTGGGCATTGGTACTCAAGAACAGGTGGCAGGCAAAGGCAGAGACGTACCTGTAGGGCGAGTTGCCCCCGGAAAAGGCTGCACGGGTAATATTCAATCCATGGTGGGCAATGGAGTTAAACACCCGCAGGCCAGTATCCGCGGAATTTCGCGAGAGTAAAATCACTTCCACTCGCGGTTCGCCGCCGAGCTTTTCATTGATACGCAACAGCTTGGTGACCAGGGGAAAGGCTTCCCCTGGCTCCAGCACATCATCTTCATGCTCGCGCTGATATTTAGAATAGGCGGCCACGCCCTGGCTTTCATAGATCTCGTGGCTCTCTTTCATATCAAAGAGCGCCGTGGAGGAGATCGCAATAACCAGTTTCGGGCCGTTTAATTCAGACATAACTTATCTCTTTTAAATGCGCTGTTCTAAAATACGCTTTTCTACAATACGCTCTTCTAAAGTGTTTTTTGAGCCGCAGCGTCACTCCCTGCCTGCTCTTCTTCAGCAAAGTACTCTTTGGACAGGCGAAATACAACCGGCGCCAAGAACACCAAAGCGATTAGGTTTGGAATGGCCATCATGCCGTTAAGCACATCTGACATTTTCCATACCAGTTCCAAACTCATCTGGGTGCCGAGAAAAATACCCGCTACCCAGAGCACTCGGAATGGCACTATCACCTTGGGGCCTAGTAAGAACTCAGCGCAGCGCTCGCCGTAATAGCTCCAACCAAGCATGGTGGTGAAGCCAAACAGGATAATACAGAGAGTCAGAATAATATCGCCAAAGGGTAGCTGTGAACTGAAGGCCGCTGAAGTCATGGCGGCGCCATGCAATTCACCATCCCAAACACCGGTAACCACCAGCACCAGGCCAGTCATGGTGCAGATAATCAGCGTATCAATAAAGGTCCCAAGCATGGCAATAGAGCCCTGACGTACGGGGCTATTGGTTTCTGCGGCGGCGTGAGCAATAGGGGCTGAACCGAGACCGGATTCATTGGAAAACACACCTCGTGCAACACCACTTTGCAGGGCTAACATTATTGTTGCGCCGACAAAGCCACCGGTAGCTGCCGCGCCATTAAAGGCTGTATCCACTATTAAGAAGACCGCAGCAGGCACTTCCGCAGCATTGAGAATCAGGATAGACATGGTTGCCAGCAGATAGATAATGGCCATTAAGGGAACCAGCTTGCCCGCCACTTCGGCAATCCGCTTAATGCCACCGAGCAAGACAATGCCGACCAATACAGACATCAGTATACCGCTGACTAGAGTAGGCACATTAAAGTTGCTCTCTAAGACCTGGGAGACGGCATTGGACTGCACTGTGTTGGCCAAGCCGAAACCGGCCAGGGCGCCAAAAAAGGCAAACAACATACCCAGCCATTTCCAATTAGCACCGAGACCATTCTTGATGTAGTACATGGGTCCACCGACTTTTTTACCCAACTCATCGGTTTCACGGTAGTGAACGGCCAATACTGCCTCGGCATATTTTGTTGCCAGACCAATTACCGCAGCACACCACATCCAGAACAGTGCGCCGGGCCCACCTAGAGCGATGGCCGTGGCAACGCCGACAATATTACCGGTGCCCACTGTGGATGAGAGCGCCGTCATCAATGCATTAAACGGACTGATTTCCCCTTCTCCACTGCCTTTGCGGCCCTTGAAGAGCTGCTTAAAAGCATAGGGAATCTTGGTGATACTGATTCCTTTTAGTCCTATTGAGAGGTAGATACCGGTTCCCAATAGCAGGGCTAACATGCCCGGACCCCAGATGATCTCTCTCATGGTGTCGATAATTTGTTCAAACATAACAGTCCCTTCTTCTGTGTTTTTATTGTTTTTTTAGTAGCCCAAGTGGTGGTGCTGAGCGAACAGTCCAAATAATCCGCCGGTGTGGAGAAAGACAATATCATTGCCCTGCCCGCTCGCGAACTTACCTTTTTTAATATCTTCCATCATGCCAAAAAAAGCTTTGCCGGTGTAAACCGGGTCGAGCAAAATGCCCTCTAGAGCGGCAATCTGCTTAATGCAGTCGAATACCTCTTGATCAGCGACACCGTAAGCTGGGCCAACATACTCATCGCAAGTATCCGCAACCAGTCCTGAAATATCCGTTTGCGGACTGTATTGGTTCTGCCAGTGTTCGAGGTCCCTGCGCACTTTACGGGTGAAATACTCGGCGTTATCACAGACCGCGTAAGCCTTGACCCGAGTATTGATCTGGTGCAGCTGGCAACCGAGCATTAAACCCGCCTGCGTGCCAGCAGAGCCGGTGGCATGAACAATCGCCTGTGGCATGATGCCATTCCCTTGAAAGTCCTGAGAGAGTTCCTCAGCGGCGGCTATATAGCCCCACATACCCGTGCCATTGCTTCCGCCCGTGGGAATTAAATAAGCCTTACTACCCTGCTCGGCATAATGTTCCTGCCACTGGGCAAAGAGTTTATTCAAACCGCGGTATTCATCGAGACTGTAGTGGCTAATGGTGGCGCCGGCCAAATGGTCTAGGAGCAGATTACCCACTGGCTTGGGCTCAATATCAGCGCGTAATAATAGGTGCACTTTAAGCCCCAGCTGAGCGCCGAGCAGCGCCACTGAGCGGCAGTGGTTGGATTGCACACCGCCAGAGGTGATAAGCGTGTCGCAGCCATTGGCCAGTGCTTCAGCCAGCAGAAATTCCAGCTTGCGAATTTTATTGCCAGAAGTGGCGGCACCGGTGAGATCATCGCGCTTAATCCAGATACGCGGCCCGCCGAGCTGCTCAGACAGGCGCTCTAGTGGATAGAACGGCGTCGGTGTCTGGGCGAGATTGAGTCTCTCGGGATATTTAATCATTGTGCTAGCCTCTCCAGCTTTCTCCACCTTCCTTCAACTCTCTTTAACTCTCTTTAACACCAGCTATTCATTGAAGAGTAGCTGTAAAAAAGGCCGCGTTAGCGGCCTTTTTTGATTGCGATTTTAGATCGCCTTGATAGTGCCTTTTGGCAGCACCGCGTGAACCGCGGACTTTTGAAACTTAAGCTCAAGCTTGTCATTCACTTCAACCACTACATACTCACCTTCAAGCTTGACGATCTTGCCCAGTATGCCACTGGTCATAGTCACTTCATCGCCCTTGCCCAGTCCAGTGATCAGATCGGTATGCTCTTTCTGACGCTTGCGCTGAGGACGGATAATAAACAGGTACATAAAGATAAAGAGTCCGCCAAACATAATCAGCGAGCCGGTAATACCGGGGTCGCCTGAACCGGCAGCCGTCTGTGCCTGTGCACTGGAAATAAAAAACATAGTTAATCCTTAGGGTTAAGTTATCAAAGTTAGAGTATTAGCGCCGCGACACTGTTTCGTCTTGGCAGTTACAGTTAAAAATTCATTTTGCCAGAGTAAAGCTTTGTAGATTAAAAGCTTTGTAAATCGAAAGCCTTGTAAATCGAAAGCCTTATAAGTTCTCTTTAATCCAGGCCAATGCGTCGTCGTGATGGGTTTTGGTTTTCACCTTTGGCATCACATGTTTAATCAGGCCATCTTTGCCAATTACGAAAGTGCTGCGCAGCACACCCATATATTCGCGGCCCATAAACTTCTTCATATCCCAGGCGCCGTAGCTTTCAGTGACCTGATGATCTTCGTCGGAGAGCAGGGTAAAGTTCAGCTCCTGCTTGTCTTCAAACTTAACCAGTCGGTCAACTGAGTCTGGGCTAACAGCCATGACCACTGTATCCAGCTCGGCGAACTGATCTTTGCTATCGCGAATACCGCAGGCCTGCACAGTGCAGCCCGGGGTCATTGCCTTGGGGTAGAAATACAGCAGCACATTCTTAATGCCACGGAATTCCGCCAAACTGACTTTTTCGCCACGCTGATTAAATAGCGAGAAATCTTTCGCCGGAGTTCCAACTTCAGAAAATGCCATGCTGCTCTCCCAATAAGAGGCTGTTTTTAAGGTCGCTTACTGTAGCAAATTTATTGTCCCAGCCACCAGTAAAAGCGTCCCTGAGGGCTTATTTAGCAGTAAAAACAACAAAACCTTCAGTTACAAATCAGTTACAAATCAGTTACAAAAAAGCCGCTTACTCAATGAAGAATAAACGGCCCTTGGATATTGCTCACTAACAGCTCTTGTATCTAGAAGCTCTTGTATCTAGTAGCTGTCACAACGCCCTATGGCAGCAAGTGCTGAACCGCATCGCGCTCTTCGGTCAATTCTTGCTGAGTAGCCGTCATCTTGGCGCGGGAGAAATCATTGATTTCAACGCCCTGAACAATTTCCCAGTCGCCATCTTTACAGACGCAGGGGAAAGAGTAGATCAGGCCTTCGGTGATGCCGTAACTACCATCACTGTAAACACCCATGCTAACCCAATCGCCGTCGGCAGTTCCCAGAGCCCAGCTGCGCATATGGGCGATTGCCGCATTGGCTGCTGAAGCGGCACTTGACGCGCCGCGGGCTTTAATAATCGCTGCGCCACGCTGCTGCACAACGGGGATAAAATCATTTTCGTACCAGTCCTGATCAACCATATCGATGGCCGCTTTGCCATTGACTTTAGTCTGGTGAATATCCGGATACTGAGTGGCTGAGTGATTGCCCCAGATAGTCATATGGGTCACATCATTGATCGTGGTACCCGTCTTAGCGGCGATTTGGCTCAGCGCGCGATTGTGATCGAGACGTGTCATGGCAGTAAATTGACGGGGGTTAATCGACGGCGCGTTGCGCTGAGCAATCAATGAGTTAGTGTTTGCTGGGTTGCCGACAACCAACACTTTGATAGCTTTTGATGCATTGGCATCAATCGCTTTGCCCTGGGCAGAGAAGATCGCTGCATTGGCTTCGAGCAGGTCTTTACGCTCCATGCCGGGACCACGAGGACGAGCGCCAACCAGCAGTGCGTAATCCGTATCTTTAAAGGCAACAGCCGCGTCATCGGTGCAAACCATATCGGTTAACAGCGGGAAAGCGCAGTCTTCAAGTTCCATGGCCACACCTTTCAGTGCTTCCAATGCTGGAGTGATCTCAAGCATCTGTAGAATAATCGGCTGATCGGAGCCAAGCATTTCGCCAGCAGCGATACGAAACAATAAAGAGTAGCTAATTTGGCCTGCGGCCCCTGTGACAGTAACGCGAACGGGTGATTTCAAGATGGTTCTCCGGAGAAGTGAGTGGGCCTAATGAAACTTAAGAGCAAAAACAGTAAATTAGTTGCTCTATTTCGGGGCGCTATTATAAGGATGCACAGCTAAAATGCATCATTGCCAGGCTAATGGGGATCATTTTCACAAACAATAATCCCTTTTTGATGGTTTGCTGGCACGGCTTGCGGGCTGCGGCTAAGCGCAGAGCTCTTGATACGTGGCCAACATGCGGGCATAGAGCTGATCTTTAAAGTCGCTGGCTGAGGTATCCAGCTGGGCTACTATATCCACCAAGTGCTCATTGTCTTCCTTGCCGCCCCACTGCTTCTGATAGCTGCCATCCTGATAGCCGTGATCCTGACGGAAGAAATTGAGTACATTCTTGCCCACATAGCCCACATAGAGCTGCTCAAAGTCCATATCGATACCCTGCATCAGCTTGGCAAAGCGCACCGCATCAAAGCCTTTGCTGGCCAAGGTGTATTCGGTAAAGTCTTCGAGGTCTATACGAAAATCACCGGTTTCCTGTGGTGTGGCAAACGCCGCAGTAACCTGCTCGGCGATGGACTCAGGCGAATCGCCCTTTAACAGCATAATACTCAAACCAAAGTGCCAGATATCCACCAGCTCAAGGGCAATCTGACCAATATCCGGATTCTGTTTTTTCCACCACTTCCAACCCCAATGGTCGAGCAGCTCGGCACATTCAACCCAAATGGCCCGATACCATTCAAAATTCTGTGTCTGCCACTGGGCATGGACCTTGGTGTTCATATCGTTCTGCAGTTTAAGCATGGTTAATAGCTGTTGCTGTTTCATCTGTAATTCCCAGTTCTAGGTTACTGCTGTGGATTAATTTTAGGCGCGCACAAAGCTATTGCTCTGCTTCTCGAAGCCAATGGTTGTGCTGGCCCCATGGCCGGTAATCACAACCGCATCATCATGTAATGTATAGAGCCGCTGACTGATGGACTGTTTGATCTCATCAAAGTTGCCGCCAGGCAGATCGGTGCGACCAATACTGCCCTGAAATAAAGTATCACCGGCAATCAGCGTTTTGTACTCATCAAACCAGAAGCTCACCGACCCCGGCGTATGTCCCGGCGTGTGGATGGCCACAGCACCGCAGCAGTCAAAGGACTGATCGTCGGTTATATAGTGGTCTGGCTCTGGCAATGACACCGTCGGCACACCGAACATAGCGCACTGTTCCTCAACCATATCCCAGAGAAACTGATCACCTTTATGTAGGTAGATCGGCGCGCCAGTGGCATTTTTAATCTCCCCTGCCGCCAGAATATGATCCAGGTGAGCATGGGTATGGATAATCGCCACCACCTTAAGATTTAATTCCTTTAACAACGCCAAGATCTTATCGGCATCGCCACCGGGATCAACCACCAGTGCCCTGCCACTCAGTCGATCACCGATCACCGAGCAGTTGCACTGCAGCGGCCCCACGGGAAAGGTGCGGATAATAAAATTCGACTGCTCTGCATTTGAGTTCTGAGCATTAGTGTTAGTCAGTTCGGCCATGGTGGTGATCTCTTGCCTCTAAACAGGTATTTGGAAAAGACGGTTAAAATTATCAGTGGTGGCACTGGCAAGCTCTTCAAGACTAATGCCACGGAGGTCGGCCATACACTGGGCCACTTCCCGAACATACTGGGGTTCATTTTGAGAGCCGCGATGGGGAACCGGCGCCAACCAGGGTGAATCAGTTTCCACTAAAATACGATCCAGAGGGACTTTTACCGCCACATCGCGTAGATCTTTGGCATTGGCAAAGGTCACAATCCCCGAGAAGGAGATATAAAAACCCAACTCCAGGGCTTGCTGAGCCATTTCCCAGGTCTCGGTAAAGCAGTGCATCACACCGCCAGCGGATGGGGTGTATTCGCGCATCAGCTCTATGGTTTCATCCCGAGCATCCCGGGTGTGGATAATCACTGGCTTGGCAATTTCCTGACAGGCCTTAAGGTGATTAACAAAGCTCTGGCGCTGCCAGTCGATGGTCTCACTGCTGTAAAAATTATCTAAGCCAGTTTCCCCTATGGCAACCACGCGAGGCTCTTGGGCTAGACTAACCAGTTCTTCGATGCTGGGCACCGGCTGTGGAATTTTCTGCAAGGGGTGAACGCCCACCGAGGAGTAGACGTTATCAAATTGTGCGGTGAGATCGATCAGCGAGCGGGAGGTGGTCATATCCACGGCGACGCTGAGAAAGTGGGTGATGCCCCGCGCCTGAGCTGCATCTATTACGCCATTGAGGCCGCCCTCTCGATCGCTTAAATCCAAGTGATCCAGATGACAGTGAGAGTCTACCAGCATAGCGTAAAAGGTCTTTTTTTGGGATTGATTACTACATGGTTAGTGTAGGCTTGTGGGAGTGTACCGTACCGGTAAGAGCCTGTTCAATATCAACCTTTAATTCTTCATGCTCGGGGCTTAGTTGAACACCTACACCCTCCTGTTTAAAACTCGCAGAACCCTTGTGAGTTACCCAGACCACTTTGCCGGTCATAGGTATGGGTTCGGGACGCAAATAAACACTTAACAGAAAGAAAATATCATCGCCCAATTCATAATTTTTTTTCGTCGGAACAAATACGCCACCGCCGTGGACAAATGCCATGTAGTGTTCGTACAGAGCATCTTCATTTTTTATCTCAACGGATAAAATACCGCCTTTGCCGCCTTTAAACATCCTTATCGCCTTAAGTCCATACACTGTTTTGAGCTTAGCACGAAAACCTGAGATTCACTGACAATGTGACTCTAGTTGAACTTGCCGGCCGCATCGAAAGCCTCGAAACGTCACCTAGAACCCATGTGAGATACTCGACTATCAGCCCACTCAAACTCTCAGCGAAGCCATGCAGACCCTTTGCGATCAATCAGGGCCCGCTTATGGGTTAGCCATTTTCAGATTGAGAGAGCGCCCTGTTTGAGCCATAGCGAGTTGCGCGAACGCTGAAAATGGCGAACCCATGGGACCGATCGCAAAGGGTCTGCATGGCTTTGCCTACATCCAACACCCAACACAAAAACCCCTAGTCGCACCACCCAGCTATCTGCGCACCTTAAACACCATAGCCCAATCCATAAACAACTCCTCCCAGAGCATCTGTGGATTAGGATTATTACCACTAAGTATCCAATTGCGCGCCAACAGCAACTTATCAGAAAAACTAAATAACGCCCGATTAGGCTTATCCGCAAGCTCAGTTGTTGCCAAGCGATGTATATATCGACTAAACCAATCAATAGACAGCTCACCATCGAGCTTCTGGCACTGCTGCGCCGCCGTCAATGGCGAAACTGCACCACTACCCACTTCAGCCACCAACGCTTCAAACTGTTGCCGCTGATCCAAATTATCGCTTTGCAAATACTCCAGCGCCAACAACGGCCGCCCACCCGCAAGAGGCAAAACCCGCTCCGCAGCACTGCGATCACTGGTAACATCAGCAAGCCACTGCAGGGCAACATCCGCCTCAGGTGTTGGCATATTGAGTTTTTGGCAGCGACTGCGAATAGTCGCCGACAACCTACTGGGACGATTCGACACCAGAATCAATAGAGTCTTGCCCTGAGGCTCTTCGAGATTTTTTAACAGAGCATTGGCAGCACTGATATTCATCGCTTCAGCAGGAGAAATAATCGCCACTTTCCAGCCGCCCTGCTGCGCCGTTTTACCCAGAGATTCACAGAGCTTGCGCACCTGATCAATTTTAATCGCCTTACCCTTTTCTTCGGGCTCGAGATAACTAACATCTGGATGGCTACCAGCACTGAGCAAGTTACAGGTTTTGCAGGCGCCACAGGCATATTTAACCATCTCTGCCGAGCAGATAAGTCGCTGCGCCAATGCCCTGGCCAGACGTGATTTGCCAATACCCTCATCACCACTGATTAATACCGCATGGGGCAAGCGGCCACCATCGATGCTGGTATTTAACGCAGCCCAAGCAGCTTCTTGCCAAGGCAGCGGCAGAGCCGACATTAGATGTTCTCCCAAAAGGCGTCGAGAGTCTGGGTAATCTGAGCCTGCACGCCCTCTAGATTGAGCGATGCATCAATCACCACACAGCGCTGTGGATTGTCCTGAGCGATCTGCAAATAGCGATTGCGCACCCGCTCAAAGAACTCCACCTGCTCCTGTTCAAAGCGGTCCGGGGCGCTGCGTTCACTGGCCCGCGCCAGACCAATCTGCACGGGAATATCGAGAATAATGGTCAGGTCCGGCTGCAAACTGCCCTGCACTATCAGCTCAAGATCTCGAATCAGATCGTCGCGCATGTGGCGGCCAGCGCCCTGATAGGCGTAGGTGGCATCGGTAAAGCGGTCACAGAGTACCCAGGCGCCTTCGCCGAGCATAGGTTCGATAACTTGATTGAGATGTTGAGCCCGGGCGGCAAACACCATTAACAGCTCAGCGGTGTTACACACCGACTCCTCTCTGGGTGCCAGCAGCAGTTCTCGGAGCTGCTCCGCCAGCGGCGTGCCACCGGGCTCTCTGGTGCAGCCATAGGTGAGCTTTTTACTGTCCATCCATTTTTGGATAAATTGTATATTGGTGGTCTTGCCGACGCCTTCGGTGCCTTCAATGGTAATAAATTTTCCGCGCATCTGATTTCCCGACCTTAGACCTATTTTTTTTGACCGCCCTATTGTGACGATTTGCGAGCCTACTGTCTGCTCTGGTTTTAGTTTTTAGCCTTTGGCGCAGACTGATAATCCACTGCACGCTGATTTATTTGATATTGCCGCACCGCCTTTTGATGCTCGGCAAGGGTATCAGAGAAGTAATGGCCGCCATCACCGCGGGCAACAAAGTAAAGACTAGAACCGGCTTGCGGATGCAACGTCGCCTCAATAGCCGCAGCACTGGGCATGGCAATAGGGGTTGGCGGCAAGCCATTGATGCGATAGGTATTGTAGGGCGTCATGGTCTTTAGGTGGCGGCGAGTAATATTGCCACGATAGGAATCACCCAGCCCATAGATCACTGTGGGATCAGTTTGCAGGCGCATGCCTTTTTTTAGGCGCCGGACAAACACCCCAGCAATGGTCGGGCGCTCCACGGGCATACCCGTCTCTTTCTCCACTATCGAGGCCATAATCAATGCGTCATAGGCGCTAGCATAGGGTAAGTCCGATTCCCGCCCCTGCCAAGCTTGATCCAGCACTTGACGCATTTTGCGGTGGGCTCTGGCGATAATGTCCACAGCCGAATCCTCATGGGTGTAGCTGTAGGTGTCGGGGAACAGCCAACCTTCAGGGTGAGGCTGATTAATATTTGCCCCAGCCATAATCTGCTCATGGCTGAGCTGGCCAATCTCAGCAAATTGCTCAACAGTGGCCAGTTGCGCGATCCACTGCTGAAAATTCCAACCCTCGGGGAAGGTTATCTGATAGCTGATCACCGTCCCCTGATTAAACTTGGCCAACAGGCCCAGGGCGCTTTCACCCTGCTCAATCTGATAGTGCCCGGCCTGAATTGCCGTGTCTCCGGTAATTCGTGCATAAAAACTGAGCAGTTTGGGGTGGGAGAGAATATCCCGCTGATGCAGCTGTCGATTAATCTGGGTCAGGCTGCTGCCTCTGTCCACTTGCCAAACAATAGAAGTCTGCCCTGATGGCAGCTCAATGGGCTTCTCCAGCTCATAGTGACCAGCCAGCATAAGTCCTGCCATACAAGCCAGAAGTACCGTGAGCAGCACTAGGCTGCCGATTAGCCGTCTCAGCATGAGAAGCCGCCACAATAATCCTGTAGCCGACTCTGTAGTGCTCTGGTGTCTTGCCCAATCGCCAGATCCGCTGCGCCCTTTCTTATAGCAACAATCGGCACTATTCCCCGCACCGAACTACAGCTAAACAACTCCTCCGCGCTGTCGAGCTGTTCAGGACTTACCTCCCCTTGCCTGACCTTTAAGCCAGCGCGGCTAAACAGCTGATCCAGCAGTAACTGGCGCATCACCCCACGAACCCCCGCTTGATCTAGGCGCGGTGTCACCCAGCCGCTGGCGAGCTTAACAAAGAGATTGGCTCTAGTGGTTTCAATAACTCTGTAATCGGCAGATACCATAATGCCATCATCATATTCCTCAACCCATTCGGACCGAGCCATCACCTGATCGAGACGGTTTAAATGTTTGATCCCGGCGAGAACCGGATTGAGCGGCAAACGGTAGTCACATTCCGTAACCCTAATGCCCTGTTGTCGCTGCAGCTGAATATCTCCCGGCAGTGGAAAGTACTGAGCGCTAATTCGTGGCGCCGCAACAGCCGCCGCTGGGGACGCATATCCGCGCCCACCACTGCCTGCTGTAACAATAATTTTCATAACCCCGGAACTGAGCTGCTGAGAATCCAGCCGCTTAATCAAGCCATCAATATTCTGCGCCAGCTGCTCTTCTGTGATACTGATGCCGAGAGTCGGCGCATCTCTAAGCAGACGCTCAGAGTGCTGTTGTCGCAGAGGCAAGAAACCTTTATGCAGCAGCATGGTCTCGAATAGGCCATGGCCGTAGGCACCACCGCGATCATTCAGCGGCAAGCTGTCTGCGACACGACCATCAACGAATGAGGCCGTCGCAAGAGCGTTCTGCTGGTTTATCTTGGAACTGGAACCTGTCATTTCGCGAACAAATCCTATAACTCAATTAGTAACCTATTAAACCTAAATTCCGCCCATAAAAAAACCGCCCCAATGGAGCGGTTTTTTCTTCACGTTCAAATATCAGCCGTTAGCTGTGATATAAGTGACCGCGTCTTGAACAGTAGCAATCTTCTCTGCTTCTTCATCAGGAATTTCAGCATCGAATTCCTCTTCCAAAGCCATGATCAGCTCAACTGTATCAAGGGAATCTGCACCCAGATCTTCAACGAAAGAGGACGTGCTCTTAACATCTTCTTCTTTCACACCAAGTTGCTCTGCAACCATTTTGATGACGCGTTCTTCGATGTTACTCATCGTATACCTACTCCTGTTAACTGAAATGCTTATTAGTTGTGCTACCGAGCAGACAGAGCTCAAACAGCGATAATCTGTGTTTTCGGGCGGGCATTTTACCCTACAAACTACAAAATGCTAAACCCTATTTTAAAAATCAACAATCCCCATTAATAACAATGGGTTACGCCATGTACATACCGCCATTTACATGAATTGTTTCACCGGTAATGTAGCCAGCAGCGTCTCCAGCAAGGAAACAAACCACTGCGGCGATCTCTTCCGGGGCTCCCAAACGGGCCAAGGGAATCTGTGTCAGCATCGCCTCTTTGCTCGCTTCAGGAAGGTCTTTAGTCATATCAGTGTCGATAAAACCAGGTGCGACTGTGTTGACGGTAATGTTTCGCGAGCCCAGTTCTTTGGCTAAGGCGCGGGTAAAACCACCCACTCCAGCCTTGGAGGCGGAATAATTACTTTGACCTGCATTGCCCATGGCACCGACCACTGAGCTGATATTGATAATACGGCCCCAGCGCGCTTTGGTCATCGGTCGAACACAGCCCTTGGCTAATCTAAATACCGAGGTCAGGTTGGTGTCAATAACATCCATCCACTCATCGTCTTTCATGCGCATCAGAATATTATCTTTTGTAATGCCCGCGTTATTGACCAAGATAGTCGGCGCGGCAAATTGTTCTGTAATACTCTTAATACCGCTAGTGACTGACTCAGTGTCAGTGACATTTAGAACCATGCCTGTGCCAACTATGTTGTTCTCAGCAAAGCGCTGAGTGATCGATGCCGCACCGGCTTCTGATGTGGCTGTGCCTACAACAGTAGCACCTGCTTTACCCAGCGCTTCTGCTATAGCAGCACCAATGCCGCGAGTGGCGCCTGTGACTAGGGCCACTTTTTCATTAAGATTCATTGCTTGTTCCTATTTTATAGAGAGATAAAGATCGTTTTTTTTCGGAAAGCTAAACCGATGTTAAGGCATTTTCTAGGCTGTCCACATCGTCAGTAGAGAGCGACTTCAAGTTGCGATCTATTCGCTTAGAGAGGCCGTTGAGTACCCGACCCGGACCACATTCGATAAGCATTTCGGCGCCGCCAGCGGCAAGCCCATTAACACAGTCAACCCAGAGCACCGGCTTGTAGATTTGCTCGAGCATCAATGTCTTGATGGCCTGAGGATCGGCCTCAGTCTGAGCATTAACATTGTGAATAATTTTAATCTGCGGAGCCCTAAAAGTGGTTGCTTCAACCAGCTCGGCTAAATTATCTGCCGCAGGACGCATCAGTGAGGTATGGAAAGGTGCGCTAACCGGTAGTTCAACCGCACGCTTGGCCCCGCCTTTTTTGCAGATAGCTGTGGCTCGTGCCACCGCATCCGCATCGCCGGCAATCACCACCTGGCCCGGGGCATTAAAGTTCACCGCAGCCACCACCTGACCCTGTGCCGCTTCGCTACAGGCATCGATAACAATCTGATCGTCAATACCCATAATCGCAGCCATGGCGCCAACGCCCACAGGCACTGCCTGCTGCATAAAGGCTCCACGGGCGCGGACAATTTTCACCGCGTCGCCAAAATCAACCGCATCGGCGCAAACCAATGCTGACCATTCACCGAGACTGTGACCGGCCATGGCGGCTGGATTGGGACCGCCCTGCTGTTGCCAGAGACGCCATATGGCGACACTGGCTGCAAGAAGAATAGGCTGAGTGCGCTCAGTGAGGTTGATCTCTTCTTCTTCGCCGTTTTGCAATAGATCCCAACAGTCATATCCAAGAACCTCGGAGGCCTGCTGAAATGTCTGCTCGACTGAACTATTTGCCGCGGCTAAATCAGCCAGCATGCCAATCTTCTGAGACCCCTGACCGGGAAACACAAATGCCAAATTACTATTCATAGACTGCCTTCTTTAAATTCTATTGGTTCAACTTTTGCCTAAGTATAGGCGACAAAATCTCGGGCAAGTTATGTTCTGCCGCCTGAGTGGCAACTTCCAGTGCTCGCACAAAGGCCATTTGCGACGCGCCGCCATGACTTTTTACCACTACGCCATCTAGACCGAGAAAATAAGCTCCGTTATAGAGTGCCGGATCGAGCTGGGTTTTTAACCTTAATAGCGGGCCACGCAACAGTAGCAATGCTAGGCGGGCCAACCAGCCACGACCCACTGCCTGACGGAAGCGCTCGCCGACCATGGTCACCAATCCCTCGCTGGTTTTTAATGCCACATTGCCAGCAAAACCATCGCAGACAATCACATCGGTGCCGCCTTGAAAAATACCGTCCCCTTCAATGTAACCGCAATAATTAATCTCTGGATCAGCCTCGAGAAGCGCAGCGGCCTGCTGAATATCTTCGCGGCCCTTATTCGATTCTTCACCGACATTGAGCAATCGCACAGTGGGCGATTCGATCGACGTCAACTCTCTGGCGGTCAAGGCTCCGAGTAGCGCAAACTCATAGAGCTGTGCTGCCGAACACAGAGGGTTGGCACCCAGATCCAACACATAGCTCTGCCCCGACATTGTCGGCACTGTGGTGCAGATAGCTGGCCGTGAAATGCCCGGCAGTGCTTTGACAAAGTACAGACCCAGAGCCATTATTGCACCGGTGTTGCCTGCACTAACAAAAGCCTGAGCTTCACCTGCGGCAAGCGCCTGTAACGCCAAACCCATAGAGGAGTCACGCTTGTGACGAATAACGGCTGAGGGTTTGTCAGAATCGACAACCTGAGACTCGCTATGACGTATTTCTATACGTGCGAGAATACTGGGATCTTTAAAGGGAGAGAGGGCTAACTGTTCGCCCACCTGAGCCTGGTCACCAAATACCAAAGCATGAACTTGGCGATGGCTATTGAGAAAATCAAGTAGCGCAGACACAGTGACGCGAGGACCTGAGTCCCCGCCCATTGCATCAACGGCAATTCGCAGTGAATTTGCCAAAGAATATTTTATTCAGTTATTCGGAGTCAGTCTCGATAACTTTGCGGCCGCGGTAAAAACCATCAGCCGACACCTGGTGACGCAGGTGCTTCTCGCCGCTTACCGGATCAACTGAAATAGTAGCAGCAGTAAGTGAATCGTGTGAACGACGCATACCGCGCTTTGAACGTGTCTTGCGACTTTTCTGAACAGCCATAGATTACTCCTAAGCAATAATCTGATGCAGCCGAAGTTATTTCTTCAACTGCGCTAAAATATTAAAGGGATTGTCAGCGACAACCTCATCGTCTCTCTCCTCACTGCCGGGCCCGTCCTGAGAAAGAAAGGTGTCTCCAGTGCAGCTACCCTGTTCATGGTAGTTGACTAAAGGCAGAGCCAATAAAACTTCATCTTCGAGCATTGCACTTAGGTCGACCATTTTATCGCCGACAATCCAAGGCTCTCGGTCACCTGACACTTTGCCAATCTGATCTTCCGACCAAATTATCTGTGCCGCTATATCAGCAACCAAGTTCACTCTCACCGGCTCAAGACAGCGCTGACATGTCACCATGACTGCTATCTCAAATGCACCATTGACCACTTTCGCCCTGACCTGATCCACTTCAAACTTAATTAAAGCCGCTAGGGGGGACTCAATGCTCTCTACTGCGAGCGCTAAACGCGGAAGATGCTTCTCCTCAAAATGTCCTTCGAGGACAATTCCTTGGTTCGCAAGTTTACGCGGATCGACTAGTGTTGGCAGTGCCATATATAAGGTGGTACCCAGTTAGGCGCGCATGATAGGGTCAAGATTTTGTTCTGTCAAAGAAAATTGACTAAATAGCCACGATCCGCCATGTATAATTGAGCTTCAGACCCAGACTAATCAATTCAGACGCTTTTTTATGCCAAACCTTATTTTAGCCTCCTCCTCCAGCTACCGAAAGTCTCTGCTCGAAAGGCTGCATATTCCCTTCAAATGCATCTCCCCAGACCTCGACGAACAGGCCCAGGAAAATGAATCGGCAGAGCATCAGGCGATTCGACTGGCCAAAGAAAAAGCCCAGGCCGTGGCACAGCAGTTTCCAGAGGCAACCGTTATTGGATCTGATCAGGTGGCAGAATTATGCTTTGTCGGCTCGACGGCTAAAAGCTCAAGAGTACTGGGCAAGCCAGGCAATCATCAGCGCGCCGTTGAACAGCTCAGCATCCAATCCGGTCAGTTAGTGAAGTTTTATACCGCAGTCACTGTACTCGAGCAGGGTCTGCTCAGCAGCGCCCTAGATATCACCGAGGTTCGATTTCGTGACCTCAGCAGTGCGGAGATTGAAGCCTATTTAAAAGCAGACACGCCTTATAACTGCGCTGGCAGCTTTAAAGCGGAGTCTCTGGGAGTCAGTTTGTTTGAGTCGGTAAAGAGTGATGATCCCACTGCGCTTATCGGGCTGCCGCTGATCAAACTATCAAAGCTACTGCGTGATTTAAATATCCCAGCTAGCTAATAAAAAGCAGCCTATTAATAGAGGGAGGATTTAATCTCGCTAAACAGATCGACGCAGGCCAGCGGGTCAAAAGCAAGTAAACGATCAGCATGATGGGCCCCATAACTCACCGCGATTCGCGGCATGCCAGCATTGACTGCCATCTCCATATCAAACTCAGTATCACCCACCATCACCGCAGCCTCAGCCGGCAGATCGAATTCGGCCAACAGCTGCTCGAGCATCAGCGGATGAGGCTTGGAAAGGGTTTCATCGGCACAGCGACTACTGTGGAAAAAATCTTCCATGCCCAGACTCAGCAGCACACGATCCAGCCCCGCCCTACTCTTACCTGTAGCAACCGCCAACTGATAGCCATCAGTCTTTAATTGGTGCAGGGTTTCTTCCACTCCAAGAAAAAATGGACAGGGTGCAGAATCTTCAGCGCGGTAGTGTTGCGAATAGCTGGTCTGGAGCTTAAATACCTGCTCTCGAGTTGCCTGAGGGAATAATCGAAATGCCGCCTCGGTAAGACCGAGACCAATAATTTCTTTCACTTCAAGATAGGTCGGCACAGCCATATCCAATTCCGTTGCCGCACTTTGCATAGAGCTGACAATTCTCGCGACGGAATCAGAAATGGTGCCGTCCCAATCGAAAACGACCAACTTTATAGTTTTCGAGCTAGGATTATTCACAGCTTGGCCAGAACCTTTTCTAGGTCGGACGGCAGAGGTGCTTCCACTTCGACCCAGTCGTCGGAAAGAGGATGTTTAAAGCGCAGATAGCGAGCATGGAGAAACAGTCGCTTTAGCCCCAGAGGCTTCAAACTTTCATTAAACTCTTCGTCGCCATACTTGGGATCACCGGCAATGGGCTGACCAGCAAACTCGCAGTGCACGCGAATCTGGTGAGTTCTACCGGTCTCGAGTTTGATATCCAAAAGTGTCGCCGAGGGATACGGCTTAAGAATTTTAAAGTGAGTCACCGACGCCTTGCCAGTAACATCCACACGCACCATACGCTCACCAGAGAGGAGGGTATTCTTGCGTAACGGTGCATTAATAGTGTTCTTACCTTTAGGCCAACGACCTTTAGACAGAGCCGTGTAACGCTTTTCAATATGATTATTTTGCAAGTCCTGCTGCAATGCCAAGAGCACTGAACGCTTCTTGGCGAGCATCAGGCAACCAGAAGTATCCCGATCCAAGCGGTGCACCAGCTCCAAGAATCGCAACTCCGGATGTTCAGCCCGCAGCGCTTCAATGGCCCCCAGTGAAACACCACTGCCACCGTGAACGGCTAGCCCGCTAGGCTTATTAATAATCAACAGACCTTCGTCCTCGAACAGGACATTGTCAGCAAGGTACTGACTAAGGGGACGACCCACTGCTGGCATCTCGCCGCGCTCGGCCACTCTGATTGGCGGCAAGCGCACAATATCGCCTTCTTTAAGACGAGTAACCGCTTTGACGCGACCTTTATTAACCCGCACCTCACCCTTGCGCAGCAGCCTATAAATTCGCGACTTGGGCACACCTTTTAAGGTTTTAATAAGAAAGTTATCCAGACGCTGACCAGCTTGTTCTGGGCCTATGTCGACGTAAGAGACTTGACTGAATGGGGATTCGGTAGCCATGGGCACTGCTTGTAATGATTTGGCGCGCATTGTACCTAGCAGCCCCGCCGTACCCAACTAAATTCTCTGTTTACATTGAAAGTCACCGGCTTTGTTGTTACATTGCCGCCAAGTTCCCTGCTGCCCAGCGCATATATAGCGCTGCCCCAGAGGTTGAACAGATCGCCAAATGCCATAACAAGGCTAAGCGAAAAAGAATACATGAGAGTCTGGCCGTTGGGGCCGACACTCCATGACAGCTGAGTAGGCTGCAGAGAAAAGACAAGATAATTTTGGTTACAGAAGTTAACCGCAATTGAGAAAGACTTACCCTTGAGGCCTATCTTTCTTAAAGTGAGACGCGTTTGAATCACCTAAAGCCCGGCGTTTTCGTAGGGTTTGTGTAGAGACAAAAACGCCGTTCGGTTAACTGAGAACAAGATACTAAATAATGGATAACATCCCCATAACTGCGCTTAAAGCCAGTAAAAATGGGGGGAAAGGAGTACCTGGCAGAGTGCATAAACCGCGCATTGCCACTTTTTTACACTTCATCTATAGCTAGTTACTTGCTTGACTACACCTCTTCTTGCCTCTTTTCACTACTGCTGCTCGACACAACAAGCAAAGGTGAATTATGAAACGTATGTTAATAAATGCTTCGCACACTGAAGAAGTGCGCGTCGCCATGGTTGATGGCCAGAAACTTTACGATCTGGATATCGAAAACCGCACAAGAGAACAAAAGAAAGCCAACATTTACAAAGGCAAAATCACCAGAGTCGAGCCAAGCCTCGAAGCTGCATTTGTTGATTACGGCGCTGACCGTCACGGCTTCCTCCCCTTGAAAGAAATCTCCCGCGAATACTTTAAAGGCAAATCCTCCGATGGTGGCCGGGTCAATATTAAAGATGCCATTCGTGAAGGTCAGGAAATATTTGTTCAGGTTGAAAAAGAAGAGCGCGGATCCAAAGGCGCTGCACTGACAACCTTTATCAGTCTCGCTGGTCGCTACCTAGTTCTGATGCCAAATAACCCTCGTGCAGGTGGTATCTCTCGCCGAATCGAAGGTGAAGAGCGTGCTGATCTCCGTGAGGCCATGCGCGGGTTAGATATCCCTGAAGGTATGGGCGCGATTGTCCGTACCGCCGGTATCGGCCGAGCCACTGAAGAACTGCAGTGGGATCTGGATTACTTGCTACAGCTTTGGAACACTATTGAAGCCGAAGCTGAGGGTGCTAAAGCGCCGCACTTCCTGTTCCAAGAAAGCAACGTTATCGTTCGCGCCATCCGCGACTACCTGCGCCAAGATGTCGGCGAAGTGATTGTCGATAGCCAAGACGCCTACAATCTGGCCGCTGCCTTTATTGGCACCGTAATGCCAGACTTCACCAACAAGGTGAAATTTTACCAAGAACAGATTCCGCTGTTTAATCGCTACCAAATTGAAAACCAGATTGAGACGGCATTCCGACGCGAAGTGAGCCTGCCCTCTGGCGGTTCAATCGTAATCGATATCACTGAAGCTATGGTCTCCATCGACATTAACTCAGCACGCGCCACCAAGGGCGGCGATATTGAAGAGACAGCCTTTAACACCAACAAAGAAGCGGCAGAAGAAGTTGCTCGCCAACTGCGTCTGCGCGATGTTGGCGGCTTGATCGTTATCGACTTTATCGACATGCTCAATGCACGCCACCAGAAAGAAGTGGAAAACACTATTCGCGACGCGCTAAAGATTGACCGCGCCCGGGTTCAGGTTGGCCGTATCTCACGCTTTGGTCTGCTGGAAATGTCCCGTCAACGACTGCGTCCTTCACTAGAAGAGACCATGTCGAAGATCTGCCCACGCTGTAAAGGCCAGGGCACGATTCGCGGAACACGTTCATTGGCTCTATCGATTCTGCGTCTGATCGAAGAAGAAGCTCAGAAAGAGTTTAGCAAAGAGATTCGCGCCATTGTGCCAGTCTCCGTTGCCACCTTCCTGCTCAATGAAAAGCGCAGCGAAATCGCCGATATCGAAGGCCGCAATAAAATTAATATTGTTGTGTTGCCAAATACCCAGATGGAAACCCCACACTTTGAAGTCGTGCGCATTCGTGCCCAAGACGATGACGACAGCGATGGTGAGTTTAGCTACAAGCTAGCCCATGAACTGAGCAGCAAAGAGCCAGAGCAGGATCTCGAGCGCAGCAGTGCACCACTGCCAATCTCCGAGCCAGCGGTTAAGACATTGGTTCCCAGCACCCCTGCCCCGATCATGCCAGAGAAAGTCGCCGCCGCTGCACCAGCCGCTGCTAAAGACACCAAGCCAAGTATTCTTAAACGCTTGTGGGGCAGCTTAATCGGTAGCGAAGCTGATGAAGAAAAGAAAGCTGAAGAAGATAAAAAAGCGCGCCCAAGCGGTAACAGCCGTCGCGGCGGACAGAGCCAAGACAGCCGCAATCGTCAAGGTAACCGTCGACCGAATAACCGCAATCGCAATCGCAACCGCAATGAAAACCGCGGTGAAAATACAAAAGATGGCGAACGCACCGAGACACCAGCCAAATCAGCTGACAAGCCAGCACAGGGCCGAGGCCGCAACGAACAGTCTCGACCTGCCGCCAAGTCACAGGCACGGGATCAAAAAGCTGAGACCGTTACCACGGCACCTCAGACTGCGGGTAAGAGCGTTGAAACCGGTGAAGGTGGAGAGCTTAAGAAACGTCCAAATGACAAACGTCGTGGACCACGTCGTCGCCGTCAGCGTCAGGATGTTCCAGCCAATGTTGCAGAACAGGTATCTGCTGATATAGCTGTTGAAACATCAGCTGTTGAAGCCCCAGCCGTGACAGTAGCAGTAGCCGCAGAGACAACGCCAGCAGTTGTCACTGAAGCCCCAGCGACAGTCGCAGTCGATGCAACAGAGGCTACAGAGACCAAGCCAGCACGCAAGCGCCCTGCTCGCCGTCGCAAGCCTAAAGCTGAGACCGTAGAGGGTGCAGAGACAACTTCGACTGAAGCGGCTCCAGCAGCGCCAGTAGCCGCAGAAACTCAAGACTCAGCTGTAGCCTCTGAAGAGAAGCCTGCACCTAAGCCAAGAGCTCGCCGAAAAGCGCCAGCTAAGCCGAAGAAAGTTGAAGCAGACACCGCACCGTCTGATGCAGCAGCTGCTCCAGCGCAAGCAAAAGCCCCTAAGCAAGCTGAAGCTCCTAAGCCGGATGAAGCTCCTAAACAAACTGAAGCTCCTAAGAAGGCTGAAGCTCCTAAACAAACTGAAGCTTCGGCACCAGTAGAGCAGCCAACAGCCCCTAAAAAGGCCGCGCCTGAAGTTGCCGAAAAAGCAGCTCCTATAGCTGAAGCAAAGCCTGCTGAGTCTGGCACAGTGAGAGCAAGTAATGACCCACGTAAAAAACCCAAGCCAGTGAGCCAAGTTAAGGTCAGTACAGAGCGTGTTGAGAAACCCGCAGCTGTCGCCCTAGACACCAGCAAGCCAGCACCGGCTGCAGCGCCAAAAGCAGCCGTAGCCAGAGCTTCAAATGATCCGCGTAAAAAGCGTGCCACTCAGGCCACAAAGGCTAAAAACGTACCTTTAGAGACAGGCACCGCAAAAGAATCTGACGAAAAAGGCCCTCAAGCGTAATTGGTACTTGTCGTAACAAAAAGGCGCTGTATAATCGCGCCTTCAAATGGTGGGATGGCAGAGCGGTTGAATGCACCAGTCTTGAAAACTGGCTTAGGTTAATAGCCTAACTAGGGTTCGAATCCCTATCCCACCGCCATACAAAAAAAGGCCCCTTTTAAGGGGCCTTTTTTTGTATGCGGTCGGACAGGGCGAGAACCCTAGCGGGTTCGACTAAATGCGAACGCATTTTGGACGCCGCAGGCGGTCCGCAGGACTTGCTAACAGCCCATAGGCTGTTAGCAATCAATCCCTTCTCCCAGCACGCAAACCTCCCCAACGGAACTACCCTTTTTGTATGCGCTCGGACAGGGCGAGAACCCTAGCGGGTTCGACTAAATGCGAACGCATTTTGGACGCCGCAGGCGGTCCGCAGGACTTGCTAACAGCCCATAGGCTGTTAGCAATCAATCCCTTCTCCCAGCACGCAAACCTCCCCAACGGAACTACCCTTTTTGTATGCGCTCGGACAGGGCGAGAACCCTAGCGGGTTCGACTAAATGCGAATACATTTTGGACGCCGCAGCCGGTCCGTAGGACTTGCTAACAGCCCATAGGCTGTTAGCAATCAAAAATTCGCCGGTGGTTACCTGCAATTTGGCGACGGCCCTAAAGCCTAAACAGCCGTTTTCAAAACACTCAAACTAAACCAGCAATTAACTGCCCAGACGCTTGATCGAGTAGAGATCAAAGCCAAAATCCTGACAGTCATAGACCGCATCAGATATCTCACGAGCAGTATTGCCCTCCACCATCCAAGCAGCCATATCAGCCGTTTGCTCTGTAGCACTACTCCAGAAGTTGG
>CAJQKW010000008.1 GCA_905478975.1 uncultured Pseudomonadales bacterium | reverse complement strand
AACCATTGGTATGTCAGCCTGGTTAAAAGGCCTTTTGCAAACCAATCATCTGGGTGCAATCGTTGCACTTTCATTTTCTTTAGTTCTGTCGGCCTGTGGTGGCGGCGGTGGCAACACAACTGATATTGCAGCTGAGCCCGGTCCAGATGGTGTTGCACCAACATTGACCAAAGTAACTTTGGCCGCGGTAGAGACAGGTCTGCAGTTTGCTGAGCTTGGAAGCACGGTAAAAGTTACCTTCACGGCGAGCGAGTCGTTAATGAAGCCTGCCGTAACCATTAACGGTGTTGCTGTGGATGTGGATGGCCGAGACAATAGCTGGTCTGCGGCACGCACTATGAATGCTGATGATGTCGATGGCGAGGTTACTTTTAACATTTCGTTTACCGATGTCAGTGGTGTTGATGGTGAGGCGGTATCTGCTTCCACCCTAGCTTCAAATGACGATGGTAAAAAAGGTGAGTGGGCAAGCATTGAGTACTGTGCCGATGGCTCATGCGTAGTGATTCCACAGGTAGTAAGCGAGCTTGACTTCGAAGACAACCTCCTGACTTACAACTGGAAAGATATTGGATCAGCCTCTGGCGACATATCGCCAGGTGTTCTCTCTGAGTTGGTGATAGATCCTGATAATGCGGAGAATACAGTTGCCAAATCCTCAATTGAAGCTGGTGGACAGCCTTGGGCCGGTGCCTACCTAGTGGTAGGTGAAACTGAAGAGCCGGACTTTAGCTTCTTTCTCAGTGACGATGATGCTGTTGTTTCTGTGCGAGTGCGACCGGATGCGGCTGGTACCAAGGTCCAGTTAAAGCTAGAGCTGGCCACGGATAATCAGGTTAGTGTTGTAGCTGAGGCTCGCACTTCGAAAGCGGATGAGTGGGAAACGCTGTACTTTGACTTTAGCGACCCAGTTGAAGGTGCATTAGATGCAGGCGTTGAGTATGGCGCATTCTTCATGATTTGGGGCGGCATAACCACGGGTAAGGACGCGGCAACTTGGTACTGGGATGATGTAAAGCACGGTGGAATTGCTGCTCCGGGTGTCGTAGCAGGAGCTACTATTTCAGTGCCCGTAAACTTTGAGGCAGCAGCCGTGGACTATAATCTTATTCCATTTGATGGCGGTAGCGCAGAAGTCATTACTAATCCTGACGCCTCTGGAATTAATACCAGTGACAACGTGTTGAAGTATGTGAAGTCAAGCGGTCAAACATGGGGAGGATTCTCACTTTCTCTCGATACTGCAATAGACTTTACTGCGGGTGATGTGTTCAGTGTTAAGGTTTGGTCAAGTGCAGCAAAGGATATGCTCTTTAAGCTTGATGGCACCAATGTAGAGCGTACTATGACGACTTCAGGTGGTTCTGCCTGGGAGACCTTAGTTTTTGACTTCTCTGATACGGCCTGGGGTGCGAGTGATAAAAAGATCACCATGATTGCTGCTAATGGCGTGATGGGCGATGGTACTGATGCATTCACCTTCTATATTGACGATATAGTGCTGGGTGGAGCGCCAATTGCTCTTCCGGTGAACTTTGAAGCAACGGGATATAACCTGATTCCATTTGATGGTGGGTCTGCAGAAGTAATTGCTAACCCAGATGCTTCAGGGGCTAACACTAGCTCCAACGTATTGAAGTATGTGAAGTCAAACGGTCAAACATGGGGCGGTTTCTCCATGACGGTGGACACCACTATTGCGGCAGCTGATGGGCAATACTTTACTATGGATGTATGGTCGAGCGCTGCAAAGCCGTTACTTTTTAAACTGGATGACAGCAATGTAGAAGTGTCTGTGACTACTTCGGGTGGTTCTGCTTGGGAAACCTTGGTGTTCGATCTGAGCGCCGCAACCCTGTCAGGCGATTCAAAGATCACCGTGATTGCAGATAATGGCAATATGGGTGATGGCAGCGACGCGTTTACCTTTTATATTGACAATATCACTCAAGCAAATGCACCTCCTGTAGGTTTGCCGGTTGGGTTTGAGTCTACTGGCTATAACTTGATTCCATTTGATGGTGGGTCTGCAGAAGTAATTGCTAACCCAGATGCTTCAGGGGCTAACACTAGCTCCAACGTATTGAAGTATGTGAAGTCAAACGGTCAAACATGGGGCGGTTTCTCCATGACGGTGGACACCACTATTGCGGCAGCTGATGGGCAATACTTTACTATGGATGTATGGTCGAGCGCTGCAAAGCCGTTACTTTTTAAACTGGATGACAGCAATGTAGAAGTGTCTGTGACTACTTCGGGTGGTTCTGCTTGGGAAACCTTGGTGTTCGATCTGAGCGCCGCAACCCTGTCAGGCGATTCAAAGATCACCGTGATTGCAGATAATGGCAATATGGGTGATGGCAGCGACGCGTTTACATTTTATATTGATAACATAACGCAAAGCGCTAATTAGGCCCTTTCTGCCGGCTAAGAAAAGCCGCGCTTTTGTAGCGCGGTTTTTTTATGTCCGGCCAATAACCAGCATATATTTTTCTGTTTTCCAAGGCTCGTAAATACGACGGGTAACCACCTCTGCATCAAAAGCCTCAGTAGCCCT
>CAJQKW010000007.1 GCA_905478975.1 uncultured Pseudomonadales bacterium | reverse complement strand
GAAGAGTCAGGTAAATGAAGAGTCAGGTAAACAAGAGCCCGGTAAAAAACAACCCGCAGCCCCACCGAGATTGTCACTCAAGTAATTTTTCGAACTCGGCAACGGGTACTGGCTTGCTAAACAAATAACCTTGAAATAAAGGGCAACCGAGGTTTTTAAGAAAGCTGCATTGAGCCTCGGTTTCAACGCCCTCGGCGATCACCCTGATACCCAGACTTTTGGCCATAACAATAATCGTCTGGACGATAATATCGTCGCCCTCGGTGAGGCCTATATTGCGTACAAAGGATTGATCCATTTTCAGCTGCGATAGCGGCAGCTGGGTCAAATAAGATAGCGACGAATAGCCAGTGCCAAAGTCATCCAGGGCAAACTCCACCCCGGCCCGCTTCAGTTGATGCATTTTTTCGACAGTTTCACTGGTATTGTCCAAGATCACAGTCTCGGTGAGCTCTAGTTTTAACGAACTGGGAGAAATATCGAACTTGGCAATGGCCTGTAAAACCGTTTCAACAAAGTCGCTCTGATGAAACTGCCGCGGACTGATATTGATCGCGACACTGAGCCAGCAGGTGCGCGTATCACTCTGCCAGCGTTTGAGCTGAGCGCAGGCATTGTCCAACACCCAGCGGCCGATTGGCAAGATCAGACCCGAGGCCTCCGCAAGTGGAATAAAATCATTTGGCGATACAATTCCCAGCTGTGGATGTTCCCAGCGAATAAGCGCCTCAGCACCTACAGCGCTGTGCTCGCTATCTACCTGAATTTGGTAATAGAGTTCAAACTGCTGATCCTGAACCGCCCCATGCAAGGCATTAGCCAACTGAGCCTGCAAAGTTACCGTCTGCTCCATCGCCGGATCGAAAAAACACATCTTATTGCGACCCGAGCTTTTTGCCTGGTACAGCCCTATATCAGCCTGTTTAAACAGCTCTTCTACGGGTATTTGACAGTGGCTGGCAATCGCTACACCGATGCTGGCGCCGCCGTGTATCTCCTGCTCATCGAGCCGGTAGGAGCTATTCAGGGTGGTGAGGATTTTTGCCGCAACCACTTCGACCTCCGCTTTTGCGGTCTCAACATTGAGGTCTAAATTTTTCACCACAACGGCAAATTCATCGCTGCCAATCCGCGCAACGGTATCGTCACTGCGCATACAGCGACGCAGCCGCCGGGCTGTCTCCATAAGAATTCTATCCCCCAACTGATGACCCAGAGCATCATTGATATCTTTAAAGTTATCCATATCGACGAACAGTACGGCGAGGGTTTTGCCATGGCTTTCACCAGCGATCAACGCTTGAGCCACGCGCTCAATTAGAGCTCGACGATTGGGCAGATGAGTCAGTGGGTCAAAAAAAGCCAAGCGGTGAATCGCATCCGCGTCCCTCTTGGTTGCGGTGATATCGGAAAATGAAAAAACATAATTGGTGACTCGGCTTTTAGCGTCACGAATGGCGGTGATAGCAATTTGTAGTGGAAACGCATCGCCGTTTTTACGCTTATCCCAGAGCTCTCCCTCCCAGCTCCCCACAGCCTCAATCCTTCGCCACATGTCGGCATAGAACTGCTCGCTCTGAACATTTGATGACAATAAACTGGGCTCTATACCAATCAGCTCACGGGATTTATAACCGGTGATATCCAAGACTTTCTTATTGACGCGCAGGGTTTTGATTTCTGCATCGGTGATAATAATCGCGTCTTGACTGTTAAAGGTAATCGCCGAGATGCGCAGTTCTTCAATATTCTTTTTGTGCTCAGTGAGATCCCGGACAAAGCCATTAAAGAAATATTCCCCATGGCGCTGTAGCACAATTACGGCGATTCCCACTGGTATCTTGGCACCGTCTGCGCGCAAGGCATTGATTTCAAAGCGACGATAATTTTCCTTGCCCACCCCCGCCACAAGAAATTGCTGCATCAGCTCGCGGATAACCAGATGTTGATGAGGGGGCAGTATCAATTCAATGATATCGCGGCTCTGTGCATGCTCAGAAGAGTAGCCAAATATGCGCTCAGCCTCGGCATTCCAATAGATCACCCTGCCATGCTGATCAAGATTAATCACCCCATCCAGCGCCCTATCGAGAATCTGTCGTGACAGCAATTCAGACTCATTGCGCATCACCATTTCATCTTCAAGAGTGGCGGCACCCATCTCCACTTGCGTTTCTAAACGGCTATTTTGACTCAGCAGCAAGCCCGCAGAGTTTTTCGACCGCTGTAGATGTCTGCGCAATTCAATCTGCTGAACAATGGCACGGCTAAGTACTGTCAGGGCCGCCCGCTGGGCCTCGGATAGCTGCCGTGGCACATAGTCGATCACACAGAGTGTGCCCAGGGCATGGCCATCCGAGGCCATTAGAGGCGCGCCGGCATAGAAGCGAATTTTCGGGCCTTCCAAAACCAGTGGGTTGCCGGCAAAGCGCTCGTCGAGCTCAGTATCAGGCACTTCCAGCAGACTGTTGGGCTGCAAAATAGCATGGGCACAGAAGGCAATATCCCGAGAGGTTTCAGTAATATTGAGCCCGACCCGCGACTTGAGCCACTGCCGCCGCTCATCAATCAATGAGATTAGCGCGATGGGCGCCAGACAGATCTGCGCTGCCAGCACCGTTAACTCGTCGAATTCTTTTTCTGCTTCAGTATCGAGAATATTCAGCCCGCGGAGCACGCTGAGACGATCGGCTTCATCAAAAGGTATATCCGCTGCCATGGTTATTCAGGCCTTAAGTGACTGATAATCAGCGAGGTTGCCACGACACTAACAGTACGCGACCCTCGTTTTAAGTAACATTCAGCTTCAGTTGGCTCTTGCTCTTCTTAGTGCCCCGCACGCTATGCTGCGATCAATCAATCGATTCTCTCGCCCCCAATGAGAATAGATTTAGGCCTATACAGATACTCACGCGGAAAACGCCATCAACAGCAGGTAAGCTGAGATAAAAATATTATTAAGGCTGACTTAAAATAGGAAAGGGTTAATCACAGGGGCTTGGCTAGGAAGCTCAAAAGAAGCAAAAAACGGAAGCAAATAGAGGGGAACAAAAAGGCCAGGTAAAAGAATCGATAAAAAGGACAGGCAAAAAAATGCCCGAGCCGCGATGGCTCAGGCATTGTCTAAACGGGTGATTTGTGCGGTTTAGATTCTCACGTAGGTTTGAGTAACAACAGCGCCGTTCATCTCAAACGATTGGCTCATATGATTATCATCGATCATCTGCATATTGAGCGTAAATACGCTGCCCGCTTGACCTTCAATAGAACTGGTTATACCGGTCTCGACAACATGGCCCGCGGGGTCTACTTGCAGAGAACCAAAACCAAAGTGCTTAACCGCTTCACCATCCGCTAACAAACTTTGGAAAAAGATAAAGTGGCCGCCACCGATAAGCTTCATTTCAACGAAATCTGTCCAGTCGTCCGCCTCAGAGGAGCGGCTTTCCAACTGCCACAGACCATCAAAGATAGTGGTTTCCGTGGAGAGGGTTTTCCACTGTTCAACCATATTGACGCTGCGTTCGCCGTATTTCATGCCTTTCAGACTCTGGGTAAAGCCCGCCTCTGTTGGCGTAATGGTCAGGTCAAAACTCAGGTCTTTAAGTCCACCGTCCTGATTGGCGATCGGCGTTTCCACCAACACACCGTCAACCCAGTGGGTGTAGCCAGTGCCAGCATCCACTTTATCGGTGAGATCATTGTAGAAGGCAAACATAAAACGGTCTTGGCTGTAAATTTTCATTTGATCACGGAGATAGCTGGATACTTCGCCGTCTTCAGTAACATCCACGGAGATCAGAGCATAGGCACCATCGGCCAGACCTGGCGTTGAATCAACCGCAGCGACGGTGGGCTCAGAAACGCTCTGATTTTCAGAGCTACAGGCGGCCAGAGTGGCCATTAGGCCAATCAGTAATAATTTTTTCACAGTCATGCGGTTGTCCCCTTAAGGTTATTCTTCTATTACAGCACCTAGGCACTGCTGAGTTTGACCTAATGGTACATCAGCATTGGTCGAGCATGGTGCCGCAGTATCCGCTTAAACCCGCCAACACCTCCGCTCAGCGTATTTTTAGCCTGACTGCCGCTGCACCTCTAAAGGCGCTAAACTATTCGCCAAACTATCCGCTAAACTTATCCATCCACCTTCACCGGTAATATCCCACTTTTTGTTAGAGGCAATATTATGACCAGCGCCACCACTGAACTCGAAGCCGCAACCTTTAGAAAGTTATTAGAGCATTTGGACAACAACAAAGATGTGCAGAATATAGATCTGATGATACTGGCGGGATTTTGCCGCAACTGTCTCGGCAAATGGTATCTAGCAGCGGCACAGGAACAGAACATTGATCTAACCCATGACCAAGCTCGGGAAGCGATTTATGGCATGCCCTACAGTCAGTGGAAGGCTGACCATCAGCCTCCAGCCACTGCAGAGCAACTAGAGGCTTTTGCACAGCGCGGTAAATAGCGTGGTAAATAGCGCGATAAGTAGCTGTCACCCGAGTGACAGCTGTGCGACTAGGTGACGCTATTCGTTGAGGTGGAAACTGGGTGTCGACAGCGACAGAGCCAGCTCATCGGCATCCATGTCTTCGCCAACACCTTCAAACAGTGGTGACGTCAGGTAGCGCTCACCGGTATCTGGCAGCATACATAGAATCACAGTGCCGGGCTTGGCGGTCTGAGCAAGTTGTAGGGCCACAGCAAAGGTACAGCCACCAGAAATACCGGTGAAAATACCCTCTTTTTGTGCCAGCGCCCGAGAGGCAGCAATACCCTCTTCGGCATCAATGGGCACCAGCTGATCAAAGCGCTTAGCGTCGATCGACTGCTGTAGTACCTGAGGAATAAAGTCTGGTGTCCAGCCCTGAATAAGATGGGGCTGAAAGGCCGGATGACTGCCCGCAGGTGAGCCATCCGCGGTGCGCTCTTGCACCCTGCCACTTTTAATCAGCTGAGCATTGCTCGGCTCGCTGAGAATAATCTGAGTCTCCGGGCGTTTTTCACGCAATACCTGAGCCACACCGGAAAAGGTTCCGCCGGTGCCATAGCCGGTCACCCAGTAATCCAGAGCACTGTCGCTAAAATCATTGAGAATTTCTTGAGCCGTGGTATTGGCATGAATTTTTGCATTGGCATCGGTTTCAAATTGACGGGCTAAAAACCAACCATTGGCCTCAGCCAGTTCCGTTGCCTTGAGATAGCAGCCCATGGCTTTTTCCGCTTTTGGGGTCAAAATAACCTTGGCACCCAAGAAGCGCATCAACTTGCGCCGCTCAATGGAGACACTGGTGGGCATGGTGGCAATAAAGGGGTAACCCTTGGCCGCACAGACCATTGCCAAGCCAATGCCAGTATTGCCACTGGTTGCCTCAATCACCGTCTGACCGGGCTTCAGCTCACCGCTGCGCTCTGCCTCTTCGATAATACTGATGGCGAGGCGATCTTTGACCGACCCTCCAGGGTTAAAAAATTCGGCTTTAACATAGAGAGAGACATGAGACGGCGCCAGTGTATTCACTTTGACACAGGGCGTATCGCCAATGGTGTCTAATATACTGCCGTATAGCTGGCCTCGTCCTTGGGTGCTGCGCGCTGCTGTGTCCGTCATAAAAATACCTGCTGTGGTTGTTAGAATTATCTTAGTCCATCTGTACCCAACTGTGTCCAATTGTGCCAAATTGTACAGTTTGGGTAATCATTTATCAGCGCAGGAAAGTTGTCAAGCAAGGTTGGCTAGGAAGGTTGGCTAG
>CAJQKW010000006.1 GCA_905478975.1 uncultured Pseudomonadales bacterium | reverse complement strand
GGACCAGTGGAACCCTCAGGATAAAGGATAAAATTGCCCTCGACTTCCTGAGAGGTATCAAAGTGGCTGGCCTGAAGCTCAAGTGAGGTATTGTTAAAAATGGCTTCCTCGGTATAGGTTAAATCGACATTAAATCGTTGACTGGAAAATTTATTACCCGGGTTAAGTGCCTGCGCGGCACCGGCGCCATCACCAATATTCTCACGGATTTGGCCACCAGCTCTAAGGCGTAATTTTTTGTAACTTGCCTCAAAACGCAATTCAATATTTTCTGAGGAAAGATTAACTGATCCCGGCGCATTTGAAACAGCAGTTCCAGTAATTAAATCGAGTAAACTTTGTGCATCGCGGTCGATCTGCGCATCGGATCCATCGCTTTTTGTAAACTCGACACTACCCATATAACCCAGGTCACCTTTTTCGCCAGCGGCAGTAAACCAAACATCGGTAGTATCAAAAGAGCCAACCCTAACGCCAGCAGAATTACTTTTCACCTCCTTCGCGGTTTTGGTAACTATATTGATCACCCCAGCAAAGGCATCGGCACCATAGAGCGCTGACCCAGGCCCACGAATCACTTCGATTCTCGAAATTGCCTCAACCGGCATACCGCCCCAAACAAGATTGCGGTCTCCCTGAAATAAATTGGTGATGGGAATACCGTTAATTAACATTAGAACCTGAGGGCTAAAGTCAGAGGAGATACCGCGGAAAAGATACTCTGGATTATAAATTGCACTCAAACTGACATGCAGGCCAGGAACAGATTCCAAGACCTGATCAATATCCCGAGCACCCATAGCGCGTATCTGGCTGGCGGTGATCACCGAGGCCACCGCAGGGGCTTTGGCAATGGGCTGAATGCTGCCAGTGGCAATTGAGACATAGTCTTCATCACCGTACAAACCGGCAAAATCAACATCCAAAGCGAGACCATTCTCGGTAAATGTCGTACCACAGGTAATACCCAAAACAACAAATACTGCATACAGCTTAGTCATTACTCACACCCTCCAGTGCTTGACAGTCTCGCCTCCTGTAAAGTTGAGCCGAGAAGTCCGTAAGGGAAAAAAACTTCCTTCCTGATGATCTAATGCATCAATAAAACAGGGCATTGCGCCAGCAGTAAAAGCCAATGTCGCCATATGATAAAACTCCATAGGCTTCAATCCCTCATCTGCCAATAAGCCGGCGCAAACAGCCGCTATATTGATCTGATATTTAAACCGGCTATTGCTTAAATACTCCGCTATAGCAAAGGCAAGTTTGATATATTTGCCTTCGCCGCAACCTATTGAACGAGCAAAATCCATCATTGGCTCTACTCGTTCATCCCCGGTAACTAATGGCCGTCCATAGCCATAAACACTCCGATACTGCTTTAATTCTGCTTTAATAATTTGTTCTAAAGTCTCACCCTCAGCCAATCGTTTATCGGCGCGGTATAAAAAATCTGTTGCCCCTTTAATCGGCTTTAACCCATAAATCGTCGCCTCGGTAACCGCCACTGATGCCGCTGCAGCAAGCACTCCGGTAGAGCGCGTGGTGCCCGCCAGAGCCGAAACCCGATTATTCCAAATACGCGGATCGGGAAAGCTGGTGCAAATAACCCACATTCCCTCCATTAAACGCGCAATCTTTGGCGACTCTTTTCCGGTGCTGGCAAACAGTAAATACTCCATCCATGAGTTATTACCTAAATCCTTAAAAACATCTTTGCCGCGCAGTACAACCTTTCCCTCAGGGGACCAACCGCCCATCGAGGTGCGCCAATTATCCTCAAACGTCTCTAACTTACTGTGAACAGGCATACAGTTTTCTCACTGGACCGAATGGCCTCACGGATTTAATTTGAAGCCGTTGGCAAAAAACGGGTATTTTCGCCAACCCAGTCTCTCTTGCTCAAGGCTATGAATTGCCGCTCCAGGCAGGCGCAACAATAAAAACAGCATCTCGGCTTGCTCGGGTAAAAACTCAAGATCATGGAGGGCGGCTGCGGCGACACCGGAAAAGGCTAAGGGATATCCAGCAAACTCTTCCAATGCAGTACGGTGAGTATCTAGCCATTGCAGGTGTGAGCCTTTGCCCACATCCGCAAGATGAGCCAAGGTCTGTTTAACCGGCGTCGGACAGCTAACTCCATTGGGATCAAAACCCGGCGCATGCTCCATGGGCAGCCAAACATCCTCACGCCCGAGTTGTGGCGGATCTTTGATTATCTGCTCCCAGGCTTCGAGGCTAGCGCCACAATGCTGCCAATACTCTAGAGCATGAAAGACTTCACGAGCTCCGCCCAAGTTACCGGCACCCACCGCAATGGCAGCAATCATTGCCGAAGCATGAGTCGAACCGCCGACTCCAGCACTCATAGCCGCTCTAACGCTGTGGTCTCTGGGGCCGGGATTGGCCAGAGCAATGGCCAGCCCCTGGAGTAGTGCAGACTGCTCCGGCGTCGGCTGTTGCTGCTTAAAGAGCAGATAGAGATAATCTATATAACTAGCGTTTTGTAATAGATCGCCGTAAACATCATAACCACAGCAATGGCAGTTGGCAGCGGCAAATGGGTTGTCAGGCTCGGGGGTTTCACGCCATATTTTTGTGGTGATTTTTTCTATTGGGTTATCGCTCATCCACTTTGCAACACATTAGTACGCAAGCCAATTGGCGGGGTTTCATTAACATCAATGCGCACATCCAGTACCGTTGGCCCCTTGCGTGCGCAGATAGTTTTGATATCGAGACTATTCAAGTCTGCCGGTGAATGAATAATATGGCCCGGTGCGCCCATTGATTGGGCCATCGCCGAAAAGTCTACCGGGGTTAATTGATTGGCAGTGGGTTCTCCGCCCGTAAGTGTTTGGCCATGCTTGACCATTCCGTAGGCATGGTCATTTACGATTACAAAGATAATGGTTAATTTTTCTTCTATGGCAACCGTCAATTCCTGGCCGCTCATCAGCCAACTGCCATCACCGGTGATACAGACCACCGGAGTATTATCCAATGCCATACTGGTTCCCACAGCATTGCCAATCGCCCAGCCCATTGAGGCGAAGTCAACTGAGGCACTGAACAGGCCGCCGCGAGCTTCACGCTTGCCGGAGAATCTGCGATCAAATGGGTTCAGATAGTGGGTTCCCCATGCCAGACTGTTTCCGGTATCCACAAGATATCGGGTATGTGCGGGAAATAATCTAGGCAAGTCTCGCATAAGCCGCTGAGGCTTAATCGGTGTCGCATCGGAACAATAGCCCTCTTCGTCATCAAACTGAAAATGTCGGGTTAAAGTCGCTTCTGACTGGGCGCTCGCCGACTTAACCAGACGCAGATATTTTTTCGTGTCTATATCAAAGCGACTGGCAATACGATCAAAAATCGTTTCGATACAGCCACGAACATGAAGCTTTGCCATGGGCGTCCGCGTCAAGTTTGCCTCTGTGGACTCCACATGTACGAGCTTGCCATTGAGAAGATTTGTAGTATCCCAAGCATTGCTTGAGAACTCACCAAAGCGCGCTCCGATTGCAATAACCAAGTCGACCTTAGGGTTAGCCAATACCTCACTGGCGTCTGTGTGACCAGCGAACCCGAAGACACCCTTAAATTGTGGGTGGTACGGACTGACCAGCCCCTTGCCCTGAGGCGTCACAATCAGCGGCGCACCGGTTTTAACCACAAGAGAGAGGATGCTGCCAATGGCGTCACAGGCTTCATCGCCAATTAGAAAGACAGGATTTTTCGCTGCACTTAACTCATGAAAAAGCTGATCTACTGCATGATCATCAATCAGCGCCGGCCTATCCAATAAATTATCTAACTGATAATGAGTCTGGCTATTAAGGTTATCCATGGCCATTACATCCCGCGGCACACTGATATGAGCTGGCCCTGCGGGGGAGCCCATGGCCGACATAATGGCGGCGGCGAGTTTGTGTTCAAACTGGTCGATATGGGAGATAAGAGTGTTGTATCTGGTGCAGTGGGAGTAGAGACCCACGGTGTTGACGCCGGTGCAGGAGGAGTCTTGAATGGCACCTTTACCAAAGGTTGAGATCGCCGTCTGGGCGGTGATCACTAGCATGGGAACATTGTTTTCGTAAGCTGAGGCGACCCCGGTAATCATATTGGTGGCGCCGGGTCCAGTGGTTGAGCAGCAGACTCCCAGCTTGCCGCTGTTTCTGGCGTAGCCATCGGCCATAAACGCGGCGCCGGTTTCGTGGCGGGCCACCACAGCGCGAACTCCACCGCGCCTTTCGCTGCGCGCCAAGGCATCGTAAAGCGGTTCTATGGCACCCCCAGGAACCCCAAAAACATATTCAACTCCCAGTTGCTCAAGATAGGCGACTAATAAATCCGCCATCTTGGGTCCCATTGGTGTAACAGCCCGGCACCGTTCTTTACCTTCTATGTCGGTCATTCTTTTTCCCTTATAAATTAATGCGATACAAAGAAATGTTGAAGTGTTTTTTGTTAAATCTATTAATAGATGATGAACTGTGCCTTATCAACCTAATCGGTACATAGCTATGTATCATCGGGCGGTTTGGTTAACCGCGTCTCGACATAGATAACTGAGTGGTTACAATGCCCTCCTGAAATTGACAAAAGATCGCTATGACTGATATGACTGATACGCAAAAACAGCCCGCGGAAAAGAAAGAGAGCCCGAAGAAAGAGACTCCAAAAAAAGAGAGCCTGCTGCTCAATCTGGCCTTTAATATCGCCATACCCACTCTGGTACTGACCAAACTCAGCGGCGAAGACTACCTGGGGATTAAGCTGGCGATCATTGTGGCCCTGTCATTTCCGATTATTTACGGTGTCCGCGACTTTTTTGTCCGTGGCAAAATCAACTTTTTCTCCGCACTGGGGGTTGTCAGTGTCTCCTTGACCGGCGGCATCAGTCTGATGGAGTTGGATGCGGTTTATATCGCCATTAAAGAGGCCAGCATCCCTGCCCTATTTGGTCTGGCGACCCTGATCTCACTGAAAACCTCTCAGCCTTTGATCCACACCTTTCTGCTCAATGACTCGGTGTTGGAGATCGATAAGATCAATGCGTCGCTGCTCAGTCGCAACCGCAAACCGGAGTTTGATCAGTTGCTGATTAATGCATCCTGGATTCTGGCGGGTTCATTTCTGCTCTCTGCAGTGCTCAACTATTTTCTTGCGGTCTATCTGCTTACCGCAGATCCTGGCACTCAGGCTTTTAACGAGCAGCTCGGCAAGATGACCGCACTAAGCTTTCCAGTTATCGCGGTGCCAGCGATGCTGGTGATGATTGGCGATATGTTTTATCTGTTTAAAGGTATTACGCGGATTACCGGACTGTCTCTAGACGAAATCATTAAACAGAAATAAACTAAACCTAAAAGTAAGAGTGATTTTATGTGGTACGCAATAATCAGTGAAGATGTTGAAAACAGCCTGGCACAGCGCCTAGCTGCCCGCCCGGCGCATTTGCAGCGACTGCAAGAATTGAAAGATGATGGACGCCTGTTTGCCGCCGGACCACATCCGGCAATCGACTCTCTGGAGCCTGGTGAAGCAGGATTTACCGGTAGTTTGGTGATCGCTGAATTCGCCTCTCTGGCAGATGCTCAGCAGTGGGCGGATGCCGACCCCTATATTGCCGCTGGTGTCTATCAGCAGGTAACGGTCAAGCCGTTCAAGAAAGTCTTGCCCTAAACGCCTCACAAGACGCGATGATTAGCAGTCAAATGGTTATCATTTGCTGCTGATCAGAGTATTATCCAAGCCTTTCTAACTGATCATTTTGAAACCATGAATTATCTCTTTTTGGCACTACCTCTTTTAGCCCTCTCATTCAGCCATTCCCTGTTTGCTCAGGAAGCCGAAGATCTCGACAGCACCTCGACTGCCGAGAAAGTTTATCTAGAAGAAAAATCAGTCTGGGTGAGCGATGAGTTTCTGGTACCACTGCGCTCTACACCCTGTGCTCGCTGCACCATTGTTCACCGCGGTCTTAAATCTGGCACTCAGCTTCGTCTTTTAGAGATGGTTGACGGCTGGGGACATCTGATCACCAACCGCGGTATTGAAGGTTGGATGGAAGAGCAGTATCTGGTGGATCAGCCAATTGCCCGCATCAAGGTCAAGCAGCAGCAGAAAGAGTTGGCGGCCCTGAAAAAACGCAATAGCGAGCTGGATAAGATCGTCAGCGAACTGAGTCAAGCATCCAAGGCTGTTCGCGGCGAACTCGACAGCAGTCAAGATAACCAAAAGA
>CAJQKW010000005.1 GCA_905478975.1 uncultured Pseudomonadales bacterium | reverse complement strand
GACTATGGCTTACCCTGGGTTAGCGCCGGCCAGAGCAGCTACGCAAGCGCCTTAGCGGCCGATGCAGGTGGAGCGCCGGCAGTCGATCAGAGCAATTTTTACGGCAATGTATTGCGTGACTTTGAAGAGATTACGGCGCAGTCCCTGACCTTGAAGTATGAGTATGATATTTCAGACAACACCAGCCTGCGGACACAGGCCAGGGTAGGTGCCGTTGAGCGGCTATCAATCGTCAGCGCCCCGCGATTTATCGATATTGCCAATAGTACAGATGTGCGCTTGAGTGATGAGAAAACCCGCGATACCAAAAACGCCCTAAGCCTGATTCAATTCGACCTTATAGGTCAATATCAAAGCGCCGGGATCAGCCACGATGTGGTTGCCGGCATCGAGATTTCACGGGAAAAGGAAAAGCGTTGGAACTTTGACGACAATGGCACTGACAATCTAGACACCACACCCTTCACGGTGGATCTGTTCAACCCGGACCCGCGGTTGGCCTATACAGGCACTTATCGTCGGGACGGAACCAGTACCGAAGCCGTAGGTGACACTCAGGCGGTCTATGTCTTTGATACGCTGACCTTTAGTAAGGCTTGGCAACTCAGCCTAGGCGCGCGCTGGGACGCCTTCGATACGGAGTATCAGTCGAGCTATACCGACCCAACAGCGATACTCAATGCCAGCGACAATCTGTTTAGTTGGAGTACTGCGATTGTCTATAAGCCCGCACCAAATGGCAGTGTTTATTTCGGGCTTGGAAACTCATTTAATCCCTCTGCGGAGGACTTAACCGCCTCAACAAGAGGCAATGTCAGTGACTTGGACCCCGAAGAAACCCTGAGTTATGAACTCGGTAGTAAGTGGGATTTTCTGGCTGGCAGGCTACTTGTCAGTGGCGCGATTTTCCGCACAGAAAAAACCAATGCTCGAACAGATGCACCAGATGGTGCCTTTGCTGAAGATGACGGCCGTTTTGTTAGGCTCAATGGCGAGCAGCGCGTCGATGGATTGGAGTTGAGTGCAACCGGACAGCTAACCGACAAGCTAATGCTGATGGCGGCCTACACCTATCAAGACAGCGAAGTGGTCAGCGCAGAAGGAGGGCATATTACTCAGATTGGCAATCCCCTCGCGCGAACACCAGAGCACTCAGCAAGTTTTTGGGCCAGCTATATGTTTGGGAACGATTGGCTGGCGGGACTTGGCGCCCAGTATTCCAGTGAGCGTTACAACAGTAGTGATTTAATTACCCGTGAGCGGGCAGATAGCTATACCACCGTCGACATGATGGTCGCCTATGACTTTAGTGAAAACATCAGACTCCAGCTCAACGGTTCCAACCTTGGTGATGAAAAATACATCAATCAATTAGGTGGCGGTCATTATATTCCCGGAGAGCGGCGTCAATTTCGCCTCAGGGCCGATTATTTATTTTAGGGATATGGATGCCTGCTGGTAATGCATCGGCCACAGGGAAGTGGCCTATTTTACTGAGTTTATTTTACTAAGTTTATTTTAGAGAGCGGCTGTTACCAAACAAGCTCTCAATCACCGAGCCTTAGAACCTTACAATCTCACTACAGTTGACTCTTATGTTATTGAAAATACCCTCATTATTAACCAGCAGCCAAATCCAGCAATGCCGAGAATTGCTCTATGCCACGGATTGGATTGATGGTGACATCACTGCAGGTTATCAGTCGTCAAAAGCGAAAAATAACCTTCAACTGCCAGAGCACTCAGATGTCAGTCGCCAGCTAGGCGACGTTATTCTCGATGCACTGGCAACAAATGACCTGTTTATATCTGCAGCTTTACCGCTAAAGATATTTCCACCACTGTTTAACTGCTATCAAGCTGGGCAATCCTTTGGCGCCCATGTAGATAATGCTATTCGCCGGGTTCCCGGCACTCCGGTAAAGGTCCGCACCGACATTTCCATAACCCTATTTTTCACCCCGCCTGAAGAATATGATGGTGGAGAGCTTGTCATTGATGATACCTATGGATCCCATAGGGTAAAGTTCGACGCTGGGGATATGGTGTTATACCCATCCACTAGTTTGCATCATGTTACCCCGGTAACCCGCGGACACAGATTGGCTTCATTCTTTTGGCTGCAAAGTCTGGTCGCCTGTGGCGAAAAACGCCGGCTACTATTTGATATGGACAGGGCGATTCAGTCATTGACCAAGCGCCTTGATGACAGTCAGGAAATAATCAAATTAACCGGCATCTACCATAATTTAATGCGTCACTGGAGCCAGACATAAATCGAGGCCAAACCCCCTTGCCCCTGCCGCGACACTCGAGGCAGGGGATAATCCCCCGCTATCGATTAATAGTATTCCCGCAGTGGCTTTTTATCAGGCTATAATCGGCCCCGCTGCTTTAATTACAGCATATTTAATTTTATTCACAGGGTTTGTTATGTCAGAGTTTGTCAATGTTAGTGTCAGTACAGAAGCCAATGTCTATTTTAATGGTCAGGTAACCAGCCGCGCTATAGTGCTTGCCGATGGCACCGAGAAAACCCTTGGTGAAATGCTGCCTGGTGAAT
>CAJQKW010000004.1 GCA_905478975.1 uncultured Pseudomonadales bacterium | reverse complement strand
AATAAACAGCGATCAAATAAACAGCAATCGAATAAATTTATTGGCAGTCAGTGACCCTAAAATTAAAACCTTACATATCACCTGGTTTGCCTTTTTTCTCACCTTTATGGTGTGGTTTAACCATGCGCCGCTACTGGCGTTTATGAAGGAAGCATTTGATTTAAGTTCTCAACAGGTAAAAGCGCTGATGATTTTAAATGTCGCCCTGACCATCCCGGCGCGTATTTTGATTGGCATTCTGGTGGACAAGATTGGTCCGCGCAAAGTCTATAGCGCACTGCTGGTGACCTCGGGCTTTATCTGTCTGGCCTTTGCTTTCGCTCAGAACTACCAACAGCTGGCACTGCTGCGTTTTTTGATGGGCTTTGTCGGTGCCGGCTTTGTGATTGGCATTCGCATGGTCGGTGAGTGGTTCCCCCACAAGTCAGTGGGTATTGCCGAGGGTATTTATGGTGGCTGGGGTAACTTTGGTTCTGCGGCTTCCGCCATGTTACTGCCGACACTGGCGCTGCTCTATGGCGGTGAGGATGGCTGGCGTTACGCCATAGCCACCACTGGTGTCGTCGCGGGTCTCTACGGTATTTTTTACTATCGCGTGGCACGTAATACACCCAAGGGATCCACCTATTTTAAGTCGAGAAAGTCCGGCGGCCTCGAGGTCACCAGTCGTCGGGATCTGTACCTCTATCTACTGATGAATATTCCCATGTATATAGCCCTGGGGGTGCTGTCGTGGAAACTCTCCCCCACGGGGGTGGCGCTGATTGGCAGCAATGCGATGTACTCTATCTGGCTGGTATTGGTGGTGCTGTTTACCTATCAGACCTACAAAATCTGGCAGGTCAATCAGGAGCGTCTTGCCCTGGGGGTGCCGGAGCAGGACAAATACCAATTTAAGCAGGTGGCGATTCTCAACTGGGCTTACTTTGTCACCTTTGGTTCGGAGTTGGCGGTGGTGTCCATGTTGCCGCTGTTTTTTCTTGAGACCTTTGAAGGTTTGGATCCGGTTAAAGCCGGTCTGCTGGCCTCGGGCTTTGCCTTTATGAATCTGGTGGCGCGTCCTACCGGCGGCTGGTTTTCGGATTATTTTGGCCGCCGCAGATCGCTGTTGGTACTGATTGGCGGGTTGGGGCTGGGCTATGTCTTGCTATCCCAGATCGATAGCAGCTGGTGGATTCCGGCGGCGGTGATCTCAACCATGATCTGTTCATTCTTTGTCCAGGCGGGAGAGGGGGCTGTGTTTGCTATCGTGCCGCTGATCAAGCGCCGCATGACCGGGCAGATCGCTGGTATGACCGGCGCCTATGGCAATGTGGGTGCGGTGACCTATCTGACCATACTGAGCTTTGTCGATTACAGTACTTTCTTCTTGGTGATTGGCGCCTCGGCGCTAATCGTCTTTGCTATAGCTATGCTATTAGAAGAGCCCAGGGGGCAGATATCAGAAGTGCTGCCAGATGGCACTGTGCATATGATTGATGTTGGCTAAAATTGATCTTCTTTTAGGAGGTGATAATGACCCAAGCGCAGTTGGATATCGCTAGCTTCTGTGAAGCCGGTGTTAAGCCAATCAATGAGGATGCCGTTGGCTTTGAACAGCCACAGGAAAGCTATGCCCTAGAGAATAAGGGCATAGCTCTGGCCCTTGCGGATGGTGTCTCCACCGCTGAGGCTGGGCGCGAGGCTAGTTGCATAGCGGTGGAACGCTTTCTCGAGGAGTATTACCAGACACCGGATACCTGGTCCGTAGCTGGCAGTGGCGAGAAAGTGCTGTCGACGATTAACCTGCGGCTATTTCGCAAGAGCCATGAATTTGTCACTACCACCAAAGGCTATCTCAGCACCTTTAGCGCCCTGGTGATCAAAAGCCGCACTCTGCATTTTTTTCATGTTGGCGACAGCCGTATCTACCTGCTGCGAGACGGTGAAATGCTGCAGCTGACCACCGATCATGTGGCCACTATCGATGAAAATCGCACCTGCCTATCCCGGGCCATTGGCATGGACAGCCTGCTAAATCTGGATTACGGCCACCGCGACCTGCTGCCCGGTGATCGCCTGCTGCTCACCAGCGATGGCGTGCATGACTTTATTGCCACCCCAGCGCTCAAGCAATTGCTCTCTGAGGGCACTAAAGCAGAGGACATTAGTCAGGGCATCTATAAGGCGGCAATGGCGGCAGGTAATGATGACAACCTCAGTGCTGTGGTGGCATTGGTCAATCAGCTGCCCGAGAGCAACCTTGAGGAGTACAGCGCTGAGTTGACAAGGCTGCCATTTCCTCCGGATCTTGCTCCCGGCATGAAGTTGGATGGTTATCTGGTGGTTAAAGAGCTCTTCGCCTCGAGCCGCAGTCAGCTCTATCTGGTCGAGGATCAAGCCAGTGGAAGCCGCTGCGTAATGAAAACACCGTCGCGGAATATTGAAGAAGATCTCAGCGCCATAGACCGTTTTATTCAGGAGGAGTGGATCGGGCGGCGTATCCATTCACCCCATGTGGTCAGAGTTATTCAACAGCAGCGACGGCGCAGCGCACTCTATTATCTGATGGAACATATAGAGGGTATCGGCCTGGACCAGTGGATTGCTGAGCACCAACCGGCTACCCCGAAAACCAGTATTGCCATGGTCAGGCAGATTGCCGAAGGCTTGCGGGCCTTTCACGATAATGAAGCGATTCACCAGGACTTAAAGCCGGCGAATATTATGCTGACCCGCAGCAGTATTGCCGCTGGCAGCCCCCATATGCTGATTGTCGACTTTGGCTCGGTCTATGTAGCCGGTCTTGCGGAATTGCAGCGGCCACTGATACATGAAGGCGCACTGGGCACCGCAAGTTATTCCGATCCACTCTATTTGCTCGGGCGCAATCCGGGTATTCAGGGGGATGTCTATGCACTGGCGACCATTGTCTATGAAATCTTTACTGGTCATCTGCCCTACGGCGAGGGCATAGAAGAGTGCCGGGATGTTTTTGATTATGATCGCCTGCGCTATATCAGTGCGGCTCAGCACAATGCTCAGATACCGCTGTGGTTTGATGGGGCGCTGGAGAAGGGCGTGGCCTTTAATTTACAGGAGCGCTACCAGACAATCGACGAGCTATTAGACGATCTGAGCCAGCCCAATCCGCTGTTTCTGGAGACTGATCCGGTGATTGAAAAGAATGCCAGTAGTCTTACCCTGTGGAAGCTGCTGTCGGGATTTTGGTTTTTCAGTTTTGTGTTATTAATTTATTTGTTTAGTAAACTTTAGTGGGTTGAGGGATCGGCCGTTCTATTCTATCAAGCTCCTTCAGTCATCCCGTCACAGCATCCATGCCCGGCATCCCATACCAATAACCATTGCACTGTTCTTCCGCGATTAATGTCAGTGGGCTGTCGATGGGCTCTCCTGAAAAATAATTAGATAGCTGATTGATCACATTTACAGTGCCTTCTGTCTCCGGACTAATGCGCATAATATCGACGCCAATCTTATGCATCAGTGGCCACTGGTCGAGGAGGTTGTAGCATTGGCCGGACTGGGTTTGGATGCCATTAAGGGTAAACAGCTGTGGCCCTTGGCTACAACCACTCTTGTTATAGTCGCTCTTGTTATAGACACTCTTGTTATAGACACTCTGGCTATAAAGGGCCAAGCCATCAGGGTAGAGAATACAGCTTAGCTTGCAGCCATCTTTGGCAAGGTTTTTGGTCCTGGCGGTAAAGCAGCGAGCGGAGTAGGCGAGGGGCAATTTGCCATAGCTAAACACCTCGGTTTCGATATTATTGCCAAAGCCCATTTCTACCGCCCCTTGCATAATCTCGGCAAGGTTTTCGCGGTTAATTTCGACTGGCATCACCCAGCGCTGCATACCTTTTTTATACAGCAGCTGCAATGTTTGGGCATTGTAGATATTGATTGCCGGGCCAGCCACAAAGGGCAGATTATTGTCCGTGAGAATCTGCACGGCCGACATATCATTGGCCTCAACCAAGCAGGGGCTCTGGGCACAGAGTTTTTTTAGGGTGGCGATATCGGCGCGGGATTCAATCAATGTCAGAGTGGAGAGAACAATCTGTTTGCCAGAGTCACAGAGTTCCTGTGCAAGTTCGAGCCAATCGCCGCTCCGCAGTTCCCGCCGTTTGGCGCAGACCGTTTCACCGAGATAAATTACATCCACTGGGGTTTGGATTATCTGCTGATAAAAGTCTAAAACCTTTTGCTTTGGCCAGTAATAATAAATTGGACCCACTGAGATTTTCATAAAATAGACCTTATTTAGAGCTGCTTTTATATAGAACAGCCTTTTATAAACAGTTTATTGCCATGGGCGATGATAGGCACCGAGAGTAGTTTGTGACCCCTCTGAAACCTTAGCCAGCCGCTGCATCCATTCAGCCTTGGAAGAAAACTTTTCTGGGTTATTGGCAAAACTGTCCAGAGCACTGCGCCACACTGAAACCACTTGCGCCACATAGGCCGGACTGCGCTGTCGCCCCTCAAGTTTTATCGCCTTGATGCCAGCAGCATATAAATCCGGAATCAGGTCTAGAGTATTCAAACTCACCGGCTCTTCCAGAGCATGGAAAATAGTCTCTTCCACGGCAAAGCGACCTTTGCAGAGGGTTGGGTAGCCCGCTGTTTCCTCAGCCTGATAGCGATCAATCACCACATTGTTGAGTCGCGACTCCAAGTGCTCTTCGGTCTGAGTCCAGCGCACATCCTTGGCGGGAGAGCAGACGCCGCTATTATTCGGCGATTGATCGGTGACATAGCTGGACAGATGACAGCGGCCCTCGGCCATAATGCAGAGGCTGCCAAAGCCAAATACCTCTAGGTCTACGGGGCTCTGCTCAGCGACCATTTTTACCTGATCCAGAGACAGCACCCGAGGCAATACCGCGCGGCGAATACCCAACTCACTGTGATAAAATTTAAGTCCTTCGGCACTGGTACAGGAACCCTGCACTGACAGATGCAGCGGCAGCTGAGGATAGCGCTGGGCGGCATAGTTAAGCAGACCCAGATCGGCGATGATTACTGCGTCCACCGATAGCTCCGCAGCCAGATCCACAGCCCGCTGCCAGCGCGCCCAACCTTTGGGCTGGGCGTAGGTATTGATCGCCACAAAGATTTTAGCCCCGCGGTCTCGGGCGTAATCCAAGGCTTTTTGCGCTTTGCGGTCATTGAAGTTAAGCCCGGAAAAATGCCGTGCATTGGTGTCATCCTTGAAGCCGATATAGACCGCATCGGCGCCATTGTCGACGGCGGCTTTAAGGGCCGGCAGGCTGCCGGCAGGGCATACTAATTCCATTTTCAGTCTCTTCTAAAATTCTCTTCTAAAATTATTTTGATAGCTGATTAAGCAAACTGTTTATCCACCAGCTGGGTGAGTGACAGGGTTTGCTTTAGCCATTTTGGCAGCTCATCTAAATCCACTGCGTCAATTAGGTTTTTCACTTCTAGGGCCAAGTCCGTGTCACCTTCAATACAGAGACGCCGCTGAAAAAACAGACTATCTGGATCTTCACTGCGGTTGGCTAACTGAATAAAGGCCGATAGATTGCCGCGAATAATGGCATCAGTTGGCGCCTCAGAGGCGGTCGACTTGGCTAGAGCCAAGTGGCCATTTTCCAGGCGCAGGGTTGCCTGATAATCGATGTCGCTGATGGCAAGACCAATGCGCCGATCTCTGAGAAAATCGAGATCACCATCAAGGCGAGCTTCCTCAAAAACAGGCACCAGAAAAAGCATGGCGATTTTTTTTTGCAGCGGAAAAGGGCAGCTCTTGGCCAACCCTTTTACCGTTGGCAGCAGAATATGTTGGCAGGGGTTTAGTTTGATCATCGGCTTACATTATCTGTGAGAAACGAATGTTTTCACTGCTGTTATGGCTGACTGGCGCCTCAGCTGGACGGTTTAAATAGGCGTCAAAAACCATACAGACCGCTCGGATTAACAGTCGTCCACTGTCCGAAACCACAATCTCTCTCGGGTTTAAACTAACCAGTCGGTCGGCAATCATCGGTTTTAGTGCCAGCAGTTCCTCGGCAAAGTGAGCGGCAAAACAAATCTGAAACTGTGCTTCAATAGATTCTATATCCAGCTTAAAGTGGCAGATCAGCTGCATAATAATGGTGCCCCGCAGCCGGTCTTCAGGGCTTAAAATAAGGCCGCGCTGGGTGGCTAAATGGCCCTGATCTATTACTTGGTTATAGTCCTCAATCTTCTTGTGGTTCTGCACTAGCACGCCGTCGATGGCGCTGATGGCAGAGACGCCAAATGCTAATAAGTCCCAGTCGCCATGACTTGGGTTTGTATTAGGGGGCTTTTCGTTAAGAGATTTGTCATGAGTTGACTTTCCATGAGTTGACTTTCCATGAGTTGAATAGCCCTGAAAGTTACGCTGTAGCGATCCCTCCAGCTGCGCCTTGACCAAGCTGTCATGGGGTTTGGCAAAGTGATCCATACCTATATAGCGATATCCCCCAGCCACCAACAGCTCAATGGACTGCTGCAACATGGCCAGTTTCTCTTCGGCGCTGGGCAGTGTCTCTGAGGGGATCTGGCGCTGGGTCTTAAATAGATTGGGCATATGGGCATAGTTAAATAGCGACAGCCGGTCTGGGCCCAGATCGATCACCTGCTGGATGGTGGCTTTTATGGAATCCACTGTCTGTAGGGGCAGGCCATAGATAATATCCACACTAATAGAATGGAACTGTTCAAGGCGCGCCGCTGCCATCAGCTTGCTCACCTGAGATAGGCTGTTAAACCGATTGACCGCCTGTTGCACCCGAGGATTAAAATCCTGCACACCCATGCTCAGACGGTTAAAGCCAATCTCTCGCAGCACCGCAATGGCCTGCAAGTTCATGCGCCCGGGATGCACCTCCACGGAGTAGTCGCCACTGTCATCGTCGAGCAGCTTAAAGTGCTTGCGGGTGTCGGCCATTAGCTGGCGTTTTTCAGTATCACTGATAAAAGTGGGTGTGCCGCCACCCCAGTGCAGCTGCTCTACGGGTCGGCTGCTATCGACAGTCTCTGCCCAAATTGCCATCTCGCGATTTAAACGATTGAGATAGGGCTGTGCATGTTTCTTGTTGGCGGTAACAATTTTATTGCAGGCACAGAAGTAGCATACAGTGTCGCAAAAGGGCAGATGGAAATAGAGGGATAGGGGTGCGCCCCGCTGATTGCTCCGTTCCAGTGCCGCCAGCAACTGCGGCTGGGTAAACTGGTCGCTGAGGTGCGGGGCAGTGGGGTAGGAGGTGTAGCGTGGGCCACTGAGGTTATAGGCTTCTATAAGGCGTGGGTTCCAATGGCTGGCGAGAAACGATGATTTAGACATTATTGTGATTAACGCTATTTGGATTGTTGGCGTTTTGAGTGGCTGTGGTTTGACTAACCATCCATACCGCGGCTTCCACCCGAGAGCGCAGATTGAGTTTTTTCAAAATATGTTTCACGTGAACCTTCACTGTGCCATCGGATATATTCAGTTCCCGAGCAATGAGTTTATTGCTCAGCCCCTTGGCAATCTGCTTGAGAATATCCCGCTCGCGACTGGTGAGTCTGGCGAGCATATTGCTGCGCTGGTTATCTCCTTTACGAATAGCGCCAGCGAGAATATGAGTGACCTTTTCACTGATCACCATTTTGCCTACTGCCGCCTGTTTGATTTTTTGCAGAATATCTTCCGGTTCCATATCCTTGAGCAGATAACCATCGGCGCCATAGCTAATGGCACAGACCACATCCTCGTTATTGTCGGAGACGGTTAAGATAATAATCCGTGCGCTGATCTGCGCCTCGCGCATGGCCTTTAGGGTTTCCAGACCGTCCATACCCTGCATATTCAGATCTAGCAGGATCAGGTCCGGGTCATGCTTGATGGCCAGCGCCAATGCGTCGTGGCCATTATCCGCTTCAGCAATCACTGCCAAACTGTCGTCGAGATCCACTAGCTGAATCAGCCCTTTGCGTAACAGCGGATGATCATCGACTAATAGTAGAGTGGCAGGCTGAGGCTGATCTGGGTTTGCGGGGTCGGATATCATATTGTTTCCCTTAGGTGATCTTTCAATTGATAGTGTTTATCAATGTAGATTAAAAAACACTTTGCTGAAGCGGCGACAAAATCACAAGCTCCTGAAGGGTTCTGATTGACTTGCATCATGGATCAGCCTGAGGGATTTTTCGGTTCAATAACTCTTTGTGGGTAGGCTCTCGCTATTGTCCCCTCAGGCCCGCCGCGGGCCACTGCCCGGTGCTACTCCAATAGGAATAGTTTGGCTTTCTCTGAGAGCTATTTTCGCTACTCCTTCAAATCGTTGCAGCATTGTCATCAGAACGAGATAGTAGAGCCAGATAGTAGGTGTGAAGCGGGCACGGGTTGGGTGCCTCGTGTGCATTGGCAAATGTCGGCATAAAGCTGGCAGATAAAAAATAGGAGAGCGTTGATGACAGACTCTAGTAAAGACAGTTATAAGGGCGGTGCGGATATTCAGCGCTGGGATCCAGAGGACAGCCGCTTTTGGCAGGCCCAGGGCAAGCAGGTGTCCAGTCGTAATTTGTGGATCTCGATTCCCAGTTTGCTCTGTGGTTTTGCAGTGTGGCTCTACTGGGGCGTAATCACCGTGCAGATGCTCAATCTCGGTTTTCCCTTTGCCAAATCGGATCTGTTTTCCCTGATGGCTATTGCCGGTTTGACTGGCGCAACCCTACGAATTCCCAGTAGCTTTTTTATTCGTTTAGCCGGTGGTCGCAATACCATCTTTTTTACTACGGCACTGTTGATGGTGCCGGCCTTTGGTGCCGGTATTGCTCTGCAAAATCAGGATACACCGCTGTGGGTGTTTCAGCTGCTGGCACTGCTGTCGGGTTTAGGGGGCGGTAACTTCGCCTCGTCTATGTCGAATATCAGTTTCTTTTTTCCGAAAAAACAGCAGGGACTGGCCTTGGGTTTAAACGCTGGCCTGGGTAATTTTGGTGTCACCAGCATGCAAATACTGGTGCCATTAGCCATGACGTTTGGTTTGTTTGGCGCCATGGGTGGCGACTCCATGACCTTGCAAAATACCTCGGGCACGCTGATCGGCAAGATTCCCGCGGGCACTGAAACCTATATTCAAAATGCCGGTTTTGTCTGGCTGTTGGCACTGGCACCTCTGGCACTGTTTACTTGGTTTGGCATGAATAATATTCGCAGTGCCGATGTTTCGCCAAAGATTCCCAATGCCTTTGGCAGTTTTGCCACCATCAGTTTTATGCTATTAATAGGTTTTGTTACCGCCATATTGGGTCTCTGGCTATTATTACCCGAGGCCGCCAATGGTTCAGGTTTTGGAGTACCCAAAGAGCTGGTTCTATTGTTAGTAGTGGCTTCCACTGTGCTCTTATTAAAATTGATTCCCGGTCAGGTTAAGTCAAACCTCAGTCGTCAATATGAAATTTTTGATAATAAACACACCTGGGTAATGAGTGTTATCTACACCATGACCTTTGGTTCGTTTATTGGCTTTGCTGCCTCATTCCCCTTGGCTATTAAGGTTATCTTTGGTTATCAGCATCTGCTGGTGGATGGCGTATTAACCCATGATACCAATAACTCCAATGGCCCCAGTGCCCTGATGTATGCCTGGATGGGGCCCTTTATTGGGGCTTTAATTCGGCCTCTTGGGGGTTGGATTTCGGATAAGTTTGGCGGTGCTCTGGTGACGCAAATTTGTTCTATGGTAATGATCGCCTGCGCACTGGGTGTAGCCTATTACATGCGCCTGGCCTATAGCTCGGCGACGCCGGAAGACTACTTTGCACCCTTCTTTATCCTGTTCTTATTGCTCTTTGCCGCCACCGGTATTGGCAATGGCTCGACGTTCCGCACCATCGCCATGGTGTTCTCAAAAGAACAGGCTGGGCCTGTATTGGGTTGGACTTCGGCTATAGCAGCCTACGGCGCATTTTATATTCCCAAGGTATTAGGCGAACAGATTAAAGCGGCGACACCGGAGGTGGCACTGATAGGCTTTGCGGTTTTCTATGCTGTCTGCATGTTGATCAACTGGTGGTTTTATTTGCGTAAGGACGGTGAGTTTTACAACCCTTAAGCTGTTTTAAACTGATAAAAACCCTATTTTTGAAACCCGGATATTATTTATTTTGATATCCGGGTTTTTTATTAGCACTCAATTAACTAACGATTAACTAATTATTAACTAAGGGTTAACTAATTGTTAGCTAAGGGTCAAGTGAGAAAACTTGGTCGAAAAGAAAATGCTACCCGAGTTCCACCTTCGTCGCGGCTGGTAATCTCGAGGTTGCCATTAAGGTGACGGCTGCGCTCTTGAATAATAGCCAGTCCATAGTGATTGGTTTTCTCGGCTTTGTCGGGAATACCGATGCCGTTGTCATCCACTAGTAACTGAATGGATTTGTCTTGGTTTTGAAACAGATGAATATGCAGCTCTGTGCCGAGACTGTGGTTGATGGCATTCTGTGTCGCCTCACGAATAATCTGCAATAGATGAATTTCTTCCGTGGGGCTAAGGGGTAAATTGGTCAGCTCGTAGTGCAGGCTCGGCTGCATAGCACTGCGTTCCTTGAGCTGAGCTACCACCTGTTCCAAGGCGCTCTGTAGTCCCCCTGTGTCGATCTTTAACCTAAAGGTAGTGAGCAGTTCCCGCAGCTGACGGTAGGCTGAGGTGAGTCCTTCCCTGAGCTCGTCGACAATCGGCTGCTGCTGGGAAAACGCTTCGCTGTCGATGGATTTTTGCAGGCGGGTGACCTGAATTTTTAGATAGGAGAGGGCTTGGGCCAAGGAGTCGTGAAGTTCTCGGGCAATCACTGTGCGCTCGGTGAGCATGGCCAGACGGCGCTGCTGATTTCGGTGGGCGGACAGTGACAGGGCCAGAGCAAATTGGTCTGCCACTGAGCGCAGTAACTTCTCTTGCCACAGGGCCAGTTGAAAGCTACTTGGGCAGTGGCAGTTGATAACACCATAGGCTGTCTCTTCTCTGGTGATGCTGAAGGAGTCATTCTGAGGATTGTTTTTCTCGGCCGAATTGTCACCGATACAGTTGTCGCAGCTTCTTTGTGAGCAGTCACTGATCTGGCAATTTACCGGGGCAATATGCAGATAGGGTCGATCTCCCTGTTCGGTAAATAGACAGATCTCCAGATGGATATCGCCGCCAATCACCTTGGCCAACTGATCGAGCAATTGCTGATAATTAATCTCCTTTTGATAGCTCGATAGGATTTTTCGCGCGGTCTCAAATAAAAATTCCAGGGCAATATTATTGTTGTTTAATTCATCGGTGCGCTGCTTAACCTTGTCATCCATATCGCGGTAGATATCGTCTACTGAGGTGCTCATCTGATTGACTACCGAACCCAGTAGCGCCAGCTCATCATTGCCTTCCACTACGGTTTGATAGCCATAGTCGCCCTCGCCAATACGATAGGCAGCATCGGTGAGCTGAACCAGTGGTTTTTCCAATCGAGTTTTTAGGAGATTAAAAATAATGCTGCCCAAAACCACGGTTAGCAGTAGGGCGGTTAATTGAATAATTCTCAATAGACGTATTTTTGACTCTGCCGCCTTTTGAAAGGCACTGACCACCTTTTCGGTGAGCTGGAGCTGATTGTCTATTTGCTCTAGGGGAAAGCTGGCGTTCTGTTGGGATGTTTCAAGGCCATTGGTTATAAGCTCACTAGTTACAAGCTCACTAGTTACAAGCAATGGCCTCAACACCTCCCGCCAATACTTTTCCGCATTGTAAAAATGCTCGCCTAACTCGTCGGCAGGGGGCGCTTGGCGCTGCTGAGAAAACAGCGGGTGCTGCCAGGTGGCGTCCAGCTGCTCAATATACTGCTGGGCTTTAACCCTGTGCTGCTGCGCCGTGGCCAGAGAGAGCCTATAGGTCTGCATGCGAATCGAGCCGGAGAGGTTTATCGCCTGGGCATCCTGATCAGTCTGATCCGTGGCCCACATCAAACTAAATATGGTCAACAGCCCAAGGGCAATAATCGACACCAGTGCCGCACTGATAGTCGAGGCCAATGATGTGGAAAATCCGGTTTTAAGCTTGCGCAAATCTGCCTACCCCCAATGATCAAAAGTGATGAGTCCGTCCCCTAAGAATAGACCCTGTCTGAAAAAGTAATTGCATAACAATTAGTTAGGCTTTATGGCCGCTACCTACAAAGAGATAGCACGGGCATTAGACGCTAGCGGAGGCTTTTATGCCTTTGATCTCAATCAAACGAATGCCCCTGTGAGGGGCTTATATTCTGTGTCTAGATTGGTCTAATCGGTTATACAAGTCTCTCAAGGAGAAGAAAAGGCATGAGTCAGTTTCTAGATAAGTTGCGATTTTTTGATATTAAAAAGCAGAGTTTTTCTGGAGAGCATGGGGTTAGTACAAACGAAAATCGCGACTGGGAGAAGGGCTATCGCCGTCGCTGGCAGCACGACAAGATTGTCCGCTCGACCCACGGGGTTAACTGCACCGGCTCCTGTAGCTGGAAGATCTATGTCAAAGATGGCCTGGTGACCTGGGAGACTCAGCAGACAGACTATCCCCGCACCAGACCTGACCTACCCAACCATGAACCCCGAGGCTGTCCCCGGGGCGCCAGTTACTCCTGGTATATCTACAGCGCCAATCGACTGAAATACCCGAAGGTGCGCAGTGCACTATTGCGCCTGTGGCGCGAGGCGCGCAGGCAACACAGCGACCCGGTACTGGCATGGCAATCCATAGTCACGGATCCGGTTAAGACCAAGGCCTATAAAACCAAGCGTGGTCTCGGTGGCCTGATTCGCTCCAACTGGGAGGAGGTCAATGAGATTATCGCCGCATCCAATATCTACACCGCAAAAACCTTCGGCCCGGATCGCATCAGCGGTTTCTCACCGATCCCGGCCATGTCCATGGTCTCCTACGCCGCGGGGTCACGTTATCTGTCGCTAATTGGCGGCAACTGCCTGAGCTTTTATGACTGGTACTGCGATCTGCCGCCAGCTTCGCCCCAGACCTGGGGAGAGCAGACCGATGTGCCAGAATCCGCCGACTGGTACAACTCTGGCTATATTATCGCCTGGGGTTCCAATGTGCCCCAGACCCGCACACCTGATGCCCACTTTTTCACCGAGGTACGTTACAAAGGCACCAAGACTGTCTCGGTGACACCGGATTATTCTGAAGTCGCCAAGCTCACTGATGAGTGGATGTCGCCTAAACAGGGCACCGATTCGGCCATGGCTATGGCTATGGGTCATGTGATTTTGAAAGAATTTCATGTGGACAATCCAAGCGTTTATTTCACTGATTATGTGCGCCGCACTACGGATTTCCCCTACTTGGTGCGCCTGGACGAATGTGCCTCGGGCCTGCAACAGGGGCGTTTTTTACGCGCTTCAGATCTGCTGGATAATCACGGGCAGGAAAATAATCCCGAGTGGAAAACTATTGCTCTAGCCCCGGTTGAAGGCAGTGATCAGCTGGTTTCCCCCACCGGCTCTATAGGCTATCGCTGGGGTGAGAAGGGCAAGTGGAACACTGAACAGCGGGATGGTATCAGCGGCGAAGAGTTGGAGCTGCATCTGTCCCTAAAACATCTAGCCGATGAAATAGTCGATGTGGCCTTCCCTTATTTCGGCGGTCAAAAGCACGAGTATGACTATTTCCAGCACACCGATCATGCCGATGTGCAGCAGCGCAAAGTCCCAGCCAAACGCATTACCCTTGCGGATGGCAGTACTGCCTTGGTGGCAACCGTATTTGATCTGACTCTGGCCAATTACGGCGTCGACAATGGTCTTGGCTGCGATAACTGCGCCAAGAGCTTTGATGAGGATATGCCCTATACCCCAGCATGGCAGGAGCAAATCACCGGTGTGCCCCGGGCTCAGGTGATCAAAATTGCCCATGAGTTTGCCGACAACGCCAATAAGACCCGTGGTCGCAGCATGATTATTATCGGTGCCGCCATGAACCACTGGTACAACATGGATATGAATTATCGCGGGGTGATCAACCTGCTGATGATGTGCGGTTGTATTGGTCAGTCCGGCGGCGGTTGGGCCCATTATGTGGGGCAGGAAAAACTGCGTCCCCAGTGCGGTTGGTTACCCCTGGCCTTTGGTCTCGACTGGCAGCGGCCACCGCGTCAGATGAATGGCACCTCGTTTTTTTATAACCATTCGGATCAGTGGCGCTATGAAAAACTCACCATGACTGAAGTGGTTTCACCCCTGGCTGACAAGAAAAAGTGGGGTGCCTCGATACTGGATTACAACACCCGCGCCGAGCGCATGGGCTGGTTGCCTTCAGCACCGCAGCTGAATACCAATCCACTGGAATTGGTTAAACAGGCGCAGGCTGCGGGTGTGGAACCGAAAGACTATTTGGTCTCGCAATTAAAAAGCGGCGAGCTAAAATTCGCCTGTGAAGATCCGGACGATCCAAAGAATTTCCCACGCAATATGTTTATCTGGCGCTCCAATTTACTCGGTTCATCCGGCAAGGGCCACGAGTATATGTTGCGCCATCTGCTGGGCACCAAGCACGGTTTAATGAACAAAGATCTGGGTGAATCAGGCGACACCAAACCGGAAGATGTGGTTTGGCATGACGAGGCACCGGAGGGCAAAATTGATCTGTTGGTGACTCTCGATTTCCGTATGTCCACCACCTGTCTCTACTCGGACATAGTGCTGCCCACCGCCACCTGGTATGAAAAAGACGACATGAATACCTCGGATATGCATCCGTTTATTCACCCGCTGTCAAAGGCTGTGGATCCGGTGTGGGAGTCCAGATCCGACTGGGATATTTTTAAAGCTATCGCCAAACGTTTTAGTGAGTTAACTCTGGGCCATCTGGGTGTTGAGAAAGATCTGGTTACGGTTCCCCTGCAACATGACACTCCTGGAGAACTGGCCCAGCCCGATGGGGTTAAAGCCTGGTGGAAGGGGGAGTGTGAGCTTATTCCCGGCAAGACCGCACCGAATATGGTGGTTGTGGAGCGGGATTATCCCAACACCTATAAGCGCTTTACCTCTCTCGGCCCCATGTTAGAAAAGCTCGGTAACGGTGGTAAAGGCATTAATTGGAACACCGATGACGAGGTGGCCTTTCTCGGAGAGTTAAATAAAGTCCATCGGGAAGAGGGTGTACACAAGGGCCGGGCCAAGATTGAAACCGCCATTGATGCCGCCGAGGTGATTCTCAGCTTGGCCCCTGAGACCAACGGTCAGGTGGCGGTTAAAGCCTGGCAGGCGCTGGGGGAATTTACCGGCCGCGATCATACCCATCTGGCACTACCCAAGCAGGACGAAAAAATCCGTTTTCATGATCTGCTGGCTCAGCCGCGCAAGATTATTAGCTCGCCAACCTGGTCCGGATTGGAAGATGAACATGTCTCCTACAACGCCGGTTACACCAATGTTCACGAGATGATTCCCTGGCGCACGATTACCGGCCGCCAGCAGTTTTATCAGGACCACGAATGGATGCGTGACTTCGGTGAAACCCAATGTCTGTATAAGCCACCGATTAATATGAAAACCATTGCGCCGCTGTTGGGCAAAAAGCCCAATGGCAATACCGAGCTGATTCTCAATTGGATTACCCCGCACCAAAAGTGGGGCATTCATTCCACCTATTCAGACAACCTGCTGATGCTGACCCTGTCTCGCGGTGGGCCAATTATTTGGATCAGTGAAACCGATGCCGCCAAGGCCGGGATTGTCGATAACGACTGGATTGAAGCCTTTAATGTCAATGGTGCAGTGGCGGCCCGCGCAGTGGTCTCCCAGCGGGTGCCGGTGGGCATGAGCATGATGTATCACGCCCAGGAGCGAGTGGTGAATGTGCCGGGATCCGAAACCACTAAAACCCGTGGCGGTATTCATAACTCCGTGACCCGAACGGTGATGAAGCCGACCCATATGATTGGCGGCTACGCCCAGCAATCCTACGGTTTTAACTACTACGGCACTGTCGGCTGTAATCGCGATGAGTTCGTTATTTTGCGCAAGATGAATCAGGTGGATTGGCTCGATGAGCCATCAGCGGCTAGTCAGTCAATCGAACAGGGAGTTACACAATGAAAGTACGCGCACAGATTGGCATGGTTCTAAACCTGGATAAATGCATCGGCTGCCACACCTGTTCGATCACCTGTAAAAACGTCTGGACCAGCCGCGATGGGGTTGAGTACGCCTGGTTTAACAATGTTGAAACCAAGCCCGGCGTCGGCTTTCCCAATGACTGGGAGAACCAGAAAAAATGGAAGGGTGGCTGGGTGCGCAAAAATGGCAAGCTGGAGCTGGCCCAGGGTGGCAAGTTAAAAATTCTCAGCAATCTATTTGCCAATCCGGATCTGCCGCAAATTGATGACTACTACGAACCCTTTGATTTTGACTATGAACATCTGCACAGCGCTCCAGAGAGCAAGCATCAACCGGTTGCTCGGCCGCACTCGCTGATTACTGGCAAGCGCATGGAGAAGATCGAATCCGGCCCCAATTGGGAAGAAATTCTTGGTAGCGAATTTGATAAACGCAGTGCTGACAGCAACTTTAATGAAGTGGCGCAAAAGGAAATTTACGGCGAGTTTGAGCAGACCTTTATGATGTATCTGCCGCGCCTCTGCGAACACTGTGTCAATCCCAGCTGTGTTGCCAGCTGTCCCTCCGGTGCCATATACAAGCGTGAAGAAGACGGCATTGTGCTGATCGATCAGGACAAATGTCGCGGCTGGCGCATGTGTGTTTCTGGCTGCCCCTACAAAAAGATCTACTACAACCATCAGTCCGGCAAGTCAGAGAAATGCACCTTCTGCTATCCCCGTATCGAAGCGGGTCAGCCTACTGTGTGCTCAGAGACCTGTGTTGGACGCATCCGTTATCTGGGTGTGCTGCTCTACGATGCCGACCGCATTGAAGAAGCCGCCAGTGTCGAAAAAGACACCGATCTCTACGAAGCCCAGCTGGGTATTTTTCTCGACCCCAATGACCCGGAGGTCCAAGCTGCCGCCCGTAAAGAAGGTATTCCCGAAGGCTGGATCACCGCCGCTCAGGAGTCACCGGTCTACAAAATGGCGGTGGATTGGAAAGTGGCGCTGCCCCTGCATCCAGAATATCGCACCATGCCCATGGTCTGGTATGTGCCGCCCCTATCACCGATTCAGGGTGCCGCGCAAAAAGGTCATATAGGCGTCGATGGAGTGATTCCGGATCTGCGCTCTCTGCGCATTCCTATGCAGTATCTCGCCAATCTACTCAGTGCCGGTGATACCGGCCCGGTGATCACCGCCCTTGAAAGGATGCTGGCGATGCGCTCTTTTAAGCGCTCGCAACAGATAGACGATGTGGTGGATCTGGAAGTACTCAAGCGCGTCGGCCTCACCGAAGAGCAGGTGGAAGAGATGTATCGCTATATGGCCATCGCCAATTACGAGGATCGCTTTGTCATTCCCACCAGCCACAAAGCCTATGCGGAAGATGCCTACAGCGATAAAAGCAGCTGTGGATTTAGCTTTGGCAATGGCTGTAGTGAGGGCAACAGTGGCGTCAACATGTTTGGCGGCAAAAGGCCCAGCAATCGGGACATTATTGCCGTCTCCGGTGGGGAGGAATAGTCATGCAGATTCTTAAAGTGATTGCCTACCTGCTGGATTATCCCGACCAGAGTCTGGTTGAGCACAGAGCGGATATAGAGGGGATAGTTGAGGCCGCTGATATTGATCCGGGCCTGCGTCAGAACCTGCTGACCTTTATTGACCACCGGGCCAGCCAAGATCTGATGCAGTGGCAGAGTGAATATGACGGCCTCTTCGAACGGGGTCGCTCACTGGCCCTGTGGCTGTTTGAACATGTGCATGGCGAGTCCCGGGATCGCGGCCAGGCTATGGTCGATCTGGTGGATCAGTATCGTCAGGCCTGTCTCGAAATTAGTCAGCATGAATTGCCGGATTATCTGCCGCTGTTTTTAGAGTTTCTCTCCACTCAGGGTCGCGCTAATGCCCAGAGTTGGCTGATGGATTTCGAGCATATTTTGGCACTGCTGCAATGTCGTCTGGAAA
>CAJQKW010000003.1 GCA_905478975.1 uncultured Pseudomonadales bacterium | reverse complement strand
CTCCCATTTCATGCAAGATTTCAAAGGGTCCCTTATCCAAACTGGTGGCCACCGTCCAGGCCAGATCTATGGTCTCTGGGGTCGCTACCTGCTTTTCTGCAATCAGGATCGCGGCAAGCATTAATTCGCCGACCAGTGAGCTGTAAATCGGCGCCAAATCTCTCTTTGGCTGATAAAACTCAGGTTGCTGATAGGTCGGTTGAGGGTAGTTGTAGAAACCTTTTCCGGTCTTTACTCCAAGCGTATTCTGCTCAACAAGAGGACTTAAAAACTGCAGTATTTTTACAGGTCGTTAATTCCCAATAAACGGACAGCTGGCGACACTGTTGCTTAGATTAAGCCTTGCCCAGCGCCTGTAAAAAATTCTGATAGTGGCCGAGCACATCTGCTGGCGCCTCAACCTGAGGGTAGTGGCCGATCTCGGGCAGCTCAGCGAGATAATCCAGACGACAGTTCAATTCTTTGTAGCGCGCCACCATATGGTTGCCAGAGACTGGATCCACCGAACCATTGATTAATCCAAGGGGAATAGTTGACTGCTGCATGGCTGAGACCCAGCGCTCGCGATGCTCTAGACGATCGCGGATATAGGTAATCAGATTGTGAAAAATATGTTTGCCGTCATTAATATTAATTAGCCACCAAAAATTCTCTAATTCCTCTTCCGAGGGTTTGCTCTTGGCGCCAAACACCGAGCTAAAGTTGCTGCAAAATTTCGCATAACCAGTGAGTCGGTTGAGCAGCCCGCCGATGGGACTCAATAATAGTTTTTGCGTTAGCAGTGCACGATGGGTCTCCGGGAACAGACCACCATTTAAAAAACAGCAGGACAGCCATTCACCGGCACCGCTGCCCTCGAGTTGGCGGGCCAGCAGTTCTTGACCAACAGTGTCGCCATAATCATGGGTTAGCACATGAAACTGTTTTAGCTGTTTGGCTTTTACCAGTGCTTCAACCAGATCCGCCTGACCATGAATGGAATATTTATATTTGTTAGGTTTATCGGAAAAGCCAAAACCGAGCATATCCACAGCGATCAAGCGGTAGTCATTTGCCAGGGCATGCCACATGGGTTGCCAGTCCCAGCTGGAGGTCGGAAAGCCGTGAAGCAGTAAAATAGTCGGCAGGACTTTATTGTTAGCGCCTTGACTAGGGCTCTCGTCAATAATAAACAGCGAGTGGCCGAGCAACTCGATAAGTTCGCCACGCTCACGCCATTGCTTTGGCCCGCTGTGAGCGTTTTGATAAACATTTCCAGTTGCCTGATTCATACTGACTGACTCCCACTACAAAAACGTATTAAAATTTGTAGCTAGTCTGCACTATTTTTAAGAATAAAATCAGCTAAAGTTTTCGACAGTTCTTCTGCCTTAGCCCACTGGAGAAAATGACCTCCACCAATTGTTGCATGGGGCTGGCCCTTGGTTCCCGGCACCTTTTCCAGAAAGGGTTTTTCAAAGCCAACGGTGATCGGGTCATTGCCGGCGCCGATACATAAAAAGGGTTTCTCAAATGTTTCAAAAAAGTCCCAGGCCTTTTTCTGCGCTTCCAAGGATTTCTCTGGCATGGTGGGCACCTGAGTGGGCATAGCGCGCACCGCCATTTTATACTCTGGGCTGGGAAAGGGTGCTTCATAGATCTTCGACAGTTGGGTACGGAATGGGGAGATTTTTCTCAAGCCGATTGCGCCGGTAAATAATTCTAGAGCTACAATTAGTGGGCTGCGCCTCTCCATTTGGGAAGAGGCAATAATGCCGGCAGGAACGTCGGGCGTCTGCCAAGTATACTTCTGCCAATGGGCAAAAAGCCTAGCGCCATCGTGCCTTTTGCCTCCTGTGCGACCCATTTTTTTCACTTCTTTCATCATCGAAAATAGAGTTAATCTTTTTTCTGAATTTCTAAAGGCGATGATTTCCTCGACAACCTCTGGAGGTACTTGGGGGTTGTAGGGTAAGCCCGTATTGCCTATAGCCACCCGAGCAAAGCGATCGCCATTATCTGCAACCATGCGCAGGCCAATCAAGCCGCCCCAGTCCTGCCCAAAAAAAGTCAGGTTGGTAAAATCATTTGCTACTAACCACTGGTTCATCCAATCCACTTGGCGCTGATAGCTGTAATCTTCTCGTGCTGCCGGCTTGTCGGATTTACCGTAACCTGGCAGATCGGGCGCGATTACACGAATGCCGGCTTTGACCAAGTGGGGGATCATCCGTGCATAGAGGTAGCTCCACACTGGCTGACCATGCAGGCATAGAATCACTGGGCCATCTCGTGGGCCTTCATCTATATGGTGGATTCTAATATCGCTGCCGTCGTGGGTTTTGACTGTTGTGTAGTGGGGCTCGAAAGGATATTCGGGAATATTGTCAAAACAGTGGTCGGGGGTTCTTAGGATTTTCATGCTGTCTCCGGGCTTTTGTCAGGCTCTTTTTACAGGCTATTTTCACAACCTCTTTTCGCGAGTATAACGCAGTAGAATTATATTGGCATCTATAATGACAATACATTTTTAAATAACTTAAATAGGCCCGGCAGCTGTCCGTTTTAGTTTGCGCTTGCTGCTGGCTGTCCAATGGGTCACAACTAAGCTTGCATGCTAATGGTATGGGGAATAGTCTGAAGTTATCACATAATAAAACCGAAGCAAAAGCAGCTAACTTTGGTGCTCTTAATAGTAGTTTTTATAACGCATTCTACAAAAGGTACATCTAATGACTGAAGCATGGATCATCGATGCCTGCCGCACGCCCCGTGGCATTGGCAAGCCGGGCCGTGGCGCCCTCACGACTATTCATCCCCAGCGACTGGGTTCCACTGTGCTCAAAGCACTGGCCGAGCGCAATAACGTTAACACCGCTGATGTCGCCGATGTGATCTGGGGCTGTAATGTTCAGCGCGGTCAAAACGGCAATGATATGGGCCGTATGTCGGCACTGGATGCGGGTTATGACGTGACTTCTAGCGGCGTGACTCTTGATCGCTTTTGCGGCTCCGGTATTACCACAGTGAATATGGCTGCGGCGTCGATTATGTCGGGTATGGAAGACTTAGTTGTAGCCGGTGGCTGTGAAATGATGTCCGGTTACGGTCTGCTCAGTGGCGAGATGTCGCCCTTTGTGGATTCCGGCAATGAGCATTTGCGTGAGATGTATGGTCAGTCACACCAGGGTATCTGTGCCGATACCATCGCCACTATTGAAGGTATTTCTCGAGAAGATTTAGATAGCCTGGCGGCAGTCAGTCAGGAGCGTGCCGCTCACGCCATCGCCAATGGCCACTTCGATAAGAGCTTGGTGCCGGTGTATAACGACGATGGCACTCTGGCCCTAGATAAGGATGAATTTCCGCGTCCCAGCACCACTCGTGAAAGCCTCAGTCAGTTAAACCCTTCCTTTGAGAAGCTGGCGCAGATGCCGCTGGATGAAGAGGGTTCGACTTACGCCAAACTGATGGCAGTGAAATACCCCGATGTGAAAATCAAGCATGTGCATCATGCCGGTAATTCCTCCGGTGTAGTCGATGGTGCCGCTGCTGTGCTGCTCGCCTCACCTGATTATGCGACCAAACAGGGCTGGAAGCCCCGAGCCAAGGTTTTGGCTTTTTGTAATATGGGCGACTGCCCCTCACTGATGCTCAATGCACCAGTGCCAGCGGCTAAGCGTGTGCTGGCCAAAGCAGGTCTGGAAAAAGCCGATATCGATCTCTGGGAAATCAATGAAGCCTTTGCCGTGGTAGCGGAGAAGTTTATTCGTGATCTGGAGCTGGATCGTGACATCGTCAATGTTAACGGCGGCGCTATGGCCCTGGGTCATCCCATCGGTGCGACCGGTGCCATGTTGATTGGCACCATGGTCGATGAATTAGAGCGACGCCAACTAAAACGCGGCCTGATCACTATGTGTGCCGGCGGCGGAATGGCGCCAGCGATTATTGTTGAACGTATGTAGGGAGTTTGCCATGAGCAAGGATCAGACACAGTCGTTTACACCAGAAGATGTGGCCATTCAGCCGCGCAATCGGCAGCATGATCTGGCCGAGGCCCTCAAGGGCGACTGGATGCGCAAGGATGTTTTCGCCACGGCTTGGTTCAATGCCATGTCGATCACCTTTCCTCTCGGCGAGCAGTTCTTTATTAACTCGGTGCGCCACTACCGCGATCGCATTACCGATCCCAAACTGCAGGAAGAGATGCGCCAGTTTTTTAGCCAAGAGGCGGTGCATCTGCGGGAGCATAAGCGCTACAACGAAATGCTCTGTGAATTGCGCGGCTATGATCTGGAAAAACTCGAAGGCCCACTGCGTCGGCGCATGAGTTGGGTGAAAAAAAATATACCGGCCCGGGAGCAGCTTGCTGGAACCGTGGCAGTGGAACATTTAACCGCCGTGTTAGCTGAAAAAGCCCTGGGAGATAGCGGTATCTTTGCCGATGCTGACCCCGCCATGAGAGACCTCTGGCAGTGGCATTCGGTGGAAGAGATGGAACATAAAGCCGTGGCTTTTGATGTCTATCGGGCGATCGGTGGCACCGAGAAAATGCGTCGCGCCGCCATGCGCCGCAGCACATTATTTTTGACCTGGGATATTCTTCACGGGGTGCGCCATATTTTGAAATGTGACGGTGTGCTGTGGAGCCCGAAAGTCTGGTTCTCAGGAATCCGCTTTTTGTTTGGTAAGCAGGGCATATTGAAGGGCACCTGGGCACCCTACAAGGATTTCTTCCGTGAGGATTTTCATCCTTGGCAGGAGGATACCAGTGACTTGATTGTCCAATGGGAAGTGCAGCAGCAATAATTAAGTTCTAATAAAATCGGTTTAAAATGGCCTAAAAATCGCGAAAAGACGCTAAAATACACAAAAAATATAAATACAGAAATTATAGCTGGGTGGGAGTAGGGTAGTGCTAGATCGCAATCATCAACACAGGTTAGCCGCGCTGTTGCTAATGTCTCTAGTGGCTGCGCCTTTGACCTTGCCATCCTTATCCTTTGCCGACAGCTATGAGCCCGAAGCCCTAAAAAGCGGTCGCGTGGATCCCAGCCTGCATCTCCAGCAGGGCAGTGATCAGCTGGTTGCGCAAAAAATAAATCAGGTTATCTACAAGGCCAGCGGCTTTGGTAATACCTTTATGGTGGTTACCGACGCAGGCAACGTCATTATCGACACCTCATTGCCAGCTATGGCGCCAAAACATAAGCAGCTATTAACCGCGGTCAGTGATGGCCCGGTGCACTCGATTATTATTACCCATGGCCACGGCGACCACACCGGTGGTGTTGCCCTGTGGCGAGAGCCTGAGACTCAGGTGATTGCCCAGCAGAATATGGTTGAGTTTCTCAATTATCAAAAGCGTTTGAGCAAGCTGTTTATACAGCGCAACAGCGCGCAGTTTGGTTTTGATTTGATTGAAGAGGACGAGCCATCTTCGACAACCAGCCAGAGCGCTGGCGTCAATATGTTGCCCAACACCTTATTCGATCGACGTCTCGACTTTACCCTTGGCGGCGAGCAGTTTGAAATCCTCCACACCCCGGCGGAAACCTATGATGCCCTGACAGTGTGGATGCCTGAGTATAAAGCCGCTTTTGTCGGCGACCTGTACTACCGTTCATTCCCCAATATCTATACCTTGCGCGGCACCAAGCCACGCTGGGCGCTGGATTATATTGAGTCGATTAATCGGGTACTGGCACTACAGCCAGAAATCCTGCTGCCCAGTCACGGTGAACCGATTCTTGGCAACGCCAATATCCGCCGAGAGCTGGGCCGCTACCGCGACGCCATTCAATATGTCCATGATCAAACCGTTCAGGGCATGAATCAGGGCCGCGATGTGTTTAGCCTGATGCGCGAGATTAAACTGCCCGCCGAACTGGATGTGGGTGAAGCCTATGGCTGGGTCTCCTGGTCGGTGCGCGGGATCTATGAAGGCTATATGGGCTGGTTCGATGGTGATCCCGTAAATATGTATGCCCAGTCCCCCCAGTCGATTTATGGCGATCTGGTAGCCCTTGCCGGGGGTGCGGAAAAAGTCGTGGCACTGGCGGACAAGACATTAAACGCAGGGGATGCTATTAAGGCACTGCTGCTAATCGAGGCGGCGCTGGATGCCGAGCCGGATAACCGCGAGGTGCAGGCCATGCGACTGCAAATACTCAGGGCCCTGCGCAAAGCCTCAGGCAATCTCAATGAGTCTGGTTGGCTCAATCATGGCATTAAACAAACTAAGCGCCAGATGGCCCCTTGACCGGGTACTAGTGCTTTTAGTTAACCGAAGAGAAACCAATATGAACCAATCCAAAGACTCTCAAGTCGATGCTTTTGAAACCGGCTTGCAAACAAATAGCGCGCCAGTCGAAGCCTTAAGTTTCGACACGTTAATCACTAACGCCAAGGTATTTAACAATGGCGAAGCCGCCGTGATTGAAGATGTGGCCATTGCCGGAGGGCGCATTGTTGCCCGCGGTCAAAACCTCGATCAGGCAAGCGCTGCCAATGTGATTGATGCCGAGGGTCTGTGGTTGATGCCGGGTCTATTTGATATTCACACCCATTATGATTTGGAACTCGAAGTGGCTCCGGGCCTGCCCGAATCCACCCGCCACGGCACTACCTCGGTAGTGATCGCTAACTGCAGCTTGGGATTGGCCTTTGGCAACCAGCGCGATGGCACCAATGATCCCATCGTCAGCTGCTATGCCCGGGTGGAGAATATTCCCAAATCGGTTTTACGCAGCTGTGCTGATAACTGTACCTGGGATAATCCAAAGGACTATTTAGACCATTTGGATACGCTTAAATTAGGCCCCAATGTGGCGGTGTTATTTCCTCACTCAATGTTGCGCATCGACACCATGGGCTTTGACGCCAGTGTCAGCCGCGATCCAACCGCTGCTGAAATTGAAACCATGAAAGGCACTCTGCGTGACGCCCTAAAGCAGGGTTATGTGGGTTTTTCCACCGACGCACTGCCGTTCCACTATCTGGCGGCACAGCCCCACTGTGATAAAACCATTCCCACCCAGTTTGCCAAGTATGGCGAGATCAAGCAGCTGGCTCAGGTGGTCCGCGAAGCCGGTGCCGTATGGCAGGCGACGCCACCTAAAGACAGTGTGATTGGCACCTTAAAAACCTTCTTGCTCACCAGCGGTCGACTCTACGGTAAGCCATTAAAAACCACCGTGGTAGCCGCGTTGGATATTGCCAATAACTGGCGCATCTCCGGTCTGGCCAAACGCTTGGCGACAATACTGAACTCCCGTTTAATTCAGGGTGATTTCCATATGCAGGCCCTGGGCGCACCTTTTAAAGTCTGGTCCGATGGCGCGGTAACCCCTCTCGCGGAAGAGATTCCCGAGCTGCGTCGCCTCAATGAAACCGACCTTGAAGATCGAGCCGAACGCCTCGGTATCCTCAATGATCCGGACTATGTGAAAGCATTTAAAGCCATGTGGATGAAGGGCAAGCAGGGCTGGAGCCTGGCGCGACTAAAGCGCAAGGCGAATCTTGAAGACTATGCCTTTAACCGCACTCTGGCGGATATGGATGTGGTGCGCTGCCCCCAGCAGAGCTGGCAGGGCATGACTTTTCAGGCCCTTTTTGAACGTATTTTGGGGTTTAAAACAGGCGCGCTAAAAGAGACTATTAGTCAGCAAGAGCGGGATCTTCTGGAAGCAGATTTTCTCTGGATCGCCGATGAGGGCGACTTTATGCTGCAAATGCTGAGAAGCTTTGACAATGATCTGAGCTGGAGCACGGTCACCGCTAACCGAGATATGAAAACCGTGCGGGAATTATTGATGCACCCCAATCTGCTGCCCGGCTTTAACGATAGCGGCGCTCACCTCACCAATATGGCCTTTTATGACGTCAATCTGCGCAGTCTGCAATTGGCGGCTCAGGGCGGTGATGCCGATGTCAGCTATATGGTTAAACGTCTGACTAAAGATCCCGCCGATGTCTTTGGGGTCGAGGGCGGCACTATTGATCTGGGCGATGTAGCCGACTTGATTTTGATCGACCCAATAAAGCTCGCTGAATACGATGGCGAGAGTAAGGTTGAGCGGGTTTACCGGGAAGAGTTTAGTCACGAGCAGCTGGTTAATCGCTCTGATGATGTGGTCAGCCTAGTGATGATTGGCGGTCATAAAGCCTGGGAAAATAATGCCTTTGCCGATGATCTTGGTAAAACTACCATGGGTCGATTGCTGCGCTCAGTGATTGCCGATAAATAATGAACTAATTGATGGCGACTCATTAGATACTGGCCAGACAACAACTAGATACTGACCAGGCAACAGCTAGACAGCAACTAATAGAGGCCTCACTTTCGGTGAGGCCAAAACCGAAGCCATTTAATCTTATTCTTGAGTCGTTTTATCCTATTAGGCTGGAAGATTTTCCTTATAAGTGCGACCTTCCGCCCACAACACTAATGTAGTCTTTCCGGGGAACAATTTAGTGAGTCATTCTATTACATCATCGTCCGTTTTCAAGCAGCCCATTGTTATTGGCTTTATTTCATTAGTTCTGACAGCCTGTGGCGGAGGCGGCGGTTCTACTTCAACTCCTACCCCCACACCTACTCCAGCAGACACCACCAAACCAGTGATCTCAATAACCGGCGAACAGGCCCTGACTATTGGATTTGGGGAGCTATACTCTGAGCAAGGCGCAACGGCGACCGACAATGTTGATGGCTCTGTTAGTGTCTCGATAGCGGGCAGTGTGAATAATAATGTCAATGGTGACTATGAATTGACCTACACGGCCAGCGATGCTGCGGGCAACACTGCCACTGCAACCAGAGTAATAACGGTCTTTACCGGCAACACCAGTCCGGAAAGTTACGCGGGCTACAATTTACTCTGGTCGGATGAATTTTCCGGGACGGCTCTGGACAATGCTAAGTGGGGCTACGATATTGGTGGTGACGGCTGGGGTAACAACGAGTTGCAATATCACCGCCCCGAGAATGCCAGTGTTGAAGGAGGCTTCTTGATTATCGAGGCGCGCAAAGAAAGCTTTGGTGGCCGCAGTTATACCTCATCGCGAATCAACACCAAGGACAAATTCAGCTTTAAATACGGTCGTGTGGATATTCGCGCCGCTTTGCCTGAAGGTAAAGGTCTGTGGCCAGCGCTGTGGATGCTGGGTCAAAATTTCTCTACTGTCAGTTGGCCCTATTGCGGTGAAATAGACATTATGGAAATGATCGGCGGCAATGGCTTGGAAAATCGCACAGTTGGCACCGCTCACTGGAATAATGGCGGAGTTTACGAGTCTAATGGCACCACTAAGAAGCCCTATGCTCCAGTATCCTATGGCGGTAACTACTCCTTGTCTGGCACTGAAACCCTGGCCAATGCCTTCCACATCTTCGGCCTCACATGGACCCCGAACAGCATTACTTGGTATATTGATGGCGTGCAATATCACACCATGGCGATCGATAGCGGTGCCAGTTTGTCTGCGTTTCAGAAAGACTTTTTCCTTATCTTCAATGTTGCTGTAGGGGGTGACTGGCCGGGTTCACCGGATGCCAACACGGTATTTCCACAGCGTATGCTGGTTGACTACGTGCGCGTGTTCCAGCAGAACTAGCCAAAGCCTGCCTCACAAATACCCGCTATGAGGCATTCTTCCGGAATGCGTCATAGCTGCGCGGTGCCATGCCTGTTATCCTCAGCCTCACAATAAAAAGCACAATAAAAAGC
>CAJQKW010000002.1 GCA_905478975.1 uncultured Pseudomonadales bacterium | reverse complement strand
GTGCTAGCCCCGGGTATTTTGCGCAAGTGCTGTCCACTGTTTAAAAACGACCCGGCACTGCAGGCCATCACCACCGATGAAGAAGTGATCTGTTACGGCCCCAAATGGATCCAGTCGTGGCTAACCATGCGTTTTGCCCAGCGCCGAATTGCCATGCAGTCTCACTCCATGTCCAATAAGGTATTGACCCTCACCGGCCGCATGTCGATGTTTCGCGCTAACCATCTAACCCGGCACAAATTTATCCGCATGCTCGAAGCCGACCATCTCTATCACTGGCTCTGGGGCACCTTTCGCTTTCTCTCTGGAGACGACAAAAGCACCTGGTATTACATGCTCACCCAAGACGCCAAAATGCTCTATGTGCCCGACGCCCTGGTCTACACCATCGAAGAAATTGAAGGCTCAGGTATAGAGCGTATGACGCAAAACTTCCGCCGCTGGTCCGGCAATATGCTGCGCAACGGCACCAGAGCGCTAAAATTGGGGCCCAACAAGATCGGGTTTTTTATCTGGTGGTGTGTGATGGATCAGCGCATCGCTATGTGGACGATGTTGGTTAGCCCCATAGTCGCCATCGCGGCTACACTGCTTCACGATCCCTATTACATTGTCTCGTATATTATTTGGATCGCTATATCGCGTATGGCGCTGTCGTTATTTCTGTTTCGTTACAGCAACAGCGTGCATATCGAATGGCCGTTTATTCTCTATTTTAATCAGCTGCTCAATGCCGGGGTAAAGGTTTACTGTCTGGCTAGGCTATCGAAACAGCGCTGGACCAATAGAGGTAATCAATCTTCTGGCGGTGGAGATACTGTTGGTGATCAATTGAAGAATTTTATGGCGGGCTATATCACTACCCTGTGGGTAGTGGCATTGGTGATGACCGTGCTGTTCTACACCGGGTTGGTGAGATTTCCTGATATCGATTATTGGCGGCTGTATTACTAGCAGTTGATTAACCTACCAATAATACCCTAGTGCCAAGGTGTATTCAGTGGCCTTATTGCGCTCGACTAGCAGTCTAAGATCCATATTGCGGCTCAGGCTATGCCGTCCCTCAAAGGCGTAAACCGTTTCGTTACCTTCGGAAGAATCAATATGCGCACGATTTTCATAGGTCGCTCTAAAATTGGTCTCAGCAGACAATCTAATATGGGTAAATGCCGAGGACTTGGCATAAAGGGAGCCATAGCCGCCGCGGTTATTCTGTATCGCACCGCCCACATTGACTCCCACCACTGCGTTTTTAGAAAGATGTTTGGCCAAGCCCATATCACCCTGAAACCTTGCCACTAAACAGTTATCACAGCTTAAATTCTGCTGCTCGGCACCCAATTTAAGTCCCCAGGTAAAGCCCCTGTCTCCAGGTAGACCGGTAGTGCCGCTGCTGACACTCTTGACACTGACGATATCCAGGCTGCGGACAAATAGCTTGTTATCCAAGTAGCGCAGCTGCACCTCCCCCATTTTCAATTCGGAGTGATCAACATGACCACTGCCGGCATCCAGGACATCGTAGTATGAGGGGCGGATATTAATCGAGATGCCCTCCCCCAGCGCTTGGTTATTCACGCCGCCGAGCTGAATATAGCTTGGGCGGCGTCCCTGATGTGGCGGTTTAGTCGCACCGATACCGGTAAATTTACTTCCGGAGGGCAACTTGAAGCGCTCAGATAACACCTGTTTATAGCGTGATTTATCGGCATCTGACGGCGTCTGAGGATCCGAGACAAACTGAATGTAGTCACCGAGGGTTTCCAACACCACCTGCTGGGAACCGCTATCAAGCTGCCTATATTCACTGTGATTTAAAGCGTCAATATTCTCTGCCACCGAGGCTACCGCGGTTTTCTCGGCGTTGTCTAACTGTTGGTATTTGTTGTATAGGCGAGACTGTCGAGAGGGGTGGTATTTGACCTCAGAGACTATAGGTTGGCCTGCAATGATAGCCTCACTCAGGTTGGTCATCACTGTCTGGGGGTACACATAGGGATGGCTGCGCGGAATAATATCAAGCCCCTCAACGAGCTCAAGAATCTCAGCCATGCGATAGCCGCAGTTCTTGCGGAAAAAATAGTAGCGGTATTTTTTACCCAGCAGCTCCCACAGATGTCCCATTATAAGATCCACCTGGGGCTGGCTAAGGTCGAGCTGGTACTCCCAAATATCCCGAAGCTCCAACTCACCATAATTGTGGTTGTGAAAGTAAAACTGAATATGGCTAAAGCCGGCGTCATAGCCACCGAGCATGCCTTTTAATACGTAGACAATCGGCCCGTCGTTTGGCGGCACAATGGCACCATAATTAACGCTGACATCGAGTAGCGCTGATCGGGCTGGATCTGTTGAGTTAAATTTAAGCAATGTGTGGCCATAATATGACGCGGGATTGCCTAAATAGCCCGTTGCATAAAGCAGGCTAATGGATTCAACAGCCTGACCCTTAGTCCATTTGCTGTATGCCTCGCAGTGAACAGCCGGAAACCGTTCTGGATCCAACTGCAAGGTTGATAGAAGCCAGGTGTATCTGCCCTTAAAGTGACACTGAGGGTGCAGGTCAGGGTTTGTCCCAGGAGCTTGAGCAAAGGCACGAATGGTTGCCTCTAGCTCTGCAACTGGATTGGTTATACCGGTCTCAGATAAAAAGAAAGCCGGTGAATGAATCGCGCTTGTCCAGCCTAAGGCGCTAGAGCTATCCTCTTCATAATGGCCTAATCGCAACCAAGAGTTGGTGCTGCTTAGGTCCTGTTCCTGTGCAAGTCTGACAATGTCTTCCACTTCACTTGAACTACCCTCACCCACTGCGGGTAAAGCCGAGACACTCCAAGCACTGGCTAAAACCAGACACACAAGAACACGCGCAATCATCAACATCGAAATACCTAATAACCCAGAAACAAAAAAATCACTGCCGGCAAAATGCCGACAGTGATTTCTTATAGACTCAAAAACTGACGCTTAAGCAGCACAGCTATCTGAATGAGCTT
>CAJQKW010000001.1 GCA_905478975.1 uncultured Pseudomonadales bacterium | reverse complement strand
GTAAAAAAAGGCGCGTAAAAAAAGGCGCTGATTGAGACCCGAGACATGCCAGAAGAAAGCAGATCTCGAAAACAAGCCAACAGTCATAATAAAAACTTAAGCCCTACCGACTATCAATCTTCATTAAGCCTTTCAGTAACCTGAGAGAACAATGTTTTGCGCTCTGCCTTAGACAGACCCAGTATTCGATTGAAAATATCTTCAACCGCCTTCGGATCTTTCTTCGATGTTTTTTGAGCCGTCGAACTGCTGTAGAGCGATTCTAAAGGCACACCAAAATAATTGGCGATACTAATCATCGAGTCGCGCCGCGGATCTTGGGTGACCTGGCTAAGGATGCGATTAATTGTTGGTTGCGGAACCCCGGTGGCTCGCGAGAGTCCACTTTGGGAAATACCCTCAAGCTTCATTAATCTTGCTAATTCTGTACTCATAGATTCTCTCATTTCATGATTATGGACTGCTTTACTATCCATTTATGTATTATTTTTAGTCGACTTTGGAAAGCTTTTCAAGTTTCTGAATGTCACTAAAAATCATTTTTTCTATTTATATATCAATAGCCTGCAAAATATCGGGTCTATCGGTGATAATACCGCCAACTCCCAAGTTGATCAGCTTTACCATCTCCTGCGAATCGTTAATCGTCCATACATCTACCATCAGGTTAAGCTCATCCGCAGCCTTAATTAGAGGCCCAGAAATCAGCTCAATGCCATAGTATTCAAAGGGCAACTGCACAGAATAACCTGGCGAATTATAAAGATGCCCAAGACCAATCCAGCTCAGCAAAACAAAAACCAGCGCTTCCTCTTCGCCAAGGGACGTAGGTACCTTTGGGCAGCCCTGACGAAAGTCTTCCAACACCCTTGAATAAAAAGAACCCACTAGAACTTGATCACCCAGACCATGCGCTAAAACCAACCGGCACAATTGAATACCGGTCTCAACATCATCGGGCTTCAGCTCAATTAAAAATCGTTCATCAGGCAGCGCTAAAAATAGCGACTCAAGCGTGGGAATACGTACCCCCTCAACAGCTACCTTTTCTGGATAGTCCTCTTTATGAAATCCCACGTCAAAGGCTTGCAACTCAGCCAGGGTCATATCAGCAATCGACCCACTGCCATTAGTGGTCGCGTCAACGGTCGCATCATGCCGAACCACCGCAACCTTATCCAGAGTTAAGTGGATATCGAGTTCAATAATATCGGCACCCACAGCCACGGCATTAAAAGCGCCTTCAAGAGTATTGCCGGGCATCAGTTCTCGACCGGTACCATGGGCAATGTTATTGAAGCCTTTATCTTGATAAAAAGGTATTGACTGCACGCCACCATAGCCGGGAAGCATAAGAAGCATCCCGTAAATCACCACTAGGCAAAACACTGTGTAAAAAGATCTCTGCATAAGACTCGATCGCACAACTTTATATCTAACCTTAACTGATCAAGCAAAAAGTAGGACTAATCACAGTGGGTACTAGTATAATTACCAGTTTAAAGATATATTGATATACGTATGCCTTGACTTTAACAGGGTAAGGCGCCCGGTTTATTTGTTTCTCCTATTGGCAATCAGCTCATCAACCACGGCAGGGTCTGCCAGAGTTGAAGTGTCCCCCAAACTATCCAACTCATTGGCAGCCACTTTGCGTAGAATTCTGCGCATAATTTTCCCCGAACGAGTCTTGGGCAAGCCTGGCGCCCACTGAATGATATCTGGCTTGGCAATTGGCCCAATCTCTTTAACGCAGAGAGTAATCAACTCAAGGCGCAACTGTTCGTCTGGCTCAACGCCATTCATTGGCGTCACATAGCAGTAAATACCCTGCCCTTTAATATTATGGGGACAGCCAACAACCGCTGCTTCGGCGACTTTTTCATGCAACACCAAAGCACTCTCAACCTCAGCGGTGCCCATGCGATGACCTGAAATATTCAGCACATCATCGACACGGCCGGTAATCCAGTAGTAACCATCTTCGTCGCGACGAGCACCGTCACCGGTAAAATAATAACCGGCATAGGGTTTAAAGTAAGTCTCGACAAAACGCTGGTGATCACCATAGATAGTGCGAATCTGACTCGGCCAAGAGGCCTTGATCATTAACAATCCCTCCCCTGCACCCTCAATCTCGCGATTCTCAGTATCCAGCAGTACTGGCTGCACACCAAAAAAGGGCACAGTTGCCGAACCAGGCTTGAGTGCAGTGGCACCAGGCAGCGGAGTTAACATTTGCGCGCCAGTCTCTGTTTGCCACCAGGTATCGACAATCGGGCAGCGGGATTCGCCCACTATTCGGTGGTACCAGTCCCAGGCTTCAGGGTTGATCGGCTCGCCGACCGTGCCGAGCAACTTCAGTGAACGGCGCGAGCTGCTGTTAACAAAACTGTCGCCACAGGCCATCAAGGCTCTAATGGCGGTTGGCGCAGTGTAAAATTGATTGACCTGATGCTTGTCGATAACCTGCCAAAAGCGCGAGGCATCGGGATAGGTTGGCACCCCTTCAAACATCAGCGTGGTGGCGCCATTACACAGAGGGCCATAGACAATATAACTGTGGCCGGTGACCCAGCCAATATCAGCTGAACACCAAAACACATCGCCCTCTTTGTAGTCGAAGGTGTATTTATGGGTCATGGCCGCCATCAACAGATAGCCGCCAGTGCTGTGCACAACCCCTTTCGGCTTTCCGGTTGAACCTGAGGTATAGAGAATAAATAGCGGATCTTCGGCATCCATAACTTCTGGCGCGCAGTCTTGAGCGACCGACTCCACAGCCTCGTGATACCAGATATCTCGACTATCTTGCCAGTCTATGGTGCCGCCGGTGCGGCGCACCACTAAACAGGTATGAACATCGGGGCAATTGGTCAGGGCTTTATCGGCATTGGCTTTAAGGGGAATCGCCTTGCCCGCACGCAGACCCTCATCGGCAGTAATCACCAGCTGACAGTCGGAATCGAGAATACGGTCTTTTAATGCCTCCGGAGAAAAACCACCAAATACCACAGAGTGCACAGCTCCAATACGGGCACAGGCGAGCATGGCGTAGGTGGCCTCGGGAATCATTGGCATATAGATGCACACCCGGTCGCCTTTTTTGACGCCCCGTTGGCGCAGCACATTACCCAATCGTGAGACCTGCTCATGGAGCTGGGCATAACTAATATGGGCATCATCAGAGGGATCGTCCCCCTCCCAGATAATCGCAGTTTGATCGGCCTTGTCAACCAAGTGACGATCAATACAGTTGACCGCTACATTGAGTTTGCCGCCCTCGAACCAAGCTGCCTGTCCCTCTGTAATATCACTGCGACAAACAGTTTCCCAGGGTTTGTCCCAGGTCAAAAATTGCTCGGCCTGATCGCCCCAAAACTGATCGGGATTCTCCACCGACTGGCGATACATCGCCTTATAGGTAGCCTCATCAATCCAAGCTGAATCGGACCATTGCTGGGGAACTGGATAGGTTGGAAAATCTGACATCGGACGACCGCCTCATTTATACAGGTGTTTTAAATCAATGAGAGATAGTCTAGTTGAAAGCTGCTGCTGTGCAAGTATATGTGGTGAATGACTGTCATTCACCACGGCCTATTATCCGCGCTATAACAGAGCCGCGACAAAAAGGGAGAACTGATTAGCTAGTGCGTGGATAGCGGGTCGGCTTAAGACTGTTCTTGATCTTCTCTAAGTGAGGCAAAAAGTCCGGCCCACGACGCAGGGTGACACCGGTGGCCAGGACATCGAGAATCACCAGATGGACGATGCGTGAGGTCATCGGCATATATTCATCAGTGTTTTCCGGCACCTCAACATCTAGAGTCACACTGCTGACCTTTGCCAGCGGTGAATCCGGTGCAGTGAGGCCAATTACCGTTGAGCCATTGGCCCTGGCAATCTCTGCGATCTCAACCACTTCTTTGGTGCGCCCGGTATGGGAGATAAAAAAGAACACATCGCCGGTGCTACCGGTGGAGGCCAGCATACGCTGCATTAGCACGTCGTCATGGAAAGATACGGGCAGGTTAAAACGAAAGAATTTATTCTCAGCATCTCTGGCCACCGAACCTGAGGCGCCAACACCAAAAAAGTAAATACGCTTAGCTTGAATTAACTTGTCCACCACCTGGTTGACGCGGCTGTGGCTAATCTTATCCCGCACCATGGCCAGATTATTGATCGTGCCGTCAAAGATCTTCGGCGTGTAACTGCTGACTTCATCGTCTGGATCGACATTGCGATTAACAAATCGCACACCGCTGACCAAGGCTTTTGCCAACTTAAGTTTAAAGTCGGGAAATCCTGCGGCATTAAAGCGCTTACAAAAACGGTTGACGCTGGGCTCACTGACCTCGGCGGCCTTGGCCAATGTAGCAATGCTCGATCGAGTCGCACTGTCTGGGTCGGCGAGAATAACCCGCGCCACTTTGCTCTCAGACTTATTGAGATTAGGCAATTCGTCAGAAATAATATTGATCAAATTTTGTGAATGCATAGCTACAAACCCTTCAGCTGTTCGTCTTTATCCGTAATAACGGCGGTCAGTTTAAAGTTTTTGGACCTCAATGTCCGATTTCACCGGAGAAGTTGGTAAGAATATTTCATAGCAGACCTATCAGCCCCCTACAAACCCCATCCAAAACCCCACTAATACGTTCTTTTACCTACTTAATTAGGCTTACCATTGCCTAAAAATTCACAAAAGCCTATAATTTACGTAAGTTTACTACATATAAGGAAATAGCATCATGTATAGAATCGCCATTAACGGTTTTGGTCGCATTGGCCGCAATATAGTCCGCGCCCTCTATGAACGCCCAGAACTTCGTGAGCAGATCCAAATCGTCGCGATCAATGATCTCGGTAGCCTCGAAATTAGCGCACACCTACTCCAGTTCGACACGGTTCACGGCCGCTTTAACCAGCAGGTTGAAGTGACAGACAATGCCATCGTCATTAATGGCGACGTGATCAACTGGTCTAGCGAACGCAATCCAACCGACCTGCCCTGGTCTGACTTAAACGTTGATTTGGTCTGTGAGTGCACCGGTGTATTCACTAGCCGTGAAAAAGCAGCCATGCATTTAGAAGCTGGCGCGAAGAAAGTTATCATCTCGGCACCTGGGGCTAACGTAGACGCCACTGTTGTCTATGGCGTCAACCACCAAATTCTGGATGGCTCTCAAGAGATTATTTCAAATGCCTCTTGCACCACTAACTGCCTGGCACCAATGGTTCAGCCTCTACAAGAGAGCATTGGTATCCTCAGTGGTTATATGACTACTGTTCATGCCTATACCAACGACCAGCAGCTCAGCGATGTATGCCACTCAGATGTCTACCGCTCCAGATCTGCCACTCAATCGATGATCCCCACCAAAACCGGCGCCGCAGTGGCAATCGGTCTGGTACTGCCTGAATTAGCAGGCAAGCTCGACGGCTTAGCGGTTCGTGTACCTACTATTAATGTATCACTGGTTGATCTGACCTTTAATGCCGGTCGCGAAACCAGCGCTGAAGAAGTCAATGAACTGCTGCTTAAAGCGTCTCAAGGGGCACTTGGCTCAGTGCTCTGCTACAACGACAAGCCACTGGTTTCTGTGGACTTTAATCACACACCTTTCTCCTGCAACTTTGACGCCACCCAGACTCGCGTCAACGGTTCACTGGTCAAGGTTATGGCCTGGTACGACAATGAGTGGGGCTTCTCCAACCGCATGCTCGATAACTCCTTAGTGCTACTGGCTAGCGCTGCGGAGCAAAAAGATGCCGCGTAGAACCAAAATTCTCGCCACACTGGGCCCTGCTACTCACGATGAAGCGGGTATACGCGGGCTAATTTTAGCCGGGGTCAATGTCTTCCGCTTAAACTTCTCTCACGGCAGCGCCGCCGAGCACTCCATGCGCGCCGCCATGATTCGCGAAATCGCTCTCGAACTGGAAATGCCCGTGGGTATTCTCTGCGATATGCAGGGACCGAAAATTCGTATCGGCAGCTTTCTCAACGATATGAAAATCGACCTGTTAGAAAATGATAGCTTTGTCCTCAACAGCCAGATAGATGTTGATTCAGGGGACCAGAATGGCGTGCATATCGACAGCGACCTGCTCAACGATATCGATGCCGGCGACACCCTATTGCTCGACGATGGCAAAATGACCTTTATCGTCGAATCACGCAACCCTCATTCAGTCACCTGCCGTGTTGTTCAGGGCGGTGTACTGTCGAGTAAAAAAGGCGTGAACAAATTCGGTGGCGGTCTCTCCGCTCCTGCGCTCACTGAGAAAGACAAGGCGGATATTAAAACCGCCGCGTCACTGAAGACCGATTATCTGGCCATCTCCTTTGTCCGTTCGAAAGAGGATATTGAAGAGACTCGCGAACTGCTGGTTGCAGCAGGTAGCGGTGCTCATATTATTGCCAAGATCGAACGCGCCGAAGCCATTACCGATGAATTTTTACCCGGTATTATCGCCAGCGCCGACGGCGTGATGGTTGCCCGCGGTGATCTCGGTGTCGAGATTGGCGACGCCAATCTAGTGGCGGTGCAGAAGCAGCTGATTGAAGCGGCCAACGCGGCCAACAAGGTTGTTATCACTGCCACTCAGATGATGGAATCGATGATTACCGCGTCGACCCCTACTCGCGCAGAAGTCTTCGATGTGGCCAATGCCGTACTCGACGGCACTGATGCGGTAATGCTCTCGGCAGAAACTGCAGTGGGCAAGTACCCTATTGAAACTGTGAAAGCTATGGTGCGAATTATTGACGGAGCAGAATTACACCCTCTCGCTCAGCGCTCCAAGCACAGAATTGATCAGACTTTTGCTAGCATCGATGAGTCTCTGGCACTGGCTGCCATGTATGTGGCTAACCATTTAGAAGGCGTTAAAGCGGTTATATGCATGACAGCAACTGGCTTTGCGCCATTGATCATGTCGCGTATTACCTCTTCCCTGCCGATTTATGCCATGGCGGAAAAGCTCGGCACCTGTGAGATCACGGCACTCTATAAAGGTGTGATACCCGTTCCCTTCCACGCGTCAGAGTTAGATCCATCCGAAGTTAATCACCGTGCAGTGGAAACTCTGCGCGCCCACAACGCCGTTTCCGATGGCGATCTGGTACTGATTACTAAAGGGGATTTTGTCAATGTACACGGCGGCACAAACACTTTAAAAATTGTTCGAGTTGGCGACGTTATTCAGTAGCCAGCAAGAAAAACCGTCTCTTCCAGGCCATGGATGGCCACTTAATATAGACTCCTCGTCTACGACTATAACCACCCTAGAAGACATAAAAAAGGGCCGGTTTCCCAGCCCTTTTAAACCTACTTTTAAAACCTTATCTAAGATTAAGCCATAGTTTCCGCTGTTGCCAATGCGGCCTTCGCCTGGGTGTTTTGTATGCCATTGTAGTAAGTAATGATGTCTACTGTGGGAGCAGCGGCAGTGGCTGCCAGAACCTGCGCCTGAGTCATACCCACTTCCAGCTGAGCATTGTTAACATTCAGTTCAAGGTGTAAGTCACCAGCTTGCTTGTAGGCAGCAGCCCACTCAACGATGGCATCATCTATATCTGAGGCCACAGCGGTAAAGTTAGCCGTTCCTACATCGGTAACTGCAAGCTTGATATCATTGACGGCCAAGGCCACGTCAGACTCCAGAGCCTGCCATTCAGCCAGAATAGCTTGCAGATTGGTCTCGATATCGGTGGCTTCAGTAGACATGGCGGTAAAGTTTTTCGACAGAATCTGAAGCGCTGCAACATCAGCAGTCAGCCCTGTTATCTGACTTTCGTCGGATTTTATAAGATCGTTATCGGCCTTGATCTTAACGCCATCAATGGCAATAACGGCAGTCGCCGCAATCACTGCTGGGCCGAGTACAAACCATACCAAGGCACCTTCAGGGAAGGCTGCAATGGTGGCAACAATACCTAGAGTCAGAGCTATACCATCGACAATGGCCAGAGCCACTATAGAAGCAGTAAGGCTCTTGATCTCTGCTTTCAGGGTATCAATATCCGCATTGAGTTTGTCAATCTGCGCCTGGTCAGCCTTGGCATCTACCGCTGATTTAGTAGCAATAGTCTGTAGGTTGGCAGCCAGTGTTGGCAGCTCGTCTTTGAAGTTTTTAACCGCGGTCAGTGCACCACTGATAAAGGTCACCACCAGGCTCAATGTATTGTTTACATTGGTGAGATCAGTATTGAGTGTCTGCAATGCGGTTTTATTAGTCGGATCAGCTTCCAAGGTCATCGCCTGAGTTTTGGCATCGGCTAACAGCTGGCTAATGGTCGCGTTATAACTCTGAACTTCGTCGGGCACATTTAACAGTCGCGCCATAACGTTATTAACCCAAGTCAGCGCACCGGCATCGGCTGCTTCAAAAGCCTTTGTAAAGTCTGCCCAATCTGGCGGATTAGTACTGAGCGTTGGTAAATTTGATGATAAAACACTGGTGACTAAGGTGTTCACAGCCACAACGTTTTCTTTATAAGAAGTCTGCTTAACTGCCAGTGATAGCGCATTTTTACTAATTGCTAGTGCAAGATCCATAACGTTTTCCTTGTTTGTATTCTTATTTTTAGGGAGCTTCATATCGTTCGAAGCGCGGCAATCCTAATCCATATGGCAACATTAAAAACAGGAACAAACACTCATATTACAGGTTAGATGACATTGATCAGAGGTAGCGCACAGAGCCGCTACAGAGAGGGTAAGGAGGAGATAAAATGACGCGTATATTGAGTATGAGATTTAAGCTATAGGGGATTTTTATACTTTTAGCTTGTTATGCTGGCCGTAAAACCTCAGTTAAATATCAAGAGCGGGATATAAGGCTCTCGACCAGCGAAGAGAGCTGCTCACTTAAAAGAATTACTGAGCCCAGTAAATCGATACCGGTGTTGACTGCTGCTGCAAAATCGCGCGAATCGGCAATTCCATTACATCATCTCCGGCATTCGCCTGAGTCAGTACCTGCTGCTTGCTGGCACCACTGATATGGATCACCAGAGACTCTGTGTTCAATAGTCGCGGCAAGGTCATACTCATGCGCTGATGAGGTGCATCCAGGGGTGTTACCGCAATACAGTCGGCGCCGGAGTGCATATCAAGACCGCGCTCCAAAGCCTCAGAACCGGGGAATAGTGAAGCAGTGTGGCCATCGTCCCCCATGCCCAAGATAACCACTGTAAAGCGATCAATAGCACTCAAGCGCTGCTGGCATTCCACTTCACCTTCGAGGGCATTTTCAGCACTATTTTTCAGCGCCAGATACTCGGCCTTGTGGGCTTCATTAATCAGCAGATTTTCACGCACTAGCTTTTCATTGCTCGCGGCATGGTCGGCATTGACCCAGCGCTCATCGGCCAGGGCAATGGTGACCTTGGACCAGTCGAGTTCAGACTGAGATAAAAGGTGAAAGAAACCCACCGGCGTGCGCCCGCCAGAGACTACCAGGGAGGCTTTGCCCTCAGCGGCTATAGCCGCTGCCAGTAGCCCGCTAACCTTGGCCGTAAGCGCGGCATCCAGGACTGAGGTATTTTCAAATTTAAATATCGACATAAGACTCACCTTTTACCTTTCTACGATTTCAATCTTCTATTTTTAGCGTCGGTTTTAAGCTTCGTACCAACTACGCTGGTCTTTTTCCATCAACATATCGGCTTTCGATGGGCCCCAGGTTCCAGCGCTATACGCTTTGGTGCCAACCTTCTTATCCGCCCATGAATCCAACAGCTGGTCACACCAGCGCCAGGAGGCTTCAATTTCATCACGACTGACAAACAGCCACTGATCACCTTTGATCACTTCCAAAAACAGTCGTTCGTAGGCATCGGCAATTCGCGACTCGCCAGAGGAATCAAAAAAGTCCAGATTCAACGTGCGCTTTTCGAGGCTAAGGCGCTCTTTAAGACTCTGCTTTTTCGAGAACATTTCCAGCTCAATACCCTCGTTTGGCTGCAGACGAATAATCAAGCGATTCTGTGCCTCACCATTTTTATCCGGGAAAATCGCGTGGGGAATTTCCTTATAGGTAATCACTACCTGAGTGACCTTATCCTGCATACGCTTGCCGGTCCGCAGGTAAAACGGCACTCCAGCCCAGCGCCAGTTGTCGATATAAGCTTTCAGAGCAACGAAGGTTTCGGTGTCATTGCTGCTGTCTTGACTGCCCTCTTCTTCCTTATAACCAACCACTGGCTCGCCAGAAATCCAGCCAGCGGAGTATTGTCCACGCACCGATTGCTCGAGAACATTTTCGCTATCAATAGGTTTTAGGGCGCGCAGTATCTTAACTTTCTCGGCGCGAATCTCATCTGCCTGCAATGAATTTGGCGGCTCCATGGCCACCATGCACAGCAGTTGCAGGAGGTGATTCTGAATCATATCCCGGAGCTGACCTACATTGTCATAGTAGCCCCAGCGGCCTTCGATACCGACGGTCTCAGCAACGGTGATCTGCACGTTGTCGACACAGGTATTGTCCCACTGGGAATTGATCATGCGGTTGGCAAATCTCAGGGCCAACAAATTCTGTACCGTCTCTTTACCTAAGTAGTGGTCAATGCGGTAGATATTGCGCTCATCGAAATGTGCGCCAACGGTGGCGTTCACTTCCCGCGAGCTATCGAAATCTTTACCGATCGGCTTTTCCAGCACAATGCGCGCTAAATCATCAACGCAGCCTGCCGTATCCAAGTGATTGCAGATAGCGCCGTACAAACTCGGTGGTGTCGCCAGATAATAGATCGCAGTGCGCTTCTCAACCAGCCACTCTTTGAGGGTCAAAAAATCTTTTTTGTGGGAGAAATCGACTTTCATATAGCTCAGACGACGACTGAATTTGCGCCAGGTGGCATCGTCCCAATCGGACTCGGGAATATGCTTTTTGAGATTTTCCTCAACCGTGGCAATAAACTCATTGCTACTGACATCTTGACGAGCCAAACCGGCAATGCGCACGCTGTCACCCAGCAGGCCAGCACGATCTAACTGATAGAGCGCGGGATATAGCTTGCGCTCAGAGAGGTCGCCCTTTGCACCAAAGAGTACCAAATCAATATTGTTGTTCATTATCAAGCTCCCATTTACAGCAACATTTGCAGCAGAAAATACAGTACAAGGCTGTGAATTATTATTTGTATAATTTACTGACCCAGCAGGCTGGCCTCGCGGGCCAACTGCTCAATTTCATCCCAGCGCTGATCGCGCACTAGCTGCGCAGGACAGATCCAAGAGCCGCCGACACATAGTACATTTGGCAGGGACAGATATTCCATTACATTGTGCAAACCAATTCCGCCGGTAGGGCAAATTCGTGCCTCGCTAAAGGGGCCGTACAACGACTTAATCATCGCCGAACCACCTGCGGCTTCAGCAGGAAAAAACTTAAAGTCCTGATAACCATGTTCCATGCAGCGCATCATTTCACTAGCCGAGGAGATACCCGGCAGCAAGCCGATGGAAGAGTCCGCAGCCGCGGCTAATAACTTTTCAGTACTGCCTGGAGAAACCATAAACTGGCAACCCAGATCTTCCGAGAGCTTTACCTGGTCAGCGGTGCATACAGTTCCAGTACCGACAATCGCGCCGGGAACCTGCTGCACAATCTGGCGAATACCCTCTTCCGCCGCTGCAGTTCTCAATGTCACTTCAAGTACATTCAAACCACCCGCAATAAGCGCTTTTGCCAGGGGCACAGCATCTTCTACACGATCGATAACAATTACAGGGATTACCGTATTACCGGCCAAAAGATCTCGCACTAGTTACTCCTTAAGTTTTTAATAAAGACGCTTTCTAATTAGATATTTGTAATTAAGCGTTCTGTAATTTTTTTGCCGCGCCCAACAACCCGAGGTTATTACGCGTGACTAAGTAGACCGGGATAGGCTCCAGGTAGGACGCAAAGCGGCCTTTATCTTCAAATTTGTCGCGAAAACCACTGTTGACAAAAAACTCACTGAATCGTGGCACCACACCACCGGCGATATAAATACCGCCCTTGGCACCCAGAGTCAGGGCCAAATTGCCCGCTGCTGCTCCCATGGATTCACAAAATGTATACAGCGCCGTAAGCGCCTGAGGATTGCTGTTATCCAGTGCTGCTGCCACTACATCCGGAGGCGTAGCCAATGTTGGAACCGTGCCTTCCATCTGGCAGATGGCATTGTAAATATTGACGATACCTTTCCCCGACAGCACACGTTCCAGTGAAACTCGCTTAAAGCTCTGACGCAGACAGGTCAAGACTTCCATCTGACGCTGACCCACAGGGGCAAAATCAGCATGACCGCCCTCGGTATCCAATACATGGTAGCCATCGCTATGGGAGATCAGTGCCGCCATGCCGAGACCAGTGCCCGCGCCTAAAATACCCACGGGCTTATGGGCCTGCGGTTCACCGCCACCAATCTTGATACAGTCATCTGCACCCAGTTCAGTGATACCGTGAGCCACGGCTTCAAAATCATTGATCACCACCAGTTGCTCGCAACCAAACCACTCAACCAAATGGGTCTTAGTAAACTCCCAGTGGCTATTGGTAAAGGAGATATGTTCCACATCAGCGGGACAGGCTACGGCCAGACAAACGCTCTGTGGCGCGCCGACAAAACCGGTAGCCAGGGCAATTTCAGCTCTCAGCTTAACAATCAGATCGCTAAACTGGGGATACTCTTCCACCGAGTGATAAAACTCAAATTCGCTCTCCAGCTGACCCTCACGCAGGGCCGCAAAGCGTGCATTGGTGCCACCTATATCGGCGACTAAATTCCAGCGTTGTTCAGTCATGGCTAGACGCCTCCAAACAGGAATGAAGCACCCTGCTCTGCATTGCTGATATTGCCGCGATTGACGGCGAAATATTCACGTCCACAACCGCGCTGACCGGCATCCGGTTGGGGTGACGCATCACGGGCTTCAAGCACCGCCATATCACCGATAAATTGCAACTCGCCGGTGACCGCATTAACACGGATCACATCACCATCCATTACCTTAGCCAACAAACCGCCATTGGCCGCCTCAGGTACCAAATGAATTGCCGCCGGTACCTTGCCCGATGCGCCGGACATGCGGCCATCGGTGACCAGTGCCACCTTGTAACCTTTATCTTGCAGAATCCCCAACATCGGGGTCAGCTTGTGCAGTTCTGGCATACCCAGCGCCTTGGGGCCCTGGAAGCGCACAACGACAACGCAGTCGCGATTTAGCTGGCCGGACTCAAACAGAGTAGCCAGATCATCCTGGGCTTCAATCACTACAGCCGGTGCTTCGACAATCTGATGTTCTGCGGCAACCGCAGACACCTTGATCACGCCGCGGCCGAGATTACCCTGCAAGAGTCGCAAGCCTCCCTCAGGAGAAAATGCCTTGTCCACTGTGGTCAGCACTTCAAGATCCAAAGGAATTATGGGTGACTCATGCCACACCACTTTGTCGTTATCCAAGAAAGCCTGCTGAGTGAAGTCGCCAAAGTCGGTGCCCCATGAGGTTTTGGCATCGGCGTGCATAAAGCCACCAGCCAACAGCTGACGGAACATGCAGCTAGTGCCGCCCGCCGCATGAAAATGGTTCACATCCGCATGACCGTTGGGATAGACCTTGGCCAGTAGTGGCACAGCCGCAGATAGCTCAGAGATATCATCCCAGTTAAGGATAATGCCTGCCGCTCGGGCGATGGCTACCAGATGCATGGTGTGATTGGTTGAGCCGCCAGAGGCTAAGAGTGCAATAGTGGCATTGACCATGGTGCGCTCGTCGACAATTTCACCCACCGGACGATAGTCATTACCCAGAGCGGTAATACGGGCCATTTGATGGCAGGTCTCAACAGTGAGCTTATCGCGCAATGGATTAGAGGGATTGACAAAGGAGCTGCCCGGCAGCTGCAAGCCCATGGCTTCAAGAACCACCTGATTACTGTTAGCAGTACCGTAAAAAGTACAGGTACCAGCACTGTGATAAGAATCAGACTCGGCCTGCAATAATTCTTCGCGATCAATTTTGCCTTCGGCAAATAGCTGACGAATGCGCTGCTTCTCTTTATTGGGTAAGCCTGACTCCATGGGACCGGCGGGAACAAATAGCGCTGGCAAATAGCCAAAGCTGAGTACGCCCATCAACAGTCCGGGAACAATCTTATCGCAGATACCCAGGGCCAATACGCCGTCAAACATCTGGTGAGACAGAGACATAGCCGTACACTGGGCGATCAAGTCGCGGCTCAGCAGACTCAGTTCCATACCGTCTTGACCCTGAGTGACACCGTCACACATCGCCGGAACACCGCCGGCAACCTGTGCCGTGCAGCCAATCTCGCGCATTGCCTGCTTGATCATATCCGGGTATTCCGCATAGGGCTGGTGGGCCGAAAGCATGTCATTGTAGGAGGTGACGATGGCAATATTACTGGCTTCCATCAGTCGCAAACTGTTCTTATCTTCTTCGCCGCAGGCAGCAAAACCATGGGCCAGATTGCCGCAACTTAACTTGCCGCGCTCGGGACGATTACTGTGATCTTCTGTGACTTGACGCAGATAATCAGCTCTCAGGCTGCTGCTGCGTTCGATGATACGCTGAGTGACTTCAGCAACTGTGGTATTTAACTGGACCATAGTGACTCCGCTCAAAAGCGGCTCCCTGTAGATTAGCTATGAATTGTAACAAAATTACGGAATTTAACCAGACTCAATGTATAATTCGGCCAATTATCGTAATTTTATTACATTAATAATTTGTTGCGGCAGCGCCGTTTTAAATAGGCTATTGTGCGACAACCTCCATATAGGATCGCATCGCTGACAGCATCAAAAGCGCTATTAGTGGGCGCCTAGTTTACGCCTTAGCCGACGCCAATTAAACGGCCTACACAGACTAATTAGACACAGGAACTCGGATAGATGACCTCCAGCAGTAAGACGCCAAATCAGTACCAGCCGACCAGTACCCCAGCCTGGAAAACACTTGAGCAGCAGGCGAAAAAAGCCGAGCAGCAAAATATCAGCGCGTTCTTCGATCAAAATCCCCAGCGCAGCAGCCAGATGTCAGTGCAGAGTGGCGAACTTTTCCTCGACTATTCAAAGAATCTGGTCAGCGATGAAACCTGGCAGGCACTCCTCGAGCTGGCGGCCCAGTCGCCACTGGAACAGCATCGTGCCGCGATGTTCTCTGGCGAAAAGATCAATACCACTGAAGGCCGTGCAGTGCTTCACGGCGCCCTGCGAGCTGAGATTGGCGATCAAACGATTGCCTCTGCCGCGGCAGAATCAGATCAGCGTGTTAGCCTGGTCAAACAGCAGCTTGCCGATGTCGAACTGGTCAGCGCGAAAATCCGCAGCGGTCAGTGGCTTGGCAGCACCGGTAAGGCGATTACCGATGTCATCAATATTGGTATTGGCGGTTCCGATCTGGGCCCCAAATTAGCCTGTAGCGCCCTGCAAGAATTTGCCCACCCGGATATCAAGCTGCACTTTATTTCCAATGTGGATGGCGCCGAGATTCTTACTACCTTAAAAAAGCTCAATCCAGAGACTACTCTGGTGGCTCTCGCCAGCAAGACCTTTACCACCCACGAGACACTGCTAAACGCCAAGACCGCGCGCAACTGGTTCGCCGAGACACTGGGGCTAGAGAATGCACAGTCCAGCAGTCACTTTGTCGGCCTGACTGCCAATCGTGCCAACGCATTGGCCTATGGCATCCCCGCTGATCAGATTTTGGAATTTGCTGAATGGGTAGGTGGGCGTTATTCACTCTGGTCTAGTATCGGCCTCTCTATTGCCATCTCCATTGGCTTTGAGAAGTTTGTCGAGATGCTGGCCGGTGCCCGGGAGATGGATCTGCATTTTCAACGGGCGCCACTGGCAGAGAATATGCCGGTGATTATGGCTCTGCTGGGTATCTGGTATAGCAACTTCCTCGATGCCCAATCCAATGCCGTGATCCCCTACTGCGAACGCCTACTACTATTACCCTCTTACTTGCAGCAGCTGGATATGGAGAGCAACGGTAAGTCCACCACTCTCGATGGCGAGTCAATTGATTATCAGACCGGCGCTATTCTCTGGGGCCAGACCGGCACCAATGGTCAGCATGCCTTTTTCCAGCTGCTGCATCAGGGCACCCGTATGGTACCCATCGATTTTGTTGCCGCGGCTGTGGATAATTTAAGCAATGAAGAACATCACCGGGTCTTGCTGGGCAATATGCTGGCTCAGGCATCAGCATTGATGTGTGGCCAAGAGGCCCCTGAAGGGGAAGCTTATCGCTACTACCCCGGCAACAAGCCCTCCAATGTGCTGCTGCTAGATCAGCTATCGCCAAAGAATTTTGGTGCACTGATCGCACTCTATGAGCACAAGGTATTTGTTCAGGGCAGTATTTGGAATATTAATTCGTTTGATCAGTGGGGAGTCGAGTTGGGCAAGAAGATGGCCAATCAGTTGTTAGCTTCGGATTCTGACGTTCAGGCGGAGTTAGACCCTTCGACTACGGCTCTGTTTGCCCATATTAAGCAGTGCCAAAAATAGCAGTTAAAAGTTGAGCTGCGCTAGATACGCAGCTCTTTTGGCAGCGAGAAGGTGACATTTTCAATCACGCCGCTCAGTTCTTGAGGGGCGTTGGCACCCAGTTCCACCAACCGCGCAATCACATCTCGCACCAATACATCCGGTGCCGATGCACCGGCGGTAATACCAATAGCCTTGCTCTGCTTCAGCCATTCGGTGTCTATATCTTCAGGGCCATCAATGAGATAAGCGGTGCAACCACAGCGCTCCGCCAACTCACGGAGGCGATTGGAGTTGGAACTGGCAACCGAACCCACCACCAGAATCAAATCAGACTCTATAGCCAACTGCTTAACTGCATCCTGACGGTTTTGCGTGGCGTAACAGATATCGTCTTTGCGCGGCCCTTCAATAGCCGGAAATTTCTGCCGCAGTGCATCTATCACTTTCGCCGTATCATCCATAGAGAGTGTGGTCTGAGTGACAAAAGCTAGCCTCGAGGGATCTTTCACTTCAAGCTTGGCCACATCGCTCTCGTCTTCCACTAGATAGATATTGCCGCCCTGGGAATAGTCATACTGACCCATGGTACCCTCCACTTCGGGGTGACCGGCGTGGCCAATCAATACCGACTCCATACCATCTTGACTAAACTTGGCCACTTCCATATGCACCTTGGTGACCAGGGGGCAGGTGGCATCAAAGACTTTGAGGCTGCGGCGGCGGGCTTCTTCTTGCACCGCTAAGGAAACACCGTGGGCGCTAAAGATAACGATCACATCATCGGGGATTTCATCCAGCTCATCGACAAACACCGCACCGCGGTTGCGCAGATCATCCACAACAAATTTATTGTGTACCACTTCGTGACGCACATAGATCGGCGCACCAAAGACTTCTAGAGCGCGATTAACAATATCAATGGCACGGTCAACACCGGCGCAAAAGCCCCGTGGATTAGCCAGTTTGATATCCATTAGTGCAGGTTCTCCGGGACTACGCCGAGAATTTCCACCTGAAAGACAATATTCTTACCCGCCAGTGGATGGTTAAAATCCACCATCACTTCGCCGTCGACTATATCGGTAATAACCCCTGGCAGCTCACCGTCGCCGTTCTGAAACGAAAACATGGCACCGATTTCGATTTCCAATGCGTCAAAGTTATCCATGGCCACAGCCTGAACATTTTGCTCGTTGTGCTGGCCAAAGGCTTTTTCTGGTGGCACCAGAAATTCCTGGGCATCAGTGGCTCTCAAGCCAAACAATGTCTCTTCAAAACCGGGTAAAAGACTGCCATCGCCAATTGAGAAAGTCGCTGGCTTGCCTTCAAAATTCGAATCCACTACTGCGCCATCCTCTAGTGCTAGGGAAAAATGCAGCGTAACGGTGGTGCCTGTATCTATGGGTATACTCATATCTAAAGCTCTTCAGGATGTTTAAAAATATTCAACTCAATTAATCTAACGACTTCTTATCTGCGTTCACCGCTGTCGCGTCGGATGAATCATCGGTCTCGTCTGACTGCTGAAAAAACAGCCCATCAACAATAATCAATACGGCGCCAACAGAGATTGCCATATCCGCCACATTAAACGCGGCAAAGTGCCAGTTGGCCCAATGAAAATCGAGAAAATCCACCACATACCCGAGAGTTAATCGATCGTAGAGATTGCCCAGTGCGCCACCCAGAATCAATGACAGGGCCAATGCTTCAAGTACGCGCTGACGAGGCAAACGGGTCAGCCACACAGCAATAATCAAACTCACAACAATAGAGATACCGCTGAACAGCCAGCGCTGCCAGCCACCGGCATCGCTGAGAAAGCTAAAGGCAGCCCCCTCATTGTGAGCCCGCACCAGATTAAAGATGCCATTCACATAGAGACTCTGGCCGAGACTAAACTCCGCCATAATCCACAGTTTGGTCAGCTGATCCAGCAGCAGTATGGTTGCCGCAAGGGCAAACCATTTTAGCCAGGGCAGTGTTTTAGCTTGCAGCTTGTTATGCATAGTGGCGCGTCTCACCCGTATCAGAGAGGTTAGTCACACAGCGACCACAGATTTCCGGGTGCTCTGCATGGTTACCAACATCGTCAATAAAGTGCCAGCAACGCACACATTTCTCGGCGCTAGATCGCTGCAAACCGACTTTTAAACCATCCAGCATAGACGCATTGGCATCGGCACCCTCTTCCAGAGGCAGCAAGGTGGCCTTGGAGGTGATGGTGACAAAGCGCAGCTCATCACCCAGCTTGGCCAATGATTGGTACAATTCAGGTTCAGCATAAAGCTGAATATCCGCACCCAGAGAGCCTTTGACCACACCCTGATTACGCTGATCTTCAATCACTTTATTGATCGCTTCTTTGGCCTGCATAATCGCAGCCCAGTCAGCGGCGCTAATTTCATCGCCGCCAGACAGACGCGGTAGCGAATACCACTCGGCAATAAACACAGAGGACTCACGCTCACCGGGCATAAAGCCCCAGAGTTCACTGGCGGTAAAGCTCAAAATCGGCGCGATCCAGCGGGTAAAGGCTTCGGCAATATGGTGCAGCGCAGTCTGTGCGGAACGGCGCGACAGGCTATTTTCTGGGCAGGTATAGATGCGATCTTTAATAATATCCAGATAGAAGCCACCCATATCCCGGACACAAAAATTGTGCAGCTTTTGATAGATCAGGTGAAACTGAAACTCATCATAGGCAGTAATAATTTCTTCCTGGAGCCCGGCTGCGCAATCCACCGCCCAGCGATCCAGAGCCAGCATATCCTCGTGGGCAACCCCATGTTCGGTGAGCTCGAAGCCATCAATATTGGAGAGGAAATAACGTGCGGTATTGCGAATCCGACGATAGGAATCACCGGCGCGACTCAAAATTTCATCGGAAACCGTCATCTCGCTGCTAAAGTCAGCCGAGGCAATCCACAGACGCAGCACATCAGCGCCCATTTCATTGATGACTTTTTGCGGGGAAATCACATTGCCTATGGACTTGGACATCTTGCGACCGTGTTCATCCACGGTAAAGCCATGGGTCAGCACTGCCTTGTAAGGGGCTGTGCCATTGATTGCGATAGCGGTCTTGAGTGACGACTGGAACCAACCACGGTGTTGATCTGAGCCCTCCAGATAGAGGTCTGCCGGGTAGCGCAGCTCTTGCCGAGCATTGATCACGGATTCGTGGGTGACACCAGAGTCAAACCACACATCCAAGGTGTCAGTGACTTTTTGGTAATCGGCGATATCCTCGCCAATCAGCTCGGCAGCTTCAAGTTCAAACCAGGCTTCAATGCCCTGTTCTTCAACACGCAGGGCAACCTGTTCGATTAATTGTGGCGTATTCGGGTGCAGCTCACCGCTCTGCTTGTGGACAAACAATGCGATTGGAACGCCCCAAGTGCGCTGACGGGAGATACACCAGTCCGGGCTATTGTCGAGCATGCCTTCGATACGCGCCTGACCCCAATCCGGGTGCCAGCTAACATCTTTGACCGCGGCCTTGGCCTTGGCCAACAAGCCGTTTTTATCCATGGAGATAAACCACTGAGGAGTGGCGCGATAAATCAATGGGGTTTTGGTGCGCCAGCAGTGGGCATAGCTGTGAACAAATTGGCCGCAGCTCATTAGACGTTTGTGCTCACGCAGAACCTCGAGAACCGAATCGTCAACCTTGTACACATGCTGGCCAGCAAATAGTTCGACATCATCGGCGAACAGGCCGTTATCCAAAATATAATTTAATGTGCCAATACCATATTGCTTGGCGACGACAAAATCTTCCATACCGTGATCTGGGGCTGTGTGGACACAGCCAGTACCGGCATCGGTAGTCACATGCTCGCCAAGTAATACTGGAATAGCACGGTCGTAGAACGGATGACGGGCAACAATGTTTTCCAACTCTTGACCCTGACAGCTCGCAAGCTGCTGATAGTCTTCTATCTCTAGCCGCTGCATCACTGACTCCAGCAACAGCTCTGAACAGATCAGGCGCTGGGGGCCATTTTCGCCATTGATTTGCACTAACAGATAGTCAACATCGGCACCCACAGAAATCGCCTGACTGCTGGGCAGAGTCCAAGGGGTGGTGGTCCAGATCAACATACTGATCTCGCCGTCACCTGGCAGACCGCCAAATGCAGCAGAGACTTTATCCAACTGCGCGGCATCGGTTACGGCATAGGCGACGTCGATGGTGTAAGAGGTTTTATCCTGGTATTCCACTTCTGCTTCAGCCAGAGCTGAACCGCCCACCACACTCCAGTAAACCGGCTTGTAGCCTTTCACCAGATGGCCGTTGGCGGCAATTTTACCCAGTGCGCGAATGGTGTCCGCTTCCACCTGATAGTTCATGGTCAGGTAGGGACGTTCCCAGTCGCCAAAGATACCGAGACGAACAAAGCCCTGACGCTGGCCATCGACCTGCTTCATGGCATATTCGCGACACTTTTTGCGGAAGGTGGAGTACTCGACTTTGACCCCGGCCTTGCCAATCTTCTTTTCCACATTGTGTTCAATGGGCAGACCGTGACAGTCCCAACCGGGGATATAGGGGGCATCATAGCCGCTCATGGTGCGCGCTTTAACGATAATATCTTTAAGGGTTTTATTCACCGCATGGCCCAGGTGAATCTCGCCGTTGGCGTAGGGAGGACCATCGTGAAGAATATACTGTTCGCGGCCGGCACGGGCCTCACGAATCTGCTGATAGAGATTGCTGTCCTGCCATTCTTTTAACATTCCCGGTTCCCGCTGGGCCAGATTGGCGCGCATGGGGAAAGCGGTCTTGGGCAGGTTCAGTGTTGCTTTGTAATCAGTCATTAGTCTCTTTGTTTGACCACAGTGGTCAACCCTATATCAGTTTATTGTTTGTAAAACGCCTAACCTAGACGCCTATATGCCAGCCTGCAACAACCACTGGCGAATCTTTTTCACATCCCCAGCAATTGTCGCCACCAGTGCCTCGACACTGGTAAATTTTTCTTCCTCACGAATCTTGTGCAAGAACTCCACGGCAATTCGCTGACCGTAAAGATCACCGGCAAAATCTAACAGATGCACTTCTAAAATCGGTTTTACCAAATCCCCCACTGTCGGTCGCAAACCGACATTGGCAGCCCCGCAATAGAGGGTTCCAGCAACATTTACTCGCACCGCAAAGACACCGGATAAGGGCGCGCTAAAACGGTTTAACTGCACGTTAGCAGTGGGAAAGCCTAGTTCACGTCCGAGCTGTTGGCCATAGCCAACCACTCCACTAATGGCAAAGGGTCGTCCGAGCAACTCGGCAGCGCGGGTAAAAGCCGCCTGCTCAACCACTTCACGGATCAATGTACTGCTAACTCTGCGTCCATCGGTCTCTACAGTCGCAGTGTCCTGCACCTCAAAGCCATGGCGTTTGCCCTGCTCGTTCAACAGGGCAAAGTCGCCGCTGCGATCACAGCCAAAGCGAAAGTCATCGCCGACGATTAAATGCTTTACCGCCAATCCGCGAACCAAGACCTGCTCGACAAAATCCACTGCCGAAAGGTTGCGCAATTGACGATTGAACTGTAGGCAGACCACTCGATCTACACCCAGTGACAACAGTGTTTCAATCTTTTCACGCAATCGCATCAGCCGCGCCGGAGCCCGCTCAGCGGAAAAATACTCTCTAGGTTGAGGCTCAAAGGTCATCGCCACCGAAGGTATCTGCAAACGCTGAGACGCCTCTTTTACCTGGCGCAAAATCGCCTGATGGCCAATATGCACGCCATCGAAAGACCCGATGGTGACCACCGATTTTTCGTCTGGGGAATGCAGGTTGTGCAAACCGCGAACAAAGGTCATTTTGGCGTCGGGCACAGGCGAGGTTTTCACTGTTTAAAATAGCCGTCGAGTATACCTAGCAAAGGCCAGAAAGGTAAGGCGCCACAGGCAATTAAGCCCCCCTGCCAAGACTAAATAAACGGCGATCTAAACTGCTGTCTAAACAGCTATCTAAAGCACACCAATTTAATCCTTCGAGGTGGTGGCTTTGGTCGGCCCTTTTAGATCACTGAGACGCATACCGCCAAACCCTAGAACGGCAATATAAACACCAAAGCCGCCGAGGCAGATACAGGCAATGGCGCTGCTGCGCTGCCACCAGCCAAGCTGTTGCCAGACGCTGGTATCGAATGCATCGAACTGACCACCGAGCCAGATCAGAGTCGCGACCATCAGTATTACCGCCAACAGCAGAGTTAGCATAAAGCGCAACCAGGCGCGACCGGGAAGATAGATAGCCTTGCTGCGCAGAGCCAAAAACAATAGCAGCGCATTTAAGAAGGCCGACAAGGAGGTTGCCAGCGCCAAGCCAACATGACCCACCTGCCAATAAAAATGCAGCGGAATTACCAGGATTAAGTTAAGCAGCATATTGGAAACCATGGCAATCACGCCGATACGCACCGGCGTGCGCATATCCTGACGGGCAAAAAAGCCCGGCGCCAACACTTTGATTAACATAAAGGCGATCAGCCCCAGGGAGTAGGCCCGTAGGCTCAGGGATGCCATAGACATATCCCGCGGAGTCATCACCTCGCCGTAGAGAAATAGCGTAGCCAGAATCGGCTCAGCTAAGAGCATCAAAGCCGCGGCAGCTGGCACGGCAATCAGTAACACCATACGCAGGGCCCAATCGAGAGTCTGGGAATAAGCTTCCACTGAACTGGCGGCATGATGGCGCGATAGATTCGGCAGTATCACCGTGGCAATGGCCACCGCAAACACCCCCAGAGGCAGCTCCGAGAGTCGGTCGGAGTAATACAGCCAGGAGACACTGCCGGTGGGTAAAAAGGTTGCCAACATAGTGTCGAGCATCAAATTGATCTGGCTTACGGATACTCCAAAGATTGCTGGGCCCATCAATCTAAGTATTTTCCTCACCCCGGAATGACGCCAATCAACAGTGGGCACCGGCAGCATATGAATGCGCGCCAAAAACGGCAGCTGAAAACAAAACTGAATCACACCGGCGGCAAGTACACCCCAGGCCAGAGCGTAGGTCGGCTGATCAAACCAGGGCGCCGCAATAAGAGCGGCAAATATCAAGGAAAGGTTGAGCAGCACCGGGGTAAAAGCGGGAACCGCAAAACGGTCATAGCTATTCAAGATGCCACCGGCGACACCGGTCATTGAGATAAACAGTAGATAGGGGAAGGTAATGCGCAGCATTTCGGCGGTGGCATTAAACTTAAACGGATCGTTGAGATACCACTTTGGCGCAAACAGCGCGGCAAAAAACGGCGCGGCAATCACAATCACCAGGGTTAATATCAGCAGCGCCATACCCAGGGTGCCGAATACTCGATTGACTAATTCTTTGAGTGCCGCCTGACTGCCGTTTTGGCGATACTCCCCGAGCACCGGAACAAAGGCTTGAGCAAAAGCACCCTCAGCAAATAGACGACGAAAAAAGTTGGGAATCTTAAAGGCGACAAAAAACACATCGGCCAGAGCTTCGGCACCAATCACCCGTGCAAAGATAATATCCCGCGCCAGCCCGAGAACTCGCGACAGCATGGTAAAAAAGCTGACCACGCCACTGGAACGCAGCAGCCCACCATCGGCCTTCACTTTCGCAGGCGACGGCTGTGGTGGATGATTGCTGGGCTTCTGATTCAATTTTTACTCGATTGACAGGTGCTTTTCACAGCAGTTTAACGACCTCCAAGCCCATCTCCAAGTGAATACTGAAAAGCTGTGCAAGCTAGCTTGACGCTTCAGGCTTCTCTGACAGTACAAAGTAATTATATTGCTTCGACAATTGGGTTGAATGTAACTTATAAAACCTGTATATTTCCGCGCCTTCAGTGAGACCAATTAAGAGGAGTACAACAAGTGGCAAATTCAGTACAAGCTAAGAAACGCGCACGCCAGAACGAGAAACGCCGACAGCACAATGCCAGCTTGCGCTCTATGGTTCGCACCTATTTGAAAAAAGTTGATGCAGCTATTGATAGCGGCGTTCAGGCTGATGCTCAGCAGGCTTACACCGCTGCAGTGCCAGTTCTAGACCGTATGGCCGACAAAGGCATTCTGCACAAGAATAAAGCTGCTCGTCATAAGAGCCGCCTAAACGCTAAAGTTAAGGCGCTTGGTTAATAGTTGTTTTATTAGTCAGCAGTAAAAGAACCGGCTCTGGCCGGTTTTTTTATGCCTGGAATTTACTCTCTCGACAAAACAATCGGCACAAAAAGACCCGCATAAAAAACCCCGCCGATTGGCGGGGTTTTTATTAACACTTAAATTCAACTTCTAAAGCTGATTCAGCGCCGTAGTCATATCAACAACCGCCTTCTTGCCATCGCCGTAGACCATTAACGTATGATCCATTGCGAACAGCGGATTGGGCAGACCGGCAAAACCGGGGCTCAATGAACGCTTGATCACTACCACCGTCTTGGCTTTATCAACATTGAGAATGGGCATGCCGTAGATCGGGCTACCTTCAACATCGCGGGCCATAGGATTGGTCACATCGTTGGCACCGATCACAATCACCACATCAGTGTCTTCGAAGGTGGGATTGATTCTGTCCATCTCAACAAGGTTGTCGTAAGGCACCTCAGCTTCCGCCAACAGCACATTCATATGGCCAGGCATACGCCCTGCCACCGGATGAATACCGTATTGGACCTCGGCACCCTTGGCTTCAATGGCGTCAGCCAGCTCGCGTACCGCATGTTGCGCCTGCGCCATGGCCATGCCATAACCGGGCACTATAACCACGCGCTGAGCGTTCTCGAGCAGCATAGCCACTTCGTCGGGCTGAGCACTGGTAACCTTACCGGCATAAACTTCATCGGCATCAATAATCTCGCCACTGGCAGCCATTTTGCCAAACAGTACATTGGCCAGTGAGCGGTTCATCGCCACACACATAATGCGCGTCAGAATCAGCCCCGAGGTTCCCACTAAGGAACCGGCAATAATCAATACCGTGTTGCCGAGAATAAAACCCGCGAAAGCCGCTGCGATACCCGAGTAGGAATTCAGCAGTGCAATCACCACTGGCATATCAGCGCCGCCAATTGGCATTACCAAGAACAGACCTAACAGCAGTGCCAAGACGACTACAGCCACCATAGCGGCAACATTGCCTGGATTGACTACAACCAGTGCCACAGCAACCAGCGCAGCTATAACAAATAGCGCGTTGCCCACTGGACCTCCGGGGAGACCGTAGCTTTTCTTCATCAACTCTTGCAGCTTGGCGAATGCCACCAGGCTACCGGTCAACGTCAGAGCACCGATCAATACCGTCATACCAATGGCGACCAAAGCAATAGTGCCCTCAGGTCCAGGACCAAAAGCACTGCTATCGGCAACAACAGGATTCAACAGCTCGGCAAAGGAGGCCGGCGTAGTTCCCAGCTTGGTGTAATACTCAGCCAGGGCGATAGTCAGTGAAGCACCACCACCAAAACCATTGAGCAGAGCCACCATCTGTGGCATCGAGGTCATCTGAATACGCAGGGCCATAATGCTACCCACTATGGAACCCACCACTACACCGGCGATCACATAGGTGTAATCGATGGTATTCATATTAAGCAGCGTAACGACCACGGCAATTAACATTCCCAAGGCCGAAAGTATATTGCCGCGCACGGCAGTTTTCGGTTTGGTCAGTCCTTTAATACCGAGAATAAACAGCACACCGGCAATCAAATAGATAAAATTTACGAGATTCTCATTCATCGCTTACTTCCTCTTAAACATGGCAAGCATGCGATTAGTCACAAGGTAACCACCAATAACATTGATGGTCGCCAACGTCACAGCGATAAAGCCCAGTACATTCACCATCATCGGCGAACCGTCATTGCCCGCGGCCAGTAGAGCGCCCACTAAGGTAATACCTGAAACCGCATTGGTTCCAGACATCAATGGCGTGTGCAGTGTCGGTGGCACTTTGGTAATTAGCTCAACACCGAGAAATAACGACAGCACAAACAGTGCTAATAACAGAATTAAAATATCCATTGGTTTTACTCCCCTTGCTTTTCTTGTTCTGGTGCATTGAGTTCTGGCAGTCCCAGCAGCTTGCGCATATGCGGATGTGGAATCTCTCCCTGGTGGGCAACAACCGTACCTGCAACAATCTCATCATTAAAATCGAGGTTGAGGTTGCCCTCTTCGTCGAGAATTAACTCCAGTAATGTCTCCATGTTTTTGCCGTACATCTGACTGGCGTGATAAGCCAATTCGGATGGCACGTTCTCGGGACCCAAAATAGTCACGCCATGGGCGACAACGGTTTTACCCTGTTCGGTAAGGTCGCAATTGCCTCCCCGCTCCGCCGCCAGATCAACAATCACTGAACCGGGCTTCATGGCTTTCACCATATCTTCGGTCACCAGAATCGGCGACTTGGCACCGGGGATCGCTGCCGTAGTAATAATAATATCCTGCTCGGCCACCACCGCAGTCATCAGCTCCCGTTGACGCTTGAGAAAGTCCTCGCCCTGGGCTTTGGCGTAACCACCAGCACCCTCAGACTCACCAGTATCCAGATCCAACTCAACTGGCTTGGCGCCGACCGAGATAATCTGTTCCCGAGCCGCGGGACGTACATCGTAGGCTTCAACCACAGCGCCAAGTCGCTTGGCGGTGGCGCAGGCCTGAAGACCGGCAACACCTACACCCATAATCAATACTCGCGCTGGCTGCAAGGTGCCCGCGGCGGTCATCAACATGGGGAATATTCGCGGAGCAGCAGAGGCGCCCATCAACACGGCTTTATAACCGGCCAATGTGGCCATGGATGAAAGTACATCCATGCTCTGTGCTCGACTGATCCGCGGTACCAGCTCCAGGGCAATGGCTGTGGCGCCTTTATCTGCCACGGCTTGGGCAGCCTGGGGTGAGGCCAGTGGATCCATCATGCCAATCACCATCTGTCCACTGCGTAGACTGGCGAGATCCGCTTCACTGTTTTCGTTGTTTGAGCCAAAGGATTGAACCTGCAAAATAATATCAGCCTGGGCAAATATCTCTGCACGATCACTGCTAAGGGTTGCTCCAGCCTCTGTATATAGCTTATCTGGATAACCTGCAGCATCTCCTGCGTTTGTTTGAAAAAGCACCTTGACGCCTTTGTCAGTCAGAGACTGGACATTGGCAGGGGACATGGCGACTCGTTTTTCAGCGGTTTTAATTTCCGCGGGAATTCCGATTATCACTCAATTCTCCTTGTTGTTATAAGAAAGGTTTGACTACTTAAAGAGCCGTTATAGTAGCAAAGATCACCGCCTATAATTACCTGTATAGCCATTATTAGGTAAAGCTATGCAGATAGACTGGTTACGAGAAAGGCTTTAGAGCAAAAAAGAAATTGTAGATCAAGCTAGTTCAGGGCAGAGCAAACTATGTCTAGCTGATCTCATCTGGGAAAGAGCTCAAAAAAACAGTCTAAAAATTTAGGATACTCGCGAAACCGCAAAATCAGCTAAACCGGCCAGCACGATTTTTAGCTCACTGTCTGGCAGCTGGGCCAAAGACTGCTTGGCCAGTTCGGCCTGCCGTTGAGCCTGGGCAACAGAGTAATCTAAACTCGATGACTGACGAACTGCCGCAAGAATTTTTTCGAAATGTTCCGCGCTCTTACTCTCAATCGCCGAGCAAATTAACTGCTTCTGCTCTTCATCGAGATGATCGCGCGCATGAATCAGTGGCAGAGTCATTTTCCCCTCAGCCAGATCATCACCGACATTCTTACCGGTCTCTTCGCTGTCACCCTGATAGTCCAGGACATCATCGGCGACCTGAAAAGCCAGCCCAAGATGTTTTCCGTAGGCGGCCATTGCATCGCTAATAACCGTATCACTATCGAGATTACCGCTTTCCTTGGCCGCCAACATGGCACCAATACGACCCGCGGCTTCAAATAACTTCGCGGTCTTGCGATAAATAACTTCGTAATAGGTCGCTTCGTCGATTGCCGAGTTGCCGGCATTGCCCATCTGCTGAACTTCACCTTCAGAGATAACATTGGTGGCATCGGCAATAACGCCCATAATCGGCATATCACCCACACTGACCAGCATTTGAAAAGCACGGGAATAGATAAAATCCCCCACCAGCACACTGGGCGCGTTGCCCCACTGGTTGTTGGCGGTCTCTCGCCCCCGGCGCAGCGCCGAGACATCCACCACATCATCATGTAACAGCGTGGCCGTGTGAATAAACTCAATCACTGCCGCCATGGTCAGATGTTGCTTGCCTTTATAACCATTGGCCAAGGCGCTCAAGAGCACGACTACCGGACGCAAGCGCTTGCCACCGGAGCCCACAATATAGTGGCCGATATTCTCTACCAATCCGACGTTGGAGTGGAGATTGGCAACAATCAGATCGTTGACGGCTGAGAAGTCGCTTTCAACAGCTTTGTGAAATGGCAGCATGAAGGCTTTAAAGTCGAGGTTATGAGACACGGCGCATGCTAGGGAGCTACCGCTAAACTGTCAACCGAAAATAGATTTGATGACCAAAAAGCATGACCAATCCGTCCTGTTTTTAGGTCAAACAGGCGCTAAAAGTTGCCGCTAAAGCCAGAACTGGTTACGATGCACGCCTTTCTGGCTTATCGTAAAGGATCCTATGTCATTCCAACCCCAGTCATCTTACAACCGTGAAGAAATCCTCGCCTGCTCTCGTGGCGAACTGTTTGGCCCAGGCAATGCAAGACTGCCAGCCCCCAATATGCTGATGGCTGACCGCATTGTTGAAATCAACAATACCGGCGGCGTGGCCGGCAAAGGTCAAATCATTGCCGAACTCGACATCAACCCTGACCTCTGGTTCTTCGGCTGTCATTTCGAAGGCGATCCAGTAATGCCCGGCTGTCTCGGTCTCGACGCCCTCTGGCAGTTAGTCGGTTTCTTCTTAGTCTGGAATGGCAACAGCGGCCGCGGTCGCGCTCTAGGTGCGGGCGAAGTGAAGTTTTTTGGCCAGGTATTGCCTACCGCCAAGAAAGTCACCTACAAACTCGAACTGACTCGCCTGATTCAGCGCAAGCTAGTCATGGGTATTGCCAATGGTTCAGTTGAAGTAGATGGACGTGAAATCTACTCTGCCAAAGACTTAAAAGTCGGTCTCTTCGAAAGCACAGATCACTTCTAACTCTAAATTGATTCAACTTCTAATCGCAGCCATTTTGCACTCGATTAAGTGCACCACTAAACGTCACACTAAATATCCAATTCAAGAGGATCACCGATGAAACGTGCAGTAATTACGGGACTTGGTATTGTTTCATGTCTGGGCAATGATAAAGAAAGCGTCGCTCATTCATTAAAAGAAGGGATCTCGGGTATTCGCCGTCGCGAAGACTTCGCCGAAATGGGTCTGCGCTGCAATGTTGGCGCGGTATTAGACATAGATCCCAAAGAGCATATTGACCGCAAGATTTTGCGCTTTATGGGCCCCTCTGCATCCTACGCCTACATTGCCACAGATCGCGCCATTGCCGATGCAGGCCTAACCCCTGAGATGGTTTCCAACCACCGCACTGGCCTTGTAATGGGTTCAGGCGGCGTCTCTGGTGAAATGTTTACCGAATCTATAGATGTGATGCGCGATCGCGGTATCAAACGTGCCGGCCCCTATAGAGTCACACAGATTATGGCCAGCACCGTCTCTGCCTGTGTTGCCACACCGTTTGAAATCAAGGGCGTCAACTATTCCATCGCCTCTGCCTGCGCCACCAGCGCTCACTGTATCGGCCACGCCGTCGAGTTGATTCAACTGGGCAAGCAAGATGTGTTGCTGGCCGGTGGTTCCGAGGACATGCATTGGTCTATGGCAGGCATGTTCGACGCCATGGGTGCTCTGACCAGCAAATACAACGACACACCTGAGATTGCCTCACGTGCCTACGACGCAAACCGCGATGGCTTTGCTCCAGGTTTGGGTGCCGGGACCGTGGTCGTGGAAGAGCTTGAGCACGCGCTGGCTCGCGGCGCCAACATTATTTGTGAAGTGACCGGTTACGGCGCAACGTCCGATGGTGCCGATATGGTCTCCCCTTCAGGCGAAGGCGCTGAGCGCTGCATGAAGATGGCCATGGAAACCGCCAAAGGTCCAATCGACTACATCAATACTCACGGCACCAGCACGCCGGTAGGCGATGTGGCTGAACTGGGTGCGATTCGTAACACCTTCCCTGAGAACTGCCCGGATATCAGCTCAACTAAATCACTCTCTGGCCACAGCCTAGGTGCTGCAGGCGTTCACGAAGCGATTTACTGCATGCTGATGATGCAGAATGACTTTGTCGCTGGCTCTGCCCATATTGATGAGCTCGACGAGCACGCTGCAGGTCTGCCAATCTTATTGGAAACCAAAGAGAAGACGCTAAATTGCATTATGTCCAACAGCTTCGGTTTCGGCGGCACCAACGCCACACTGATTATGGAACGCTACACTGGCTGATTTTTGTCATTGTGCGAAGAAGGCGGCCTCGGTCGCCTTTTTTGTGTCCATAACTTTCCCCCCCCCTTGCCAGACTCCACAACAGACTTATCTCGAGTATCTGCTCTTGGGGTTTCAATTACCTTAAATTACGCCGAAAAATTCAAATGGCATAGGGTCAATTGCACAGAGATGTGCAATTGAGCGACGTCAGGCAGGGACGCCTGTCGGCGCGACCCGTAATGGCATTTTAATTCGAGGGAAGCCGCAGGCCGTGATTTTGGGTAAGTGAAACCCCAAGAGCAGATGCGGGTGCCACTATCTAAAAGGCCTCATCGAAAAGAGTCTGTTGCGGGGACTGACAAAACATAAAAATAGCAGGCACAAAAAAGGGAGCTGATTTAACAGCTCCCTATTCGAAGGACCTAGCAGCAAATTACAACGCCGCTAAAATCGCCTCAGCACTTGAAGCTTCCAGCGCACCAGCATCAACATTCAGCAAGCTCACTACACCGTCATCGACGATCATAGCGAAACGCTGACTGCGCGTGCCCATACCGAAACCACTGCCGTCCAATACCAGACCCAAAGCTTCAGTAAACGTCGCATTGCCATCGGCCAACATCATCAGATGCTCAGCATTGGCAGACTTGCCCCAAGCGTCCATGACAAATACATCGTTCACCGACATGCAGGCTACTGTATCAACGCCCTTGGCTTTAATGTCGTCAACATGAACAACAAAACCCGGCAGGTGAGCAGCGGAACAGGTCGGTGTAAACGCACCGGGAACAGCAAACAGTACAACTTTTTTGCCAGAGAAAAGATCAGCAGTGCTAACACCAGTAGGACCCTCTGCGCCCATTACGGTGAACATGCCTTCGGGAATTTTATCGCCAACTTGAATCGTCATAACAACCTCGTAAGAGTAAATTTTACCTCCGACGGTTAAGCGCCGGAGTTAAGGGGATTTAAAAGAGATTTAAAAGGGGTTAAAAAGAGCTTTTGTTCTCAACAAACAGACTCTAGAACGGGATATCGTCGTCAAAGCTGTCCATGCCCTGAGGGGCTTGCTGCTTGGGAGCCTGATTTTGCTGTTGCTGCTGGCCCTGGTTTTGCTGACCTTGGTTTTGCTGGCCTTGGTTCTGCTGTGGACGATTCTGCTGATATCCACCGCCACCGCCGCCACCTTCCTGACCACCGCGACTATCGAGCATCTGCATTTCGCTAGCAACAATCTCTGTAGTGTAACGGTCGGAACCATCTTGCCCCTGCCACTTGCGCGTGCGCAGCGAGCCTTCAACATAAACCTTGGAACCTTTCTTTAAATACTCGCCAGCAATCTCGCCGAGACGATTAAAAAATACTACCTTGTGCCATTCAGTGCGCTCTTGCTGCTCACCGGTGTTCTTGTCTTTCCAGGCCTCTGATGTGGCCAGGCTCATATTAGTGACAGCACCGCCTGAAGGCAAATAGCGCGTCTCCGGGTCTTGACCACAGTTACCGACTATTATTACTTTGTTAATTCCGCGCGCCATTTTCTTCCCCTGTTCGTTATCGATTAAAGTAAGGCTTGAGACCGGACATGTCCACGGTCTTTTTATTCACTTTGGCATAAGCCAGCTGTTCCCCACGAACCACGAGTATATCCTCTACGCCGGGAACTTTTAAGATTAATTTCGCAAAATCCTCATGTGCCATATCACCGCTATTTAGAACAACAGTTTGTAGCGCTTTGGGAGCTAGCAGCCCCAGCGCCGCGAGCCACCAGGCAAAGCCAATCGCGGCCAGCAACAGAAACAAACTATCGACACCCAACTGCTGCACACTCCAGCCACCCAGCAGGCCACCGACAAAGGCACCAAAAAACTGACTGGTTGAATAGATTCCCATCGCCGTGCCCTTTTGCCCCGGGGGACAGGCCTTGCTCAACCATGAAGGTAACGACGCTTCAAGCAGATTAAACGCAGCAAAAAATAGCAGCAACATAACCGGCGTCAACAACGGGCCTCTAAATAAGGCTAGCAGCAACATGGCAAAGGTCACGCAAGCAACTGCCGTGGTGAAGCTGAGCTTCTCGCGCTGCAACTTTTCTCCGGCTATCATCACCGGCAACATGGCGACAAAGCCACCCCCCAATAACAGCAAATAGACCCACCAGAGATCATTGGCCAAAACCCCAAGTTCTTCCGCTAGCAGCACAGGAATCACCACAAAGGCCGCCATCAGGATTAGATGCAGGGCAAAAATACCAAAATTGAGTCGCAGCAGATTGGCGTCTTTTAGCAGACCGCGAATCTGCTGAATATCGGTGTGAGTCTCGCGATTGCGCTGTACCGACACCGCAGCCGGAACCCAGCGCATAAAGATAATAATCCCCAGGCAACCGAGCAATGCAGTGACCCAGAACACACCGGGCAATCCCAGAACTGCGGCGATTAGTGGGCCGGCGGTCATGGCCAGCATAAATGACATACCGATACTGGCGCCTATGGTAGCCATAGCCTTGGTGCGATTTTCCTCACTGGTAAGATCACTGACCAGGGCCATCAGCGTGCTGGCGATAGCACCGGCGCCCTGAATCGCGCGACCGACAATTAAACCTGTCGTAGTTTCTGCGGATGCCGCCACCAAACTACCAGCGACAAAGACTAATAGACCGCCAATAATCACCGGCCTGCGGCCAATCTTATCCGATAGCAGTCCCAGTGGAATTTGCAGAGCCGCCTGAGTCAGGCCGTAGATCCCGAGAGTTATACCCAGCATCAAGGGACTGAAACCCGGATAACCCTCCAAATAGAGAGCCAGTATCGGCAGCACCATAAACAGGCCGAGCATTCTGAAACCATAAAGGCTCGCCAATGAAGCGACTGCGCGTTTCTCTAGAGGGGAAAATGAGGAGGAATTATTCAAGTCAGTGTCGGGGCCGTGGGTTTGTAATGGAGTATTGATGGCGATGTGATTAAAAGCCAGAGCATTCTAACAGCGCCACGGCACAGTGCACGGTCTAATTTTGCATAATATTCAGTCCATTCGGGGCAACTATTTTTCCACCATTGCAGTCTGTCGCCCCTGCCTATTCGTAATAGTTTAAGGAATTATCAGAATCACTTTGCCGAGTGCACCACCAGCACTCTATAATCGATCGTTTAACATAACCAAAAGAATTCTCAATGAATACCATTCAGGTACGCGGCGCACGCACACACAATCTCAAAAATATCGATCTTGATATTCCACGGGATAAATTAGTCGTGATTACAGGCCTGTCTGGGTCGGGCAAATCATCTCTGGCCTTTGATACGCTCTATGCCGAGGGCCAACGTCGCTATGTGGAATCCCTCTCCACCTATGCGCGCCAGTTTCTGTCAATGATGGAAAAGCCCGATGTGGACCATATCGAAGGACTTTCTCCGGCCATTTCCATTGAGCAAAAATCGACCTCCCACAACCCCCGTTCAACCGTGGGTACTATTACCGAGATCTATGATTATCTGCGCCTGCTATTTGCCCGCGCCGGAGAGCCACGCTGCCCTGAGCACAATCAGGCACTAAAAGCCCAGACCGTCAGTCAGATGGTGGATCAAGTCTTGGCCATGCCCGAGAACACCAAACTCATGCTGCTGGCACCCATTATCAAAGGCCGCAAAGGTGAGCATCTGCATCTCTTTGAAAGTCTGCGCCGACAGGGTTTTATTCGCGCCAGAATCGATGGCCTAGTCTGCGATCTGGATGAAGCCCCAGCACTGAACAAAAAGCAAAAGCACGATATAGAAGTAGTGGTGGACCGCTTTAAAGTCAAAGCAGACATGGGCATCCGTTTAGCCGAGTCCTTTGAAACCGCCCTCACCCTAGCAGAGGGACTGGCGGGCATTAGCTTTATGGATAGCGATGAACCGGACCAGATGTTCTCGGCCAAGTTTGCCTGTTCGGTGTGTAACTACAGTCTCAATGAATTAGAGCCACGATTGTTTTCCTTTAATAATCCGGTCGGTGCCTGCCCCACCTGTGATGGCCTGGGTGTGCATCAGTTTTTTGATATTGACCGCGTAGTGCATCACCCGGAAGCGTCGATCTCCGAGGGCGCGATTCGCGGCTGGGATCGTCGCACGCTGTATTACTACAATATGCTCACCTCTTTGGCGGCCCATTACGATTTTGATATCGACTCCCCCTGGGAAGCGCTGAGCGAAGATCACCGCAAAAAAATTCTCTATGGCAGCGGCAAAGAAGAGATCACCTTTAGCTATGTCAATGATCGCGGCACCATGTTCCGTCGCGAGCATACCTTTGAGGGTGTGATCAATAATATGGAGCGCCGCTATCGCGAAACCGAGTCCGGCTCGGTGCGGGAAGAGTTAGGCAAATATATGACCAGTTCCCACTGCCCCGAGTGCGATGGCACACGACTGCGCAAATCCGCGCGCCATGTGTTTATCGACGATCGTCGTATTGAGGATATTGTCAGCATGCCCGTGGGCGACTGCTGTGATTACTTCGACAATATTGAACTGGAAGGTCGTCAGGGTGAGATCGCCGAAAAAATCATTAAAGAGATCCGTCAGCGTTTCCGCTTTCTGGTGGATGTGGGACTCAACTATCTGTCACTGAACCGCAGCGCCGACACTCTATCCGGTGGTGAAGCTCAGCGCATTCGCCTCGCCAGTCAAATCGGCGCAGGTCTAGTGGGCGTGATGTATATTCTCGATGAGCCTTCAATTGGCCTGCATCAACGAGACAATGAACGGCTGCTAAAAACCCTGGTCCGTCTGCGGGATCTCGGCAACACCGTGATTGTTGTGGAGCACGATGAAGAGGCGATTGCCGCCGCTGACTATATTATTGATATCGGCCCCGGCGCCGGTGTCCATGGTGGTGAAGTGGTGGCCGAAGGCACGGCTCAGCAGATTCACGACAATCCCAACTCGGTCACCGGTCAGTTTATGTCCGGCGTGCGTGGGATAAAAATTCCCGAGAAGCGCAATCAGCCCAAAGGTAAGTTTATTGATGTCACTGGCGCCTGTGGCAACAACCTGCAAAATGTTGACCTACAGATCCCCATCGGTCTGCTTACCTGTATTACCGGCGTATCCGGTTCCGGCAAATCAACACTGATCAATGGCACCCTCTATCCGGCTGCAGCAGTTGCTCTCAATAAAGCGACGACCTTAAAGTCTGCCGCTCACGATACCATTACCGGCCTCAACCATCTCGATAAGTGCATCGATATCGACCAGAGCCCCATCGGTCGCACACCGCGCTCAAATCCCGCCACCTACACTGGTATTTTTACACCGATTCGCGAACTCTTTGCCGCGACTCAGGAAGCCCGTTCACGCGGTTACAACCCGGGACGCTTTAGCTTTAATGTGAAAGGCGGTCGCTGTGAAGCCTGCCAGGGTGATGGTGTGACCAAGGTGGAGATGCACTTCTTACCGGATATCTATGTGCCCTGTGATGTGTGCAAGAGCAAGCGCTACAATCGCGAGACGCTCGACATTCACTTTAAAGGCAAAAATATTCATCAGGTGCTGGATATGACCGTAGAGGATGCCCGAGTATTTTTCGACCCCATTCCAGCTGTGGCGCGCAAACTGCAAACCCTTATGGATGTAGGCCTTTCCTATATCAAACTGGGTCAGTCGGCGACCACCTTATCCGGTGGTGAAGCACAGCGTATTAAGCTGTCAAAAGAACTCTCAAAGCGCGATACCGGCAAGACTTTATACATTCTCGATGAGCCCACCACCGGCCTGCACTTCCACGATATTGAACAGCTGCTGGCGGTACTCCATAGACTCCGCGACCAGGGCAATACCATGGTGGTGATTGAGCATAATTTGGATGTGATCAAGACCGCTGATTGGATTGTCGATCTGGGTCCTGAAGGGGGTTCTGGGGGCGGAATGATTATTGCCGAGGGTACACCAGAGACAGTGGCCAAAGTTAAAGCGTCCCACACTGGGCATTTCTTAAAGGATATACTGAAGGGCAAAGCCGTTACCAAAGCAAGAGCTAAAGCCGTTGCCTAAACTGCCCGGTTCAAACTGCCCAGCTCAAATTCTTAGAATCAATCAGGCTTCGCTGTGACGGGCCTGGTTATCTAAGTAGGTTGCCACCATTAGATCTATGGCTTCCTGCTGATATTCACGCAGACCGCTGAGGATTAAGGTCTTCACACCGGTGCCGACAATCTTGCCGCCATCCACCAGATTAAACTTAAACTCCGCATTACCGCGCTTGCCATCCACTTCGAGACTAGTGCCAGCCAGTTCCACACTGGGCTGTTGCAGCTCCAGAGTCTCCAACTGTAGTGACATAGATTCATAGATCACCAGCGGTCGCTGGGGATTGATCATGACATGCTTCTCGGCCATTAATGGCACCAGAATATGCGGGAAGTTCTGTCCCGAAAAGAACACATAGTGTTTAATCAGACTTTCCAGCACCTGCTGATCCTGTAACTGACCACCACTGCGGGATACTTTCAGGTAGGTCTTTTCCCGGGCATCGGCAATTTCAAACTGATCCCCTGGCGACTCAGGTAAAACCAATGGTGTATCCGCCGAGACCATACCGGAAAATTCAAAGCGCATCTGCTGGCTCAGGCCATAGCGCTCTAATACCAGTGCAAACAGCAGATCGCCCGGCACACAGAAGCGCTTGCTGTCGATATCGTGAATCGGATTGAAATCATTGCTGATGGTTTTTGCAAAGCCACTGCCCTGCTCGGCACTGATGCTCAGAGATAACTCATCGCGGGTATAAAACTGCTGTAAAAACATTGTCGCCTCTGCTCTTTTGCTCTTCTATTTTTCTACTCTTAATCTAGTTCAGCTTCAAACTCTTCCAGCAGATCCAATGGTTCCAATTCCTGGCCTTCAAGATCTACCGTCCAGTTGACGCCAACCATCAACACATCGCTGTGCATGCCGGGCAGCCAATCGTCGAGAAACTCTTCCATTTCAACGGCAACCGGAGTGTAGACATCCCAATCACCAGTACAGAGTGCCTGGGCAAAGTCACAATTTGACCAAAAGGGAATAACGTCGATGGTATCGCTATCGGTGGAGCCCACCAGCGCCCAGTTATCCTCTGCGTCCTTTAATCCCCAGACACAACCGGTTTCGAGACTCTCGACAATCATGCGGTCGAGGTTTTCTTGAAGATCTTCAGATAGTGGTTCCATGGCTACAACTCACAAGCAAGTTAACAATCGCGCATGGTACTCGCTTTTTGGTTTTGTCCCAACTGTAATCTAGGGTGAGGAGCTCGACTAAAAGGCGCCCACTGCGACAATTTGCCACATTGTTCAGAGACCGCCAAATACCTAAAATTGCCGCCTTCATTTATTACTCTCTGGATCTCGTTATGCACGCTAAAACTGTCTCTGCTGTCAGTGCTTTTTTTACCCTTATCACTGGTACTTCAGCACTGGCTGATCATCCCCATGATATTGAAGAAATCACCATTCAGGCATTCCCACTGGCAAGTCAGATTAGCGGTTCTCCCCGCACTAATCCCCTGCACAGCCCAGACAGCGCCGAACTGCTAAAACGCATTCCCGGGGCCAACAATAATGCCAATGGGGTGATCACCGGCATCGCCCAATACCGCGGCATGTATGGCGACAGAGTATCGGTAAAGCTGGATCAGGCACCGACCCTCAGTGGTGGCCCCAATGCCATGGACTCACCACTGGCCTACGCCCCTGCAGGTCTACTCCAGGAGCTCACTGTCTACCGCGGTGTTACGCCGGTCAGCCAAGCTCAGGAGAGTATTGGTGGCCATATGGTGGCGCAATTTAATCGCGGCAGCTTTGCCTCCGAAACGGATATTGAAGTCAGCGGCTTTGCCACTGCCCAGCTCACCGATAACGGTAGTCAGTCGAGCTCAGATATGCAGCTGGTGATCGCCAACAATCAGCATAAACTTTCCTTTCTCGGCTCCCACAACGAGGGCGATAATATTCAAGCCGGCGACAATAAAACCGTAGCTGGCAGTCAGCATCAGCGGGATCGTTTTGACCTCGCCTACGGCTGGAAGTCAGATGACACTGAATTGGCTGTCTTTGTCGGGCAGCTGGATATTAGCAACAGTGGCACCCCCGCTCTGGCCATGGATATCGTCTCGGTGGAAACCGATCTGGCGGGCATGACTCTTAGCACTCAAGTCGATAGCGCAGCAATCAATATGTCTCTAGCCTGGGCCGATGTCACTCACTCTATGGATAACTTTAGCCTGCGCAGTGCCCCAGCCATGGGCATGGGTTACCGCAGCAATCTCGCCACCGCCGACAATCTTTCTTGGAGTCTGAACGCGCAACTGCCACTGGCCTTCGGTGAATTAAAGATCGGTACCGATGGCAACCTCAGCAGCCATGACTCGACTATCAGCAATCCCAATAATGCCATGTTTCAGCTGCTTAACTTTAATCGCACCCAGCGGGATATCCTCGGCCTGTTTGCAGAGCTCAACGGTGATATTGGCGACTGGGGTTATCAGGCTGGTATCAGACAGAATCGCACTAGCCTCGACAGTGACGAGGTGACCTCTTCTGGCATGATGGGGATGATGGGCAATGCAGCTAATATGCTGGCTATACAGTTTAATCAGGCGGACCGCAGTCTCGATTACAACACTACCGATCTGGTATTGAAGTTCAATCGCAGCCTCGATCCTGAGACTGCCCTGACCATTGATCTGGGGATTAAGAATCGCGCGCCCTCTTATCAGGAAACCTTTCTCTGGTTGCCCTTACCGATAACCGCTGGCCTCGCCGATGGCCGCAGCTATATTGGCAATCTGTCGCTAAAACATGAAACTGCCCATGAAATCAGCATTGGTCTGAGCAAAAAAACCGCGCGCTTCAGTATTTACCCGCAGGTTTTTTATCGCCAGATCGACGACTATATTCAGGGTGTTCCGAGCATGGATATGAGCGCCAATATGGTCAGCAATATGATGAGCGGTGCCACCGCCCTGAGCTATGAAAATACCGATGCCGAGATCTATGGCGCCGATGCCAATTGGAATTACCGTATCAATCATAATTGGTCCGCGGATGGCGTGGTCAGCTATGTGCGTGGCAAGCGCACTGATATAGCCGATGATCTGTATCGTATCGCACCGGCCAATGCACGCTTCAGTCTGCGCTATCAACCGGATCAAGGAGCTCTGCAGTTGATGGCAGAGTCGGTTATCTATGCCCGCCAAAAGCATGTGGCCAGCTACAACAATGAAGCCCAATCCGGCGGTTTTGGCATAGTGAATATAGGCGCCAACTGGTCAGTCACCGAGAATATACAGCTGCGTTCCGGGGTTAAAAATCTCTTTGATCGCTTTTATGCCGCCCATTTAAGTGGTCGCAATCGCAGCGGCGATAGCGACATTGCCCTTGGTGAAGCGATACCGGGTCTCGGTCGTGCGGTTTATCTCTCAATGGCGATACATTTCTAGTACCATTTAGCCCATGAAAAAAAACCAGCCGAATAACAATAGCGCCACCAGAGAGAACCTCTACGTTCTCAGTTTGATTCGCGGCGTGGCACTAGTGGGCCAGATATTGGCACTGCTTTATTTCACCTGGGTGCAACCCATTGGCCTGCCAGTGGCGGAAATCGCCTTTGTACTCAGTGTCTACGCGTCACTCACCGCAGCTATCTGGGTGCGCAGCCGTCGCGCTGTACCCATAGGCAATGCCGAGTTCTTTATTCACCTGCTGGCGGATATCGCATTCTTTTCCATACTGTTATTTTTTAGCGGCGGCGCCTCCAACCCCTTTGTCTCCTATATGCTGATCCCCATCAGTATTGCCGCAATCACCCTGTCACGGGGTTACAGCATTGCCCTGACTGCTATAGCCCTGATCTGCTACAGCCTTTTACTTAAGTACTATGTGGCCATTGTCGCCATTGCACCGGGGCACCATCAGGCGGCGGACAACAGCCTACATATTCTGGGCATGTGGGCTAACTTTGCTATCAGCGCAGGCATTATTATTTACTTTATCAGCCGTATGGCCGCGACCCTAAAGCAGCAAGAACAGGAAATTGCCATGGCCCGGGATGCGCAACTGCGGGACGAACAGCTTCTAGCGGTGGGAACCCTGGCCGCCGGTACAGCCCATGAACTGGGCACACCGCTGAATACCATGAAGTTGATTGTCGATGAGATGCTGTTGGATACCGACAACCATCCAGATGTACTGCTGCTTAATCAGCAGATCGAGCAGTGTAAAATCACCCTCAAACAGCTGCTAACCACCGCTGAAGAATCTCAGTCACACCAGCTTGAAGAACAGCCGGTGCAAGTCTATTTAGATAATGTGTTGGCACGCTGGCAGCTGATGCGACCGCTGTTGCAAACTCAGATTCAATTTCACAATAGCCCAGCCATGAGTGCGGTATTTCACCCCACCATTGCCCAGTCTATTCTCAACCTGCTGAACAATGCTGCCGATGCCAGTGAAAAAGTCGATATAGAGATCAGCTGGAATGCGGATACTGCGACCATTAATATCCGTGATTTTGGCACCGGCCTCGATGCCGAGAAAATGGCAACCTTGGGACAGCCCTTTGTGAGTGACAAAGCCGAGGGTCTGGGTTTGGGCCTGTTCCTGTCCCAGGCTACATTGACCCGTTTTGGCGGGTCGGTGATCTTACAAAATGCGGCTGAAGGCGGAACAATCACCCAGATAACCCTGCCCCTTTTAACCGTAGCCGTATCAAAAGTATCGTGAATTACCTATTAGTCGACGACGACCCAGCCTTTAGCACGGTACTTGCCCGAGTATTGCAGCGCCGTGGCGAGCAGGCCTTAACCGCCAGCAATGGCGAGCAGGCGATGGCTCAGCTACAGAGTGAAAATATTGATCGCGTGGTGTTAGATTTAAAGCTGGAACAGGAATCTGGGTTGGCCATCTTGCAGCAACTGCTGGAGTGCCAGCCCGCTCTAGAGGTAGTGATACTGACCGGCTACTCGAGCATTTCCACCACTGTCGAGGCGATTAAACTGGGGGCGACTCACTATCTGTGCAAGCCCGCCGGAGTCGAAGAGATTATCGCGGCCTTTGAAAGCCGCAGAGGTAAAGCCGGAGAAGTGCCATTGCAGGATTCCCCGCCCTCGGTGAATCGACTGGAATGGGAACATATCCAAAAAGTGCTGAATCAACATCATGGCAATATTTCCGCCACGGCAAAAACACTGGGCATGCACCGCAGAACACTACAGCGGAAGTTACAAAAAAGGCCGGTCAAGAACTGAGCGGCCTGCGTTTAGTGATAATATTCTAGTAACAATACTCAAGTAACAATACTCAAGTAACAATACTCAAGTAACAAGAAGTTGATAAAAGAGCTTAGTTGAGAACTCTTTAATTCAAAAC